>CAYZPI010000009.1:0-58373 GCA_964480085.1 uncultured Bacteroides sp. | reverse complement strand
TGATATCCTATGAGCAATTCATTACCTCCGTTTAAGGTTTTCTCAGGCACAAATTCAAAATACATCGCCGAGGAGATTTGCAAAGAACTGAACGTTCCGTTAGGCAAGATGAACATCCTTCATTTCGCTGATGGAGAGTTTGAAGTATCATTCGAGGAATCGATCAGAGGCTGCGAGGTGTACCTTGTGCAGTCCACCTTCCCCAACAGCGACAACCTGATGGAGCTGCTACTGATGATCGATGCCGCCAAGCGCGCTTCGGCACGTTCGATTATCGCGGTAATGCCTTATTTCGGATGGGCACGCCAGGACCGCAAGGACAAGCCGCGTGTGTCGATAGCCGCCAAATTGGTGTCGGATCTGCTGACCGCCGCCGGAGTGGACCGCGTAATCACAATGGACCTTCATGCCGACCAGATACAAGGATTCTTTAATGTGCCGGTCGACCATCTGTACGCATCATCGGTGTTCATCCCCTACATACAGTCGCTCAACCTTGATAATCTCGTGATAGCTACTCCCGATGTGGGCGGAGCCAAGCGTGCAAACAACTACGCCAAATATTTTGATGTACCCTTGGTGCTGTGCCACAAACAGAGGGCGAAAGCTAATGTGGTGGAGAACATGACGCTGATAGGCGACGTTAAGGACAAGAACGTGATACTTATCGATGACATGGTTGACACTGCCGGAACCATCACCAAAGCTGCGGGCCTGATGCTCGACAACGGAGCCAAGAGCGTGCGTGCATTGTGCAGCCACGCAATAATGAGCGATCCTGCCACCGACCGCGTAAACGACAGCCGTCTAACAGAGATAATCTTCACCAACTCGATACCTTACAGAAAAGATTGCTCGAAAGCCACCATCATCTCCGTAGCAAAACTCTTCGCCGACACCATACGCAGGGTGCATGAGAATGAGTCAATCTCATCTCAGTACCTTATCAAATAGGCCTTAGGTATTATAGATTTTATAAAATTTCACGGGTGGGCGCTATAAACCCACCTTTTTTTGTCATGGGAGATCTGTTGCAATATATTATCGTTACAATTGTTGTAGCTATGGCTGTAGCAGGAATAATACGCTACTTGTCAGCGGGCAAGCCGAAGGATAATGGATGCGTGGACTGTCCGCTGAAGGACAACTGCGGCAAACGCCATCGTATCAATCCTCGCAATAATGCCGGAGAACCCTGCGATAGGAATTGAATATCTTGGATTTCGAGACGAAGCCCACATATTTGCCCTTGTCGACTACCGGCAGATTCCAAGCCTGAGTGTCGTCGAACGTCTTCATCACCTTATCCATAGAATCGGAGATTTCGATTTTGGCAGGAGGGATGGACATGAACGTGCTCACGGTCATTTTCCTATACAGGTCAGGACGAAACATGATATTGCGGATTTCGTCGAGCAGCACAATTCCCATGAGTTCGTTTTTACAATTGATGACAGGAAAAAGATTACGGTTGGAACGCGAAATCACATCCACCATCTCCTTAAGTGTCATTTCGGGAGTGACCGACATAAAATCTGTCTCGATCACAGAATCGGTCTTGAGCAGAGTGAGCACAGCCTTATCCTTGTGGTGAGTAAGCAGCTGTCCCTTTCTGGCGAGACGCATGGTGTAGATGCTGTAAGGTTCGAATACCTTGATAGTGCCATAGGAAATAGTGGACACTATGAGCAAAGGGAGGAATAAGGAATACCCACCTGTGAGTTCAGCAGTGAGGAAGATTGCCATGAGCGGAGCGTGCATTACACCGGCCATCACCCCCGCCATGCCTATAAGGGCGAAATTCTTGGTATTTACACCCATACCGAGCCCATATTCGTTGACGATGTAGGCGAAGAGAAAACCTGTCATACATCCCACGAAGAGCGAGGGAGCGAACGTACCGCCTACTCCACCTGCACCATTTGTGGCTGAAGTGGCAAACGCCTTGAAAGCAATGATAAGGGCTATGAAAATAATAATCATCCATACCCTGCCGCTCTCGGCATAGAAAGGCGAAGTGTCAAGGATGCCGTTGACGTTGCCATCGAGAAGCATATTGATAGATCCATAGCCTTCGCCGAAGAGAGGGGGAAACACATATACAAGACCCGAAAGTATGACGCATCCGATGGCAGTCTTATGCCAGCGATTCTGATATTTTCCGAAAAATTTCTCCATCATATTCATCACTTTGGTGAAATATAGAGAAACGAGACCGCAAAGCAGACCAAGGATTATGACGTACGGAACCCTGCCTATAAGAAAATCCTCACTCTGCACAAAGAAGAACTCGAAATCATAACCAGTATAGATATACGCTATAGTCGCACCGGTGATAGATGCCACAAGCAGCGGCATCACCGAAACGGAGGTAAGGTCAATCATAAGCACCTCAAGAGTGAAAAGCATACCAGCGATTGGAGCCTTGAAAATACCCGAGATACCGGCGGCTGCACCACAACCTACAAGAATCATGAGAATGCGCGGAGACATTCGGAAAAGCGAACCGAGATTCGAACCGATCGCAGCCCCCGTGCTAACTATAGGGCCCTCCGCACCAACAGATCCACCAAAACCGATGGTGACGGAGCTTGCTATGACCGAAGTATAGACATTATGCAGCTTGATGCGGCTTTTCTTTTGTGAAATGGCATAGAGCACCCTGGTGACACCATGCGAAATATTATCCTTGACAACATATCTCACATACAGAGCCACCAATACCACACCTATCGACGGGAAGATGATATAAGCCCAGTTGAATGCGCCTTCCGAAGTAAAGGCAAGGAGGAGCGTGCCGATATGATGGATGAGCCATTTGAGCACCATGGCGGCTAAACCGGCAAAAATGCCGACAATAAGACCGAGAAAAATCACAAAATCTTTCTCCTTGACATGTTTCTCTCGCCACATAAGCAAGTGCTGAAACCATTCGGGAAGCTTTTTAGCTGTTTTCTGAGGTGCGGCCATAAATTAGACTCCTTTTCCGCTAATTATTGTTTCTAATGTGTAAAATAAAATTTTAAGATCCACAATAAGCGACACATTGTCGATATAGAGAAGATCGTATTTTGCGCGTTCAAGCATTTCATCGACATTCTGCGCATAGCCATATTTCACCATGCCCCAGGAAGTGATGCCCGGACGCACCTGATGCAAAAGGCTGAAATAAGGAGCCCGCGCGATAATCTGACGAAGATAAAACTCACGTTCCGGGCGCGGACCTACAATCGACATATCACCTTTCAGGACGTTCCAGAACTGAGGAAGCTCATCAAGTCGGTATTTGCGTAGGACACGGCCCAATGGAGTTATGCGCTTGTCATCGGATGAAGCCAAAGCCGGCCCATCGGCTTCGCTACCCACATACATAGACCGGAACTTATAGATGAAGAAAGGCTTCTTCTTGTATCCCACCCTTTCCTGCTTATATATCACCGGACCCGGAGAACTGTGCTTGACAAGCACGGCAATCACAGCCAACAGCGGAGAAATAGCCACAATTGTCATGGCAGATACCACCACATCGCTTATCCGCTTGATGTTTAAAGTACTCGGTGGAATCTGACTCTTGGACACATCTATCAACACCTCGCCAGATACCATACGTGTGCGCGGACGCAAAGTGATGAAATGAAGGAGGTCAGGAGTTATGAAAACCGATTTTCCAAAAGGGAAAAGACGGTTGACAGTACTGACGGTGCCCGACATATCAGTGCCGGAATGGGCCACGATGAAGGAGTCGATATGTCGCGACTCAACCACATCAGGTAGATCATCAATATCATACACCGGCAAATCGGATGCTCCTGTGGGATGCCCTTCGCAGGAATGGTCGTCAACGAAACCCACTATATTGAAACCCATGTCTGGATATTTGTATCCAAGATCATCTGCAAGTGACAAAGCTTTCGGCGAAATGCCGACAATGAGAGTGTTGAAGGAAATCTTACGGCTCTTTATACGACTGGACACACTAAAGGTGATGAACAGACGCGGAATCAGAGTGAGCAGACCTATAAGCATCCAAAGAATCGCCACCATCTCATAATTCTTCAGACGGTCGTCGATGGAATCGTTGAACAAGGCAACGAAGAATATTATTATTGAGCCCAGCAAGGAAACACCGAAGGTATTCACGATATTCTCTACCCTGGATTTGAAAAACACCTCATTGTAGAATCCGGAGACAGCAAAGAGCGCGATCATCAAAAGCGGGAAGATGAGTTGTCCCAACAGCACCATGGGCATGGCATAGTACATCGAAAGCGACATACTGCTGTAGTTGTATGGCAAAGTGTAGTATCTGATAAGGTTGAACAGGAACCATGCCAAGTTCCCTGTTACGAAATCAGATAATATGTAGATGCATCTTTGACGAGAGGTATCTGACATCACTTCCTAAGAATTTTGAACACACCGTTGTCGGAAATCTTGATAACCATAGATGGACGACCCACTCCTTTACGTTCATCGCGACGGGATGTGCAGACATAGTCGACAGCCGCGATAACCTCCGGACTTATTTCAGCGAATGAACGTGGTGTTGGAGCACCACTGATATTTGCGGAGGTGGAGACCAACGGACGACGTAGACTACGGCACAAGCCCGCAGAGAATTTCTCACGGGTTACCCTCACTGCCAGAGATCCGTCGGACGCCACGAGTTCGGGTGCAACCCCCACCCCTCGGTCATATACGATTGTGACCGGATTCACAGCAGCCTCAATCAACTCAATCGCCACCTCCGGCACATTATCTACCGTACGGCAGAGAGAATCAATGGAATCCACGAGTGTGATCATTGCCTTTCCATCGGCACGACGCTTGATGTCGAAAATACGGCGTATGGCACTGGCATTTGTAGCATCGCAACCGATGCCCCATACTGTATCGGTGGGATAAAGAATCACTCCACCGTGTCTTAAAACCTCGGTGGCGCGGATAATATCTTGTGAATAATCTTCCATAACTTATATCGGAAATCCGAAATAGATAATATACTTGCAAAAATACGCAAAAATACCGAAAGTCTGAGAAATTTTGCTTAAATTTGTGCAATAAATCAGATCATACACATGAAAAAAATTCTTATCCTTGCTATTGCTTTGTTTTTATTAGGCACAAGCACCCATGCCCAGACGGTGCCTGACAAAAAGGCCACTCTTGAAACATTGATCAAAGTGAACAACTATTTCATGAAAAACTGGCCGGAGCCCGGAATGCCAACCTACGTGAAAAGAATGCGGACAAGCAATCTATGGACACGCGCCGTGTACTATGAAGGGCTGATGGCACTCTATTCGATCTATCCAGATGCCAAATACCTTCAGTACGCCATGGATTGGGGCGACGCGCACAAGTGGACACCTCGCAACGGCACCACCAACCGCGACGCCGACAACTATTGCTGCTCGCAAACTTATATAGATGTTTATAACATCACCCACGACTGGAAACACATACAGAACGCCAAAGTACACGCCGACATGCTGGTGAATTGCCCCGATGACGGCGACTGGACCTGGATCGACGCCATACAGATGGGTATGCCTGTGCTCACAAAGATGGGTGCTGTGACAGGCGAGCAGAAATATTTCGACAAAGCCTGGAATATGTACGCATGTTCGCGCAACGAAATAGGCGGAGGTCTTTTCAACGAGAAGGATGGCCTATGGTGGCGCGACAAAGATTTCGTGCCACCATACAAGGAGCCCAACGGTAAAAATTGCTACTGGAGTCGTGGCAACGGCTGGGTGTACGCAGCCCTGGCTCGCGTGCTTCAGGATGTACCGGCATCGGATCCACACCGCGCCACTTATATCTCCGATTTCAAGGCCATGAGCGAGGCCATCGTGAAATGCCAGCGTCCAGACGGATTCTGGAATTGCTCACTCCACGATCCTAACAATTTCGGAGGCAAGGAGCTATCGGGCACCGCACTTTTCGTGTACGGCCTGGCGTGGGGCATCAACAACGGAATCCTCGACCGTGCAAAATATCTCGGTCCTTGCGTCAAGGCATGGGATGCGATGGTGAAAGATGCCGTTCATGAAAACGGTTACTTAGGTTATGTACAGGGCACGGGTAAGGAACCGAAAGACGGACAGCCCACCAGCTACGACAGCCGTCCCGACTTTGACGACTATGGCACCGGGTGTTTCCTGCTCGCCGGCACGGAGATATACAAGCTGAAGAAATAATCCTCAGATATTCATCAAAAAAAAGCGGAATATTCCCTTGATTAGGATATTCCGCTTTTTTTGGTTTGCTGAAGCTCGACGCTTATGAACAATTTTTATAGGATACTTACGCCATCGATATTGGAGAGCATTCCACGTACGGCGGGAGTGTCGTCGGCATTTGTCTCAATTGTCATGGTGCAGGTGTTGTCGAACTGCTGGCTGACAACCGTTACAATCGACGATTTCGTCACCTTCATCACTGCATTCATCGACAGGTAAGGGAAAGAAAAAACGGTGGTGTCGCGCTGGTGACACTCAATTATCGTGCCGTTCTCAATGGCCTGACGAGCAGCCTCGCGATAGGCAGAAATCAGGCCGGATGTACCGAGTTTGATACCGCCGAAATATCTCACCACAGCAATCACGATGTCGGTGAGTCCGAAGGAATTTATTTGCCCGAGGATAGGTTTTCCTGCCGTACCGGAAGGCTCGCCATTGTCGCTTGATAGAAAATCCTTACGCTCCGGTCCGACCATATATGCCCAGCATACATGGCGCGCATCATGATATTTATTGGCTATGCGCGCCACGTGCTCCTTAGCCTCGGCAGCGGATGTCACAGGAATTGCAAAGGAGATGAATTTACTCATCTTCTCTTTGTAAAGGCCTTCAGACGGGGCTGCAAGAGTATGATAGGTGTCGGACATATCAGATTAATAGACGTGGTGGTCGGAATCGAGCTCTTTTTCGGTGAGAGGCGTATTGTTCATCTTGCTCCATACATACCAGATGTAGGCAAGCACAAACGGTACGAGAACCGATACCCAGCTCATGACGGAGAGTGTGAACTTCGATGACGAGCTATTGGCAATCGAGAGGGAGCTCTGCGGATCGAGGAGCGAAGGATAGTAGGCAGTGTCGTTGTAGCCGGCCAGCCAGAAGAGAACGAGCACCACCAAAACAGTGCCGATGCCGCTGAACCATACCGCACCCCTCGTGATCATGCCAAATGCGGCACCAAAGATAGCGTAAAGCACCATTACAACACCGATGAGCAGGATGGGAATGCACCACCACATCTCAAGCAGATTATGCCAATAAATATACTCTACAAGATAGAACACATTGCCCTCGCCATATCTGTAGCCATCGGAAATGAGAAGAATAATTACGAAAGCAACGAACAACACGGCAAAAATCAAGCCGTTGATGAGCACCTTCCTGCGCATCAGCTTAACGAAATCATCACCGGCGGAGATATTGTTGATGAAATACAGGCAAGCTTGAGTGCGAGCAAGAAAGAAAACGGCAAAACCAAGGATCAGGGAGCCGGGTACGATCATCGCCTCCAGACCATGGGTGGGAGCCCACCGGGAAATCACCGGAGCCGATCCATCGAGGATGTTACCTTTCATGACAGTGAACTCACCGCCGAAGAACATCATTCCCACAGCCACACCGAGCATCACGCAGCCAAAAAGACCGTTGAACATCAGCAGACCGTCATATAGACGTGTACCGTAGAGGTTGCCCTTACGGCGACGGAACTCATAACTGAAAGCCTGCACCACGAAACTCACAAGGATAAGCATCCAGAGCCAGTAGGCGCCTCCAAAACTTGTGGAGTAGAACAAAGGGAAAGATGCAAAGAATGCGCCACCGAACACTACAAGAGTGGTGAACGTGAACTCCCACTTTCTGCCAAGAGAGTTCACCATCAAGCGATGATATTTTCCGTCGGTAGAACAAAGGAGCGACTGACCTCCCTGCACGAAAAGCAGGAACACCAACAGAGCGCCAAGCACGGATATTATAAGCCACCAATAGGCTTGAAGACATTGCAGGTCCATGGTATTATCTTATTTAGGATTTTCAATATTTGTTTTTACAGAATTGCCGATAAATCTCAGCATGATGCTGATTTCTGCGATAAGCAGTAGCGTGAATATTGCAGCGAAGAGCCAGAAAGTGGTCTGCACCGAACCGGAAGAGATATCAGAGATAGCAGCATTCGTAGGCAGGACATCCTGAATCACCCAAGGCTGACGACCCGCCTCAGCCACAATCCATCCCGACTGAGAGCAAACCCATACAGCAACTACGGAAATGAAGCCAAGGTACTGGAGCCAACGACGCTCAAGGAAAATTGGACGCTTGTACACAACGAAGAGAAGCACTATGAAAAGCAGAAGAAGATAGCCACCGGCCATCACCATCACACGGAATGCATAGAATGTAAGGGGCACGTTGGGCACCGCCTGCTCGGGCGACGACAGGAATCCGTAGCCGAAATACTTATAATTCTCCTTTATCACTTTAGCAGCCTGGGCCATACCGGCAGAATCACCAATCTCCATTGCCTCGCCATATACGCGGAGAGCTTCCTGGGCAATTTTGCCTATCTCTATTCTTTCGGCATAAGATACTGTACTGATGGTGTCGCCTTCAGGAGTGAGGGCAATACCATCGATAAGGTCATCGATACCAGGGACGAAAGTATTGGCATCCTTATTGGCGAGGATAGAAAGGCCATAAGGGATGTCGATAGAGAAAAGCATCGGATCCTTACCGTCGCCTGGCTTCTTGTCCAGAGTAAGGATACCTATACCCACGAGATCCTGACCAACCTCACCGCGGTAGAGACCCTCCATGGCGGCGAGTTTCATGGGCTGAGTGCGTGATACATCGACAGCACTGCTGTCGCCGGTCCACATGACAAGGACAGATCCGGCAAGTCCTACCCATGTGGCGACCTTAATGGAATCCTTGGCTACTGCAACATTGCTTTTCTTGAAAAGCAGCCAACAGCTCACACCGACCACGAAAACGGCAGCGAGTACCCATCCACTCGTCACAGCGTGGAAAAACTTACTGATGGCCACGGGGTTGAACACCACAGCCCAGAAATCGTCCATGACATTACGCATCTGCGCGGGGTCGAACTCCATACCTACAGGATTCTGCATCCAGGCATTGGCAATAAGAATCCAGAGAGCCGAAAGCGACACACCGATAGCCACGAGCCAGGTGGAAAGCAGATGGAATCGCTTGCTTACTTTCTTCCAACCGAAGAACATTACAGCAACGAAAGTGGCCTCCATGAAAAATGCAAGGATACCCTCTATGGCAAGCGGCGCACCGAATATGTCGCCGACAAACCAGCTATAGTTCGACCAATTGGTGCCGAACTCGAATTCCAGGATGATACCCGTCGCAACACCACAGGCAAAGTTGATACCGAAAAGGGTCATCCAGTACTTTGTAATGTTTTTCCATCTATTCTCGCCGGTGCGGACATAGATAGTCTCCATAATCGCTACGATAAGCGACAGACCGATAGTAAGAGGCACAAAAAGCCAGTGGTACATCGCAGTGAGGGCAAATTGCGCTCTCGACCAGTCGACTACACTCATTAAATCATTCATGGGTCAAATAGTTTTATATAAGTATTAGAAATTTATTGTGCGGTAAGGGCATTTCTCACAGCACCTGCCCTCTGGACGTCGTTGTCATAATTCACTTTGAGCACATCAGGAAAGAAAAATATCTTCAGCACAAGGAAAAGAATTATCAACTTGAATAATATCAACGCCCAAAGATATTTACCAACGGTCATGGACCTGAACCCCTCGACATAGAAATCCAGGACTTTCCTTGCCTTAACGGCAGTATTATGAAAAAAACGATTCATAGTGCTCCGGAGAAAAAACATGGAGCACAAATTTAACAAATACCTTTGAAATAAAAAACTTTTTTCACCATCATATCAATATTTTTTTCAAAAATCAGGAGAGCGACACCCCGTCGCCCCTGATTGTATGGTAAATGCGGAATACATTGTCCAGAACCCGTCCAATGAACGGATATAAATATCCATAACTGTCGATTACCGCCAACCTGCAATCGGGATCGAAATTCAGAGTGTGCATACCCAGATTGTACCTCCAGGAATGAGGCTTAAGGTCAAAACACTCAATCTCGAAATAATCACTTTGCTCACATCGTACCACCTCCATAATCTTAAGAGCGCCACCATAACGACGGCTGCAATTCTGAGCCGGCCGGAACAATCTCCCACCCGCGTGAAAAAAGCCTCCCCCACAACGCGACCTATCTTTTCCCGTCACGACCGGATCTTTGGATACTTTGAAACCATCCGACATTGAATCGTTGACAAACAGGTAAGCATTGTCCCTGGAATTAGAGGACAGCGTAGAAATCATGTAGAATTTTCCGTCAGGAGCTGCATATACAGTAGCGTCGGTCAATGGCTTGTCAACAAGTTGCCTGACATGCTTCAAAGAGAGACCGTCAAGGTCCAGCTCATAAAGGCTCAGCTGACCGGAGGCATAGTTTTCAGGATATAAATAAATTTTCCCATTTTCACGAAATATAGCAGGATAAGACAAATGAGTGTCGAGGTCGAGGATCACCTTACGATCGATCAGAGAGTAGGAACGAGGATCAACGGTGAGCAGGGAAATGACGCCTTTTGTATGAAACATCATTTCCTCGACCAGCACGTAGATGGCAGTCTCATCCATCCGCAGGATAAACGGGTCTGCAAAAAAACGGTCATTATAGCCATGCCTGAGCCAATGAACGCGTGGAAGCTTTCTTTCACGGACGAGAACGGCAGGAGTTATTTCACAGAAGCCGATATTCCAATTCTGATTGTTTCTATATTTACCTATACCCATAATCCACAAAATTGGATTCATACGGCAAATTTACAAAATTAAATCCAAAAATGCTTCAAATATGAAAATAATTGGTTATTTTTGCAAAAAACTATCCCCTGTCAGTCAAAATCATGATAAGTGTCATAGTGCCGGTATATAATGTAGAGGAATACTTGCCAAGGTGCATAGAAAGTATTCTCGGACAGACCTATGCAGACTTGGAACTTATTCTCGTGGATGACGGAAGTCCGGACAACAGTGGTGAGATTTGCGACCGGTATGCCGCAAAGGATTCCAGAGTAAAGGCTATCCACACTTCAAATGGAGGAGTTAGCTCGGCAAGGAACAAAGGGGTGGATGAAGCTTGCGGAGAATGGGTGTCATTCGTGGACTCTGACGATTATGTATCACCGACATACCTATCGGACATGCTCGCAAGAGCCGCAGATGCCGATATAGTAGTGTCAGGTTGGCATCAGAAACCGGCTGAAAGATTTTTTCCCGATAAAAGTATACCAAGGGATAGATATATGGAGATATTCACCCACAAGGCTTTTCTCAATATCTGGGGAAAACTCATCAGACGGGATGCGATAGATAGAGCGGGTGCAAGATTCGAGGAAATGGCCAAATGGGCAGAAGACAGTATTTTTTTCATAAAAGTACTGCTTCATAGCCATAAAGTGAACCTAATTAGTGCAATTAACTATCATTACGAGCAGAGGGAGCAATCGGCCGTAAACACCCTCAATTCATACGAGCATGAATTGGCGACCTTCAATGCCGTTTATGCCCTGATGCCGGAGATGGTGGAGATATGCACAGAGAAATCCAAGGAATATTTTGGTCCGTACCTTTTCCTGATACGCACATTCCAATCAGTTAGACTCATGGATATCAGCAAACATGAGAAGCTGAAATTTCTGAAAGCACTTGAATTTGACAAAAAATATCTCTATTACAGGCCGGTGACCTTTAAAGAGAAGCTCATCACATGGCTTTTTTTGAACAAACGCTGGAAGACACTTCTACTGCTCAACTGACCATTATTCGGCGGGAGCTACATAAGAGTAAGCTCCAAGATCTCCACTACGCTCCACCCCATAATAATCTATTTCCAACGGATACTCGCTCAAGGACAGGTCGGAAGAACCTATCGCAGGGGAATCCGGCTGAATGCGGTAATCGAACAAATAGTCTTCCCTTACGGTATAATAGAGTGGGTCGGAGTCCCAGAGAGAGTCGATGAAATTGTTATCATCGTCGCCCTTGCTCTTGAAGAGGCACCTCTTAAAAAAGACATCCCAGCCGGCGAGATCGCCTTCCGACACATCGGCTCCAATACCGTAGGTGATGGTGTTAGTGACCAAGGCTTTTGTGGGCAGGAAATCCTCATATTCCTCAAGTCCGGTATTGTAGGGGTCGACAACTGTCCATGCAGCGCCCATTATGGCGGAAAAGAGATAGTAATTGGCAGCAGTGCATTGGTCAAAACGATGAGTACCTCCGAGGAGATATACGAGACCAGAGGCAGCATCAGAAAACTCGCATCCGTATGCCTCTACCGAGGCTCCAATGGCAGAGAGGACATAATCTCCGCTGTTGCGTAGACGGGAATTGACCATAGACAGCCTTTTCACCTCCACATCCTTACCATCGCCATACACGGTAACACCATAGGAAGTGTTGCTCACATCGGTGAACTCCAGACGGGAGTCATGAGACTCCTCCATGAAATCCACGCCGTACCACTGGCGCGACATAAGGTCGAACGACACATCAGTAATGACATTTCCGGTGCGGTCGCCGGTCAGAATCACAGGCGACTGTGGTGTTCCTTGCGAGAAGAGGGTACCGCGCACTATCAGGCGCGCATTGTCATGAAACAGAAGGCGCACGCCTGGAAGCAATGTAAGAGTGGTGTTCTCCGCCACAACGAGAGAATCCTTTATCTGGTAAGGCAATCCAGGTTCGAGAGTCGTATCCTCGGTCAGGGTCACACCTTTCATGCGCTTGATATCTTGCCCGGAGGCTGTCACAATCACTGACTGAACCATACCATTGTTATGAAAATCGAGCTGAGCCTCAATAGGCTTGGGTTCTACAGTTCCTGAAACGGGAATGTCAGCACTGACGAACACGAAAATCGAATCGTTGGCGCGAATCTCCACATCGGAAAACTCCGTGCCGCTCATACCATCGACATTGAGGCGCAGCAGTGCGGCATCCTTACCCGATATGGCCACACGAGAAAGCATCAGACCCTTATTGTAGGGATTATACACCACGAAACGATGGGTGGCAGTCTGCTCGTCGGTATACACCAGTCCCAAATCAAGAGTGTCGGTGGAAAATGCAGGCTGGTCGGAAGGAGATGTCGTGAAACCATCCTCGATACAAGCGACCAAGGACTGAAACATCATAATGACAAAGATATATACAAAGAATTTGGTGAGTTTCATAAAACAAAATATTCAGCTTTTTACCTTATAAGAACTAACGCAAAAAAGCTGAATATATTGTATTTACCGGATGATAATTGTGACACCGCAGAACGACTGGGCGCCATAGACGAGAGCCTGCTCGATATCGGCTGTCTTCGATGGACCGGAGATGAAAGCGCCGAAACCCAATTCAGGCATTTCGATACGGGCATAGGCCTTGTGCATATTGCTGACGATATTCTTGCGGTCGATGATGATTACCAAATATTCGCAGATGAAAATCATAGCCTTTTCCTTCATGGTCTGAGGCACCCAGATGCATGCATTCTCCGCACAGGCTACGGTGCCCTGCACAACGCTGACATCCGTACCATCGAGCTGTTGAGGCTTTGCAACCTTATCGGGATTACGGTCGGCCTTCACATCCGGGAGGTTGCTTGCTATGGTTTTCGCATTGGGGTAAGCCTTACGAATCAAATCGTTGATATCCTCACCGGGACGCATCTCTATCACCGAAGCACCGGCAGAAGTAGTGGCAGTGTGCTTGAATGCCTCAACGGGATCGGCAAATTCCAACTTAAAGAACGACAGATCGGGCTTTCCGTAGGTCTCGCGCACATTACGGCGGAGATTGCTCAAGATTGTTTCCTTTGTAGACATATCGTATCAGTTTTCCTTGTTGGTTGACTTTTTAGCATCATTCCTCAACTCACTCTTCCATATCTGATGGAACGACTTCTTGGCAAAGACAGGCATGGTGTGACCCTCGCACCAGGGTCCGAGAGCGATGTTCGTGAGCCATGAAGGCAGATGGTTGGCTACGGGAGCCACGCGTAGAGCTGAAGTATAGAGACCGGGATGGTCGAACATAATCTTCATACCCTCCGACATTGTCTTCTTCATCGGGTCGGCGTGGTGCATGCTGTCGAGCTGCTGCCGCCACTTGTAGATTTGCGTTGAGAGATCCACCTTCACCGGACATACGTTGTCACACGAACAGCATAGCGAACAAGCCGAGCAGTTGTTGAAATTGATGTCGGGATTGCGGAGCATGCCGAGATTGATACCGATAGGTCCGGGAATGAAATAAGTGTATGAATATCCACCCGAACGGCGATAGACGGGGCAAGTGTTCATGCAAGCACCGCATCGCATACACTTCAGCGTCTGCCAGTGATCCTCATTTCCAAGGATATCGCTTCTACCATTGTCGACAAGGACAATGTGCATTTCTGAACCAGGCCGTGGTTTGCGGAAATGTGATGTGAATACGGTTGTAGGCTGCCCCGTACCATTGCGGGCGAGCAAGCGCTGAAACACAGCCATTGACTGATAGTCGGGAATGAGTTTCTCGATACCCATCGAAACTATGTGCAGCGGCGGAATCGAGGTGCTCATATCGGCGTTACCCTCATTGGTGCAGACCACCACCTCGCCAGTCTCGGCGATACCGAAATTCGCGCCAGTCATTCCGCAGTCGGCAGTCATGAAATTATCGCGCAGATGATAGCGTGCGCAACGGGTGAGGAACGTTGGATCCGCATCCTCCTCAAGGGCCTTTAAGTCGCCGTGCATGCTGTCGGCAGCCTGTTGGCCGTGTTTTTGGATAATGCCTTTTTCACGGAAACACGCCGCCACCTGTTCGCGTGTGATATGTATGGCGGGCATCACGATATGGCTCGGAGGCAAGCCCATCAACTGAAGGATACGCTCTCCAAGGTCGGTCTCCACAACATCTATTCCATTGGCAATCAAGTTATCGTTGAGTCCGCACTCTTCAGTGAGCATCGATTTGCTCTTCACCACTTTCTTCACACCATGATCGCGCAGGAGCTCAAGTACGATTGCATTATATTCATCAGCATCCTTCGCCCAATGGACATGAACGCCATTGCTTTCGGCATTGGCAGCAAACTTCTCGAGATAGTCGGCAAGATGTGTCACCGTATGCTTCTTAATCTGGCTGGCAGCTTCGCGCAGGTCCTCCCATTCCGGCAACCCGTGCGCCATGCTGTCACGGCGAACACGCACCGACCAGAATGTTGCGTCATGGCGATCAACATTGGCGGTGTTCTTCACGAATTCATTCGCCCTCTTTGCATGTATCGTACTCATAGGCCTGCAGATAAAATTTGTGCGACATGTATGAATTTGATCGGGAGCTTCTGTTTAGCGGCGATGCCTTGCATGTGCATCAGGCAAGAGGAGTCCGGTCCGGTAATAAACTCAGCACCTGTGGCAATGTGCCGGTGAATCTTGTCGGTACCCATTTTTGTAGACACACCAGGCTCCTCGATAGAAAACATACCGCCAAATCCGCAGCACTCGTCGGGACGTTCCGGTTCAAACACCGTGATGCCCTCCACGAGCTGCAAAAGATCGCGGATCTTATTAAATTTAGGGACATTTCGTTCAGAAGGCGAAGAAAGGCCAAGTTCTCGCACACCATGACAACTGTTGTGCAAACTCACCTTGTGCGGGAATTTCGCCGGGAGGGACTTCACTTTCAGAATGTCATGAAGGAATTCCACCAGATCCACTGTCTTTCCTGCAGCCTCACATTCATGTCCGGCAATCTTGGGATGGAAGAGCTTGACATAAGCGGCGCAACTTGCCGATGGTGCCACCACATAATCATATCCACTGAAAATCTCGTCAAATTGACTTACAAGTTTCTCAGCTTTTCCCTGAAATCCGGCATTGCCCATCGGCTGTCCGCAGCAAGTCTGTTTTTCCGGATAATACACATACACACCCAGACTGCGTAATAATTTATATGTAGATACCCCGACCTCAGGGTACAGGGCATCTACATAACAGGGGATAAAAAGTCCTACTTTCACGACTATCGATTAACGTGTCTGCAAATAAGTGACGTGAGTGCGCAAATATTCCTCCACACCATGCTTGCCGTCGGCACCACCGATACCGCTCTTCTTAACACCGGCATGGAAGCCCTGGATGGCCTCGAAATGGAATCGGTTAACGTATGTCTCGCCGAATTCTAGTTCACGGATGCAGCGGGCAGCGCTGTTGATGTCGTTGGTGAAAATGGATGAGGCCAAGCCATACTCGCAGTCATTTGCCCAGGCTATCACCTGGTCAAGATTGTCCCAAACGACGATCGGAAGCACCGGGCCGAAAGTCTCTTCATGTATAATGTCCATGTCCTGGCGGCAGTCGTCGAGGAGAGTGGCTGCATAGAAATAGCCTTTTTCGCCAACGCGGTGTCCACCGCACAGCACCTTCGCACCCTGTGCGATAGCCTTGGCAACCTTGGCCTCAACGCTTTCGAGAGCGCGCTTCTCAACGAGCGGTCCCATGTCGATGTCATCAGCAGAGAACGGATCACCCACCTTAACAGCCTCGAATTTCTCAAGAAGCTTCTTGGTGAATTCCTCCTTGATGTCTTTGTGCACATACAAGCGTTCTGCATTGTTGCAAATCTGGCCGTTATTGCCGATACGGCTGTCGAGAACAGCCTGGGCAGCGAGATCGAGGTCGGCGTCGGGGAACACTATTACAGGAGCCTTTCCACCGAGTTCGAGCGACACCTTGGTGATATTAGCAGCAGCTTCCTTCATGATGCTTTCACCCGCACCGACAGAACCGGTGACACTGACGATATCGATTTTCGGACTTGCGGCAAGCTCATGGCCTACTACGCTACCTTTACCAGTAACGACGTTGAAAAGACCGGCAGGAAGACCAACCTTGTCAACCACCTCTGCAAACGCGCAGCAATTTTCAGGAGTGAGCTGTGAAGGCTTGAGCACGATGGAGCAACCTGCGATAAGGGCAGCACCGGCCTTACGGGCGATAAGGAAGAACGGGAAATTCCAAGGAAGGATTCCTGCAACCACTCCAATCGGCTTTTTGGTGAGGAGGATTGTCTCGCCACGGTTGTCGCTGGGGATGATCTCGCCTTCTATATGGCGTGCAAAAGAAGCCATATAGTCAAAATATCCTATGGTGGCATCAACCTCAATGGTTGCCCAGTTGCGAGTCTTGCCCTGCTCACGCATAATGATTTCGATGAACTCGTCGCGGCGATCGCGGATTCCCTGAGCCATCTTCACCAGATATGCGGCACGCTCGATGACGGGAGTATTTTCCCAGGCTTTCTGCGCCTTGCGGGCTGCGTCGAGAGCTTCTTCAACATCTTCCTTTGTTCCCTCGGGCTGACGCGCGATAACCTCCTCAGTAGAGGGGTTGAGCACGTCGATCCATTTGCCCGACTTACTATCGACAAACTTGCCGTTGATGTACATTTTCAAGTCCTTCATGCGTATGATCAATTTATTGGTTGATTTAATTGAACAAAGGTAAGAAAATTATTTCAGATATGCAACGGTTTCTTTTTTGCTAATAATGAAAATCTGGAACTCTTTCCACCTTGCCGAAACAGAGAATACCAACAGCCTATTTATCTAACCGATAAATATATCAATACACTGAATTACCAAATGTTTTTATAATTTTGCAAAAAGTTAAAAAAACTTTCTTTTGTTACGGGGAGATGGTTTTTATCGTCATATTGATGAAAACAGATAATTGACAAGGACAAGGGATAAAGCTAAGACTGACCACGATGACGAGCGAAGAGTTCAAAAACATATTGCTGCCCTGCTACAGGAGAATGTATGCCACAGCATTGGCAATTCTCCGCAACGCTGACGATGCATCCGATGCCGTGCAGGACACAATAACGTCATTGTGGCAAAGACATGACGCAATCACAATTCCTGACAACCCGGCGGCATTCTGTTGCCGCTCGGTAAGGAATACGTGCATCGACCGGCTGAGGCTCAATGCCAGAAGATATTTCGACAGCCTCGGCATCCTATACAATGTAGAATCCGAAATAACATCCGACAGGGATGCCTCGCTCAGCAATATGCAGGCCTATATAGCCGAACTCCTGTCCGGTTTCAAAGAAAAGCAACGGAAGATTCTGATACTCAATTTCTTCAGTCAGCTGACAAACGATGAAATAAGCGACATCACCGGAGAGACCGTTGAGAATGTACGTGTGATAATAAGTCGTGGAAGAAAGAAACTTAAAGAAAAACTGAAAAATGAACTGGGATAAAGATATAAATCATGTAAGGGCCCTACTCGGCCGCTTCTATCGGGCAGAAAATACGCCAGAGGAGGAACGATGGCTTGAAAAGCTGTTTAATGAAACAGACCCCTACGATATACCGGATGAAATTAAAGCCGATGCAAAACTGTTCTGCATTCTTAGCGAAGCTCATCCACCTATTACGGACTGCGACATTCCCGAAAATCTGATGGAAAAGCTTAATGCAATCGTAGAAAAGCCCGATACCCACCCCTCTCCAAGGAAGGAAAAAAGGATTTTCAAGATCCTGAAATATTCCGGCATTGCAGCTGCAGCCTGCATCACATGGGCTGTTACCACACTGCTTCCATCGCCCAGGCACAACGAATCAACAATGCCTGGGAATCACTTTGCTGAAGTTATGGATACCAACGACGGCATACTGAAAATAACCAAAAGCACGGCAGACAATAATTCATTCAATGAAACCACAAGAGAAAGACCTTCCTTGCCGGAAACAGCCCAAGAAAGACATGTCTCGTCAACAAATGCAAAGGCACCTCAGCAGACCGAAACAGAAGATGGCGACGGTTTCATAGAAATAACCGATCCGGAGGAAGCAAAGAAAATCGCGATTGAAATAGGAAGACTCCTTGCCTTCAACGCAGACAAGACAAATGATGCCATATCACATATTAGTAATTCGATAGACAGTTATAAGGAAATCACAAAAACCATATTGCAATGAGAGCAGTCAAATATTTATTATTTAGTATGATATGCCTGTTGGCATTTTCATGTAGTGCACAACGCACATTCTCTGATGTGGCTTCAATAAAAGGCGTCACATCAGTATTCGTAGGCAAGACGATGCTGAAACTTGCCGGAGCATCCATGGATTTCAATGGTAGCGATGCGCTTGAGTCCATAGACATTGGAAGACTCATCAAGGATCTCGATTCAATCGAGATAATCGAATGTGACAAAGACTCGATGGACAAGGTAAAGAAAATGTGCAAAAAGATATTGTCGGATTACCAATTTGAAATTCTGACTGATGTAATCCAGGATGACCAGAAGGTGGAGATTTCAGGAATAATGAACAAGGACGGACAAACGATGAATATGCTGCTCATCTCCGTTGCACAACCCAACCAGCTGGTGTATATCCTGATGAAAGGAAAAATCAACATCGATGCACTTAGTGAAGCATTACAAGATATCAGATAAAACAAAAGTAAAATCACCAATTATGAAACGATTATTTTTTATCATGGCACTACTGGTGCCCGCTCTGCTCTCACAGGCAATGACAGTGAATGAGCTGTTCAAAAAATACATGAATTATCCTGATGCGCAGTATAAAGTGTTAAATGAAAAGGAATTGAAAGCACAAATCGATAGTGTGTCATCAGAGGAAGAGAAAGAAATACTGCGAATAGCGAAGAAAGTGGAGATAGTGATGGTACTTCTCGATGAGGAAGCCCAGAAGAATCTGACTGCCGAACTCAACTCACTCAAAGGATATAGCCTTGCTATGTCGTTCGGCTCAAACGATAATGAGCCGCAACAAGCAAACCAAATTCCATTCCGGGAGGATCTCATTGGGAAAGAAATCGTAACGATAGAAGCAGAAACAGGCAGAATCGTAAAGGGTACGATCGTTGGTCCGTCTCAACCTGAAGAGAACCAAGAATCCATCTCAGTGGAGATATACAGCAAGGATTCCTCGCGTGATGTCCTGTTAAAACCTGTGTTCCTGATGAGGGTGTTTGAGATGACAGGATTAATATACCTCGACGGTGAAATGAAACCCAGCGATGCTGAAAAAACGATAAAGATCTCGACCAGCACCTCAACCTCCATCATGTGAAAGACAGAACAAAAATCACCATATATCAATTGCAAAAAAAAACTTATCAGCAAATGAAAATTACGAAGGCGTCCATCAGATGGACGCCTTCGCTATAATGCTCAACTATGTTGATTTCGTCAATAGAACTTCACTGTGGGAGGTTCTGGTCCTGAATAATCATCGTTGACGAACACACGGATCCAGTCGATATCCATGTGCGGAGGATTATTGTCGTCCCACTGTGAGTAGTCGGCGGCTCCGGGCCAGGCATCCGGATTGACAGAAAGGCCACTCGACAAAAGCATATAGAAACCTGCAGGGTCGCTCCACGGCCAATCGGTGTTGCCATTATCGCCCTTGTGGTGGGTGAAATATGTCTGCCCGTTCACTCCGCCAATTATCACATCAGGCAACCATTCGATCCAGAAAATATTCCATTCGGCCATATCAGCAAGATCAATGTCGGAAGAAGTGCTTCCGTTGCCACCTTCTTTACCGGCATAATGGTTGGCCGAATGAAGTGTGAAATGAGCGGTATTGTTGATGGTGGATTGTGGATTCTCCATCAGGTCAATCTCGCCGGCAGCGGGCCATCCGCGGTCGTTGTCGCCCATGAACCATAAGGCATCATTCATGCCGGTGTTGGAGCTGCGGCGGATACGAGCTTCCACACGCATATTGTCGGTAAAACGACACCAAAGATCGGTGGTATCATTCCCGTATGATGTGTTGCAAGCCCAAGTAGAATAATCCACCATGACTCCATGACCGTTGTCCAGAGGACGAGGCTCACGCACACTCTTCAGACGCAGATAGCCACCGTTGTTCACAAAGCAGTCGGGATTGACCCTGCCGGCACGCGCCATGTGAGGAGTGTCACGCAACCGCCATCCACGCGGAACACCCTTGCAGCCATTTTCACCATTGAATTCGTAGGCTGTGTAGAATTTCCACCCCTTTGCCAAAGGATGAGGCTGGCCGGGTTTTAGGGCAAGCGGCGCCGAGGGATTTTTCCACACCAATTGTTCGTTGTCTTTATCCGCCAGTTGACCCTCAGGTGTAATGATACCCAATTCACCTATCGTGATATAGTCACGGCCTTCAATCTCATCGAGTGCAGTGAACCGGAAAAACCGTCCCAACACCGGAGAAGACAGATACACCTTCTGCGCCAAGGGATTATAGGCAATATTGCTGAATTCACCTGAGCCTGTACAATCGTGCCACTCATTGCCGTCCTCGCTCACCTCAAACCGGTAATGATAGACAGTCCCGCTCTTATCGTCACCGCCCCTCGGCGCATATATGAAGCCGGCCACAGGCAAGGCACGCTTCATGTCGATCGTAAGCGATTTTGAGGAAGCACCACTTTCAGAAATCCAGAATGTATTGTCAGAGTCATCGAACGTGAGATATGCCGAGGCAAGATCCCCGTCGGCAGCGACAATGCTCCAGTCCGTTGGCGAAACATTACGATAGCCGGGCAGATCGATATTGATCTCCGCAGGCATTGATATGGCATACGCTTCCAGTGGAAGCAGATGATGCTCGCCACGAGAAGACAGGACATTGACACGTAGGGCGTCGGCATTGATATCCGGAAAGACGAGTATTCGCTTCATTCCCACAGTTGTTCCCGATGCAACGGTGGTCCAGTTCCCATCCGCTTCCCGCGCCTCAACTGCAAACTCCTCCACTCTCTGCCCGTTAGACACATCCTCCGACAATACCACAGTATTCACTCGGGATGGAGTGCGGAAAAAGGCTTCCGTGCCTGATACGCGGTCGACCAGATTATCACTAAAATTTAGGTCAATCCACTTGCGCAACTCAGCCAGGCGTTCAACATCCGCATCCGATATCCGGCCATTACGGTCAGGAGGTATGTTGAGAAGAAGCACGGAATTTCGACCCACTGAATTGAGATAAATCTCCACCAGCTGACGAAGAGATTTCGGCTGCTCCTTGTCATGATAGAACCAACCCGGACGGATAGACACGTCCACCTCCGATGGCCACCAGTACAGACGGTCGGCACGTGCCACAATATCACGGCCACCCAAATCCTTCGCCTTGCCGAAAATCCCCAATGCCTTGTTCGATTCATCGGAATGAGGATATATTCCCGGGGTAAGAGCCGTGGCACTCCACTCGGTCTCCCTTCCCTGCCCCTTTTCATTACCTACCCATCGAACATCATCGCCCATAATGGCTACCACTGCGTCGGGCTGAAGCTCAGCGATAACATTCTTAAAACGTGTCCAGTCATATTCCTGCTTCTTTCCATTAGGACCTTCTCCACAAGCACCGTCGAACCACACCTCGTCGATGCGTCCGTACTTTGTGAGCAATTCCGTAAGCTGTGCGACAAACATATCATTGTAAGCCGGGGAATCGCCGTAACAAGCAGCGTTACGGTCCCATGGCGAAAGGTAGACTCCCAATTTCATATCATATTTGTCGCAAGCATCCCTGAGTTCGGCCATGACATCCCCCTTACCGTCCTTCCACGGCGATGAAGCCACACTATGAGAGGTGGTGGCTGTCGGCCACAGACAGAAGCCATCATGGTGCTTGGCAGTAAGAATCACGAGCTTAAAACCGGCGTCCTTGAGAGTCTTCACCCATTGATCAGCGTCCAGGTCCACCGGATTGAAGATCTCAGGCGATTCAGATCCATCTCCCCATTCCCGGTCGGTGAAAGTATTTATTCCAAAATGGAGAAATGCAGTCATGCCTAATTTCTGCCATTCAAGCTGTTTGGCAGAGGGCACCAGACGCGAGGCCATTTCAATCTTCTGCTCGACAGATGCTCCTACGGGAAATTCCACCTCCTTGACAAACATTTCCTGAGCCGCAGCTGTAATGGAAACAGCAATCAAAGGGAATGAAATTATATTTCTAATTATATTCATCAGCCAGATAAATTTGACAAATAAAAATCATTTTACAACCAGATAGAACGTGAACCCAAGCGGCTCAACAGGAATATGATACTTGGGCAGAACGTCCGGACCGCAAGTGGCCGTACCCACTCCAGTCTGCTCAGCATCAAGATGCAAAGTCACCAGGCCATCTTTTTCAAGTTCGTTGATATGCCGTGCCTTCTGAATATTCTCATCGCTAAAGGGAACGGCACTGAACTGGAATGGCCTCGACGAGCGTACGATGAGAGAGCCGTCGTTGAAATCGACCGAACGCACATCAGTATGGTTACCGGAACTCTGAGGCACAATATAATAATGGAAATCGGCATCCGGTGTGGTCACATACGAGCCAATCCTTCCTGCCGTATTGCGATCGATATATGTCTCCACTGTACCTCTCCCCTGATAGCGCACGGAAGCTGCTTCAGAGTCCGGAATACGGCAAGTCAAACCTACGCGAGGAAGAGACTTCACTACGGTTGTGTCAGGCATGAAATCGCACTCTACAGCCAATGTTTGGTCCGGACGAACCGAATAGCGAAGTACTGCGGTGCCAATGTTCTGACCATCCTTACCGCTGAGGTTCACATCAGCAGTGACGACATTGTGATCCACAGAAATCTTATTGAGAATCTGTCGGAGGCCGTCCAGACCGGCTTCAAGCCATTTGCCTCCACCGCCCTTGCGATGTGCATCATTCTCAGTCAGCGGGCGGAAAAGTGAAATCTCCAACGGAGTGGCAAGCAGATTTGCTCCATTACCCGACAGAGCAGTCAAACCACCAGTCTCCGGCGACACTGTGAAGGAGACACCCCCTGCCATGTATGTATTCCCTTTTTTCTTCAGTTTCAAAGGCTCTCCGACCTTAAAAGGATTGGAGAAAAGTACAAATTGCTCCTCGGCAACAGCATATCCTGCAGGGACGAATCCTTTCGATCCACGTGTAGTCCAGTCGATATTCAGATATGCGTCAGAGATACCGGAGGGAATATCAACTTTTCCAAGACTTACAGAGACAGTCTCTCCCGGGGGACATGATAAGTTTTTCACACCGGAAGCGATTACGCTTCCATCACCATCAACCACACACCAATGCATGTCGAAATCAGAGAGATTGGTGAAATCGTACCAGTTCTTGACGGTCAATTTCAGGTCTCCGGCATCGGAAAGTTGAGACTTGATGTTACGATAAACGGCCTTCACCTCGGCGAGATGCGGGTGAGGCGTGCGGTCGCTCTGCACAAGACCATTGCAGCAGAACGAACCGTCGGAAGGAATACCCTCAGGCCCGTAATCACCACCGTAGGCGAAATACTTGCGGCCATTGGCGTCAGACTCAACAAACGACTGGTCCACCCAGTCCCAGATGCAGCCCCCCTGCGCCATCGGTTCGGTCTCGAAAGTCTCCCAGTAGTCGCGCAGACCACCCACGCTGTTACCCATTGCATGGGCGTATTCGCACAATATGAACGGACGATATATGTCCTTCTGGGCGCAGTAATCCTTGATTTCCTCTATACTGCGGTACATACGGGCATATACGTCGGTATTGTAGGCCTGTTCGGCGCGCTCGTACTGCACAGGGCGGTTGGATTCAACCGATTTGAGCCATTTGTACGTCTCCTCGAAGTTCACACCGTTGCCCGACTCATTGCCAAGCGAAAGGAAAGTGACACTGGGGCTGTTCTTGCTCTTGGCATACATACGCTTTGTGCGGTCGAGGTGAGCCGGAAGCCAGCTTATGTCCTTTGCAAGCGATTCAGGGCCATATCCCATACCATGACTTTCGATATTGGCCTCATCAATCACATAAAGGCCGTTGACATCGCAGAGGTGATACCACTCGCGGTCCATCGGATAATGAGAGTTGCGCACGGTGTTGATATTGTTGAGTTTCATAAGCTCAATATCGCGCAGCATACTTTCACGCGTCACTGTATGTCCATGTTCAGGAGTGAAGGCATGACGGTTGACACCCTTTATCAGAATAGGACGACCATTAAGGCAGAACTGACCATTCTTGATTTCCGAAGTCTTGAATCCGACGTTGCAACCCAATGTCTCTATAGTGGCACCATCGCCATCCTTAAGATTCATGACCAATGTGTAAAGATAAGGACTCTCAGCCGACCAAGGATGCACGCCCGGAAGAATGGTGTCGATATTCATTTCGGAGGCAACCTTGACGGTATTAGTCGCCACAACATTAGCATTTGCATCATAAAGGGAATATTCGAGAGTCATCGGTTCGGGCTTCAGAGCCTTTCCACCTTTCTTCGCCGGGGCTGCATCGGAAGGCAAACCTTCGATTGCAACCTCAAGGCCAAGCTCACCGTCGGAATAGTTCTGACGGTCGAGAGGCGACACCACACGATAGTCGGCGACATAAGTCTTAGGTGTGCTGTAGAGATATACATCGCGCTCAATGCCGCTGAGACGCCACATATCCTGACTCTCAAGATAGGCACCCGCCGACCAGCGATATACCTCCAGAGCCACGGTGTTCGGACCGTCGATGAGTTTGTCGGTGATATCCCATTCTGCGGCAGTCTTCGAGTCCATATTGTAGCCGAGGAGATGTCCGTTGACCCAGATATAGTAGAACGAAGCGGCACCCTCCACACACAGCACCACTCGCCTTCCCTTCCAAGAAGCCGGGACTGAGAATTCCCGGCGATAGCTACCGACCTCATTGCTCTCCACAGGCACGAAAGGAGGATTTTTCTCGAAATTGAAATACGGGTTGGCGAATTCGTATCGCTCATTCACATAGATTTTTGTTCCGTAGCCCTGTGTCTCCCAATTGCCTGGCACATTGATTTTGTCCCAGGCAGAGGTGTTGTACTCCGGTTTGTAGAAATCAGCAGGACGATTGTCAGGTCCCTGCACCCAGTGGAAATCCCACTTGCCGTTGAGGTCGAGGTAGAAAGGCGACTGATTGTATTTAAAACCGCGAATGGCCTGCTCAGCCCCTGCACCTTGAGCATAAGGCACCACCAGAGCATGGGGTTCGATCTGTCCGCCTCGGAAAGCATTCTTATCCTGCCATTCCGGCAAGTCAGCCCGCACCACACCCGTGGCTGCGAGCATCGAGGCTATTATGATGATTAGTTTCTTCATTGATTAAAAATTGCTTAAGAATCCGGTCATTTAACGCTGAGATTATCGAAATACATCCAAGTGGCCGCACCCTCGCGTGCCAATCCGTCGGGAATACGTCCCGGATTTACGGCCACGACCTTAACGAAGCGCGCATCAGTCGGAGTAATTGGAAGATTTATGTCAAGCACCTTTGCCTTCTTATTATACACTGTTTCGTCATCGAGCGTCACCTCACCGGCGAGGGTAAAGGAAGTGGCATTGGGAGATGTGTACACATAGATATGGCGTGGCGCAGCGACACAGATATCGCTGTGGACAAGCGTGCCGAGATTGATACTGCTCACAGGCTGAACATCGCCAAGATCAACGGTGAATTCGGCTGTCTCGTTCCACCACCCTGCCCATTCGAAATCGGAATTGCGGTCGGAGCCCCTGAGGCCGTTGGTAAGGGTGTAGGCCAGACCATTGCGGCAAGTGGGAGCGGTGACGGCATGTCCGGTGGCTCTGTCGAAATCAAGGTTGAGGGAAAGTGTGCGACCAAGTTGCTCGCCGTCGCGGAATGTGGCGGCATAAATAGTCTGCGGCGATTCCACCACAATAGCTTCAGAATAAGGTGTAGCATTATTGAATGTAGAATCAGCTGCATAACGGATCTCAACATCCGGACGGATGCACGACAGAGAGACCTCAAGCCTTCCGTCGACAGGCTTCACGACATGGCTAAGGTTGTACATCGAACGGGCATAGTTGATATCCTCGCGGTCGAGAGTCTTGGTGAAATTATCGAGAGCTGGCAGGAAGGCATTCCAGTCGGCTGTTCCCTCCTGCCGCCAACCCATGTCGGCGGCAGCCACCAGACGGGGGAACACAAGATACTGCATATCGTCGGCCGTGCGGCAGAACTCGCTCCATAGCGATCCCTGCACACCCATCAGATTCGAGCGAAGCGCATCGTCCCAGTCAGCACCCACAGGCTCGTAGGAATAGACATCATGCAAATCGTTGTTGCCGAAATAGGTGAACGGCTCGAACCATTGCGGACCCTGGTAGCGGATTAGGTAAAGAGTCTTGGCCGGAGTCATGATGAACTTTCGACCGCTCTTCTTAGAATCGCGCACGGCCACTCCGCCATCGCCCTGCCAACCATAGATCACCATATCTTCCTTAGGATCACCGTAGGTCACCTCATCCCAGCCCATTGCCACACGTCCCTTGGAACGGACATAGTGGTTGATTCGATCCATGAGATAAGCCTGAAGTCCTTCGTATCCGTCGAGATGCTCATGCTCGATAAGTGCGTTGCAGTCGGGACATTTCTTCCAGACCGACTTGTCGGCTTCATCACCACCAAGATGAATGTATTTCGACGGGAAAATGTCCATCACCTCATCCAGCACATCGGTGAGGAACTGATACGTGTTCTCCTTACCACCGCAAAGGATAATGGACGCATCGTAACCGCCAATACCGGGGAACACACCCACAAACTTATCCACCACCTCACAAGCGAGTTCGGGATAAGAGGCTATGGCAGCCGCTGAATGGGCGGGCATCTCAATCTCGGGAATTATGTTGACATTGCGCCCGGCAGCATATTTCACCAGGTCGCGCATCTGCTTCTGGGTATAGAAACCACCATACGTGGCCTTCTCGTCGGCACTGCGTGCGTTGAGACGCCCGGGAAAAAGATCCGGCCGGTCGACACGCCATGCACCCACCTCTGTAAGTTTGGGATATTTCTTAATCTCAAGACGCCAACCATTGTCATCGGTGAGATGCAGATGCACATTATTGATCTTAAGGCGGGAGGCCATATCGATCATCTCGCGCAGCTCCTCCGGTGTATAGAAACAACGCACGGTGTCGATCATCAAGCCACGGTAGCCGAAGCGAGGATAATCCACCACATGACAAGCCGCGACGAAAGAGCGGTCGGTGGCATCGGCCAACTGAGCGAACGTCTCGACAGCATACATAAGACCGGCCTTGTCTGCAGCCTTGACAGTCACCCCGCCGGCTTCGACTGCAAGCTGATATTCCTCCGGCTTCAAGGTAGGGTCAATCTCTATGCGGAAATCACCTTTTCCGCCTTTCCTGGCATCGAAATCGGCATTCTTAAGATATTTGACCACTTCGGCGACATCCTTGGCCGGGCCCTCCACAGTGAGACATTCGGGAAGGACGAACTTACCGGATTCCTGAGTGTACTCCACAGGTGCGGGTACGACAGGAGGACGTACAGAAGCATAACCTGCACTGAAGGCGGTGGCTAATGCCACCGCCGACAACATTGTTGATAATCTGTCCATGACGTCATTTTATAGGATATGTGAAACGGATTGGATCGTCGTACTGCTCCTGCAAATCCTTAAGCTTCGCCATCATGGAGGCTGTCACCTCCTCCGTACCCGGCTTTCCGTAGATATTGTGCATCTCTGTTGGATCCTCCTGAAGATCGTACAGCTCCCATTCGTCAATATCATTATAGAAATGAATCAGTTTATAGCGGTCATCACGGACACCATAATGACGGCGCACGCTGTGCTCAGCCGGATATTCGTAGAAATGGTAGTACAAAGCATCACGCCAGTTGTCGGGATGCTCACCCTTCAGCAACGGAAGGAACGAGACACCTTGCATGTCGGAAGGAGTCTCGACGCCGGCAATGTCAAGGAATGTCGGGCCATAGTCGATGTTCTGCACCATCTCCGTGATGTCGCCACGACGCTCGAAGCCCTTGGGCAGACGCATGATCAGCGGGGTGTGGAACGACTCCTCGTACATGAAGCGCTTGTCGAACCATCCGTGCTCGCCCATATAGAAACCCTGGTCGGAAGTGTACACCACCAGAGTGTTGTCGAGCATATCGTGCTCCTCAAGATAGTCGAGCACACGACCTACATTGTCATCGAGACTCTTCACCACTTTCAGATAGTCCTTCATATAGCGGTCGTACTTCCATTCGGCGAGCTCCTTTCCGGAAAGGTTGCGCGAGTAGAAATCCTCGATGATTGGATTGTAGAATTCGTCCCAACGTGCCATCTGGGCAGAGTCCATGCGGTTGTAGTACGACTCATAACGGGCCTTCAGATGAGAATCCTTGTCGGCACGATTCATCTTCAGGTCGTAAATCACATCCATATCCTTGATAACGCTCATCTCTTGCTTGCCAGCAGCTACGCGTCCGGAATAGTCATCATAGAAATTCGCCGGCGGAGTGAAGACAGTATCTTCGTAGAGAGCCAAGTGAGTGGTATCGGCCATCCAGTTGCGGTGAATAGCCTTATGATGGATCAAGAGGCAGAAAGGCTTCTCAGGGTCGCGCTCATTCTCCAGCCAGTCGAGACTCTTGTCGGTGATAAGGTCGGTGAGATATCCGTGAACCTGAACCGTATCACCATTCATCTGAATGAAATCCGGATTGTAATAATCACCCTGACCAGGCACTATCTCCCATCTGTCGAAACCCTGTGGCAGACTCTCAAGATGCCATTTGCCAAAGATAGCCGTCTCATAGCCCGCGTTCTGCAGATGCTTGGTGAAAGTAGGCTGCGACGCGTCGAACACACAGGTGGTATTGTCGGTGAAGCCATTCTTATGGCTGTGCTTACCTGTGAGCATGCAGGCGCGTGAAGGACCGGAAAGAGAGTTGGCGACAAAACTGTTGGTGAATCTAACGCCGTCAGCAGCTATACGGTCGAGATTTGGTGTGTGAGCGTACCTTGTGTCGTAGCAGCTCATCATCTGAGCCGTGTGGTCGTCAGTCATTATATACACAATATTCAGAGGCTTCTGTCCGTCGGTATTGGCACTGGCCTTTTGGCACGAACTGTGAGTCACCATTCCGGCTGCCGTTGCCATTGCGGCACCTGAAAGCATTATTGCCCTGCTATAAACTTTTTTCATATATGTAAGATTATTATTACATGGAGGGGGCGAGGGTATCAACAGGCCCTAACCCATTTAGAAATAAGGTAAACAATCTCAAGGTCCCGAACATTTAGAAATAATCAGGACTATTATTTGCAAAAATAATGAAAAATCAATACTTTTGCAAAAATATATCAGAAAAGAAAAAACACAATCTTTATCTGATTGATATTAGTAATCATTGTAAACAATATAATTTCATAACTTTACGACTGTTTTGCAGCTAAAAGTGAAATAATCTTAAAAACAATCTGTACCGGATGAAAACTCAAAATCTCATTCCATGTCTGTGCGCGGTGTTATCAATTCTTCCTATTTTTGCAAGTGGACATGTCGATTGCGCGCCTTCATCCCCTGCCGTGCTTGAGCGCAGCCTTGTCTTCACAGGCGGTGATGGCGTAAGCAAGTTCTACCGTATCCCGGCCCTTGCGGTTGCACCCGACGGCACGATAATAGCCTTGGCTGACCGCCGCCTTGATTCAAATAAGGATCTGCCCGGAAGAATAGATGTGGTTTGCCGAAGAAGCCGCGATGGCGGTGCCACCTGGGAACCAACAATTGAAATTGCAGTAAACGACAGCACAGGCGGCTACGGCGATCCAGGGCTCGGTGTGAATGCCAAAGGGGAGCTTATAGCCGTGATGACCCATGGCAACGGCCTGTGGGAATCCACCCCCGATGACCATGCAAGCATCCAGATATCCCGAAGCAGCGACAACGGCACTACATGGAGCGATCCTTCAGACATAACATACAGACTATTTACATCCGATGACAATGGTCCGGTAAAGGCTGTTACAGCGTTTGCCACATCCGGACACATCGAGACGCTGGCAGATGGAAAAATGATGTTTTGCCTCGTGACACGCCCTGATGAAAAGAAATGGGGAGAAATGCAGATATATCCTGTGGTGAGTGTGGACGGTGGGCTTTCATGGGACATTATCCCCACTGCAGTGGATAACGATGCCGATGAGTCGAAAATCGTGCAGTGCCCCGACAAATCTCTCCTGATGTCGATACGCAACCGTCGCAAAGGCTACAGGAAATTCGCCCGAAGCAACGACGGAGGACATTCATGGACAGCTGTTGAAATATCAGGGACTTTGCCGGATCCCGCATGCAACGGCGACCTGATCAAATATAAATACAATGGCAGGGATTATCTTCTTCACACTATTCCCGACAGTAATACGGAACGAAGGGACGTGAGCCTCTTCGCATCTGATGATGCAGGCCTCACATGGCGTAAGCTGATCACCCTATGCCCGGCATGGAGCGTATACTCGGCCCTGGCAGAGCTTCCTGACGGCACACTTGGATGTCTCACAGAAGAGGGTAACTCAGAAGGCGGATTGAGGATTTGGTTCACCAGAATCGATATCCGGAAACTTCTCGACAAGCAATTCCCAGAATAAGACACCTTATCGGCCAACACACCGATTTCCTTTATGAATCAATCTCTAATCTCATCTCCGCTCTACCTAATGGCAAAACCGGCAGGCCCGGCGTGCAACCTCGCCTGCGAATACTGCTACTATCTTGAGAAAAGCAAGCTTTTTGCTGATCCCCGCCATACCTTCATGCCGGACGACATGCTCGAAACCTTCATACGCAGCTACATCGAAGCACAGACAATGTCTGAAATACAGTTCACATGGCACGGAGGAGAGGCAATGATGCGCAACCTCGAATTCTATCGTAAAGCGATAAAGCTTCAACAATATTACGGCAAGGGCAGGAGAATCTTCAACAGCATACAGACCAACGGCACACTGCTCAATGATGAGTGGTGCAGTTTTCTGCGCAAGAATGGCTGGCTTGTAGGAATCAGCATCGACGGGCCTCAGGATTTTCATGACGAATACCGTCGTAACCGCAGCGGTAAAGCCTCATTTGCACAGACAATGCGTGGCATCAACCTGCTCAAGCGTCATGGGGTGGAATGGAACGCCTTGGCAGTGGTCAACGACTACAACGCTGACCATCCTGATGAGTTCTACAGTTTCTTCAAAGATATCGGATGTAAGTATCTGCAGTTCACACCAGTGGTGGAACGAATAAAGGGAGACGGAAGGCTATCGGCAGGAACCGACCGAACGGGCGACATCACAGATTTCTCCGTCGCCCCTGGACAATGGGGGCGTTTCCTATGCCGTATATTCGACATTTGGCGTAAAAGCGATGTGGGGTCAATTTTCGTGCAACTTTTTGATGCAACCCTGGCCAATTGGGTTGGTGTCGAGCCGGGAATCTGCACTTTAGCCCGGACATGCGGACATGCAGGCGTCGTAGAACACAATGGCGATGTATATAGTTGCGATCATTTTGTATTTCCGGAATACAGACTCGGGAGCCTTCGCACCCATACTGTGACAGAATTAATGTACAGTGACAGGCAACAGGCATTCGGAGCCGCCAAACAAGACGCGCTTCCAAGCCAATGCCGCAACTGCCGATGGCTTTTCGCATGCAACGGCGAGTGTCCACGCAACCGATTCGCGGCGACCGGTGATGGGGAACCGGGACTGAATTATCTGTGCGAGGGCTACAGGATGTTCTTCGACCACGCGGCCCCCTATATGGATTTCATGGCAGCCGAACTCAAGGACGAACGTCCACCGGCGAACGTGATGAACATGGACTGAAGACAACGCCAACCACGTAGATAAAAAATATTTTGACATTAAAGCATAAAGGCGTATCTTTGCAAATACCAATGTGTCGTCCAATATCGAATAACAAACCATTGAAACGATTAACTTTCAAAAGCATAATCCCATGAAAAAAACATTAAACACGCTGATTGTAGCCCTGACAGCGATCCTTCCGACAGGCGCAATCGCGCAATCGCAAGCAAATTATGAAGTGGTGCCGATCCCACATTCCGTGGACATCAAGGGCGGAGAACCATTCGTACTCGACAGCGAGACATACATCGTGTACGATGCAAGTAATCCTGAACTCCAGAGAAACGCATCGATGCTTGCCCGATACATCAAGGATCTCACCGGGCTGGATATCACAGTGAATCCCACCAGTAAGAAAGGAGGCAAAAGCATCGCACTATCAGCCGGCCTTAGCTCCGATAATCCGGAAGGCTATGTGATCACAGTAACCCCCCAGAACATTACGATAGACGGGGCTTCGGCAGCCGGCAATTTCTACGGAATCCAGACTCTCAGAAAATCCATACCTACCACAGGAGGTGGCAAGGTGGTATTTCCACAGACCGTAATCACCGACTCCCCCGAATTCGGCTACCGCGGTGCCCACCTTGACGTGTCGCGACATTTCTTCCCCGCCGACAGCGTGAAGAAATACATCGATATGATGTCGCTACATAATATGAACACTTTCCACTGGCATCTCACCGACGACCAAGGCTGGCGCCTGCCAATTAAGTCACATCCCGAACTAATCACCAAAGGATCCGTACGTCGCGGCACATGCATAGGCAAGGATTTCAATTCTTGCGATTCGGTGCCCTACGGAGGATTCTATACTCCCGATGAAATACAAGACCTGATCAAATATGCAGCTGACCGCTATATCACGGTAATTCCGGAGGTCGACCTTCCCGGCCACATGCTGTCAGCCCTCACTGCATATCCGGAACTCGGCTGCACTGGAGGTCCCTACGAGCTTTGGACACGCTGGGGCATATCCCAGGATGTGCTCTGCGCAGGCAACGACAGTGTCTATACCTTGCTTGAGGATGTACTGACTGATTTAGCCGAAATGTTCCCGTCGGAATATATCCATATTGGCGGAGATGAATGTCCGAAAGTGCGTTGGAAGGATTGTCCGAAATGCCAGGCAAAGATACAGGAACTCGGTCTTGAGGACGATGAGAACTCCACGAAGGAGGACAAGCTGCAGAGCTATGTGATGAGTTTCGCCTCCGATGTGCTGAGTAAGCATGGTAAAAAGATTATCGGATGGGACGAAATCATCAAAGGCGGCCTTCCCGAGAAAGCAATAGTGATGTCGTGGCGCGGAGCGGCCGGCGGCAAGGCTGCGGCAGCGTTGGGACACGACGCAATCATGAGTCCGTCGTCGCACTATTATCTTGACTACTACCAGTCGGAAGACAAGGAGAACGAACCTCTCGCAATAGGAGGGTATCTACCCCTGAGTAAATGCTACTCCTTCGAACCTTTCGACGAAATCGCGCCTGAGAACCATCATCATATCCTCGGAGTTCAGGCCAACCTGTGGACGGAGTACATATCGTCGTTCCCCCATGTGCAATATATGGCCTTGCCGCGATGGTCAGCGTTATCTGAGGTTCAGTGGTCAGCCCCGTCATCCAGGGATTTCGAGGCGTTCAAGAGACGCCTGTCGAGAATGGTTGACCATTACCGCCTGAACGGCTATAACTACTCAACCCGACAGGAATAACCCATTAACAAAGAAAGACGCCTTGAAGGCGTCTTTCTTTATTAACTTTACTATAGGAGTCAGAACTTGGCGTTGCGCATGTCGCCTGTCTCGTTGAAGGCATTGTGGAATGCGAACGATTTATCAAGCGACACAGGTGTCTGTCCGCCCTTACCCATCTTGAGATAGTCAAGAAGAGCCTCCCTGTATATGGGGTTGGCACAGTTGTTGATGATGGCGTAAGCGCGATCCACGGGATCAAGTCCGCGGAGGTCGGCAATACCCTGATCGGTGACTATTACATCTACCGAGTGCTCCGAGTGGTCAGCGTGTGCCACCATAGGCACAATATTGGAAATCATACCGCCCTTGGTGATCGACGGACAGGAGAAGATTGAGATGTAGGCATTGCGTGTGAAATCGCCGGAGCCACCGATACCATTCATCATCTTTGTGCCGAGCACATGAGTAGAGTTTACATTACCGAAAATATCAACCTCGAGGGCTGTGTTCATGGCAATGACGCCTAATCGGCGGATCACCTCGGGATTGTTGGAGATCTCAGCCGGACGCATCAGTATCTTGTCACGGAAATAATCAATGTCGGCGAAGAGCTTAAGCTCGGTGTCGTCGGCAAAGGTCATTGAACAAGTGCTGGCAAATGTGCATTTTTCCTTCTTCAGGAGTTCGAGCACAGCATCCTGAATCACCTCCGTGTACATCATGAAAGGAGGAATTTCGGTGCTCTCACCCAGATCGTAAAGCACGGCGTTGGCAACATTGCCCACACCCGATTGCAGTGGAAGGAATTCCTTGGGGATACGTCCTTTCTTATACTCGCTGAGAAGGAAGCTCACCACATTTGAGCCAATCTGCTTAGATACTTCATCGGGAGCGGTGAAAGCCTTCACACCGTCGAGATAGTTGGTGCGGACAATACCTACCACCTTTGCGGGATCGACCTTTAGCACAGGAGAACCGATACGGTCCTTAGGCGAGAAAATGGGAATCTCGCGACGATAAGGGGGATCCTGAAGGGTAACCACATCGTGCATTCCATAGAGGTGCTCGGGTAGAGCCTCATTAAGCTCGATGAAGATTTTCTTGGCAAGTTTGGCGTATGTAGGACCATTGCCAAGACCGGTTCCGAGAATAATCTCACCATCCTCGGAAATGTGGGCAGCCTCAATGATGGCATAGTCGATATCGCCATAGAAGCCGTAGCGCACTTCCTGAGCCATCTCCGAAAGATGACGGTCGAAATAGTGCACGTCGTGGCAGTTGATACGTTTTCTCAGGTCGGGCACATTCTGGTAGGGAGCTCGACGATTGATGGCATTGGCACGTGAGAGCTCACCGTCGCAACGGTCTGAAGTAGAAGCACCGGTGAACAGGTTGATTTTGAACGGACGGCCTTCCTCATGCTCCTTGAGAGCCTTCTTTGCAATTGCAGCGGGAATAGCCTTGGGAGTACCCGGGGCAGTAAAGCCGGAGAGCCCGATGGTATCATCATTCTTAATCATAGCGGCGGCTTCTTCCGCTGTCAGATAGTTGTATGCCATATATTTTCGATGTTAGAAATGTGATTGTACTTAAGGTCGAACGTGTTATAAAAAGGTAAAACTACTTTGAAAACTACACAAAATCCGAAGATTTTCGTAATTTTGTGCAAAATTACAAAAAAAACAACAATAAAGCAAATATGGACAAGAAATTATATATAGAGACATACGGCTGCCAGATGAATGTGGCCGACAGTGAAGTGGTGGCTTCAATTCTGGGAATGGACGGCTACACAATAGCCCCTGACATAGCCGATGCGGATGCCATACTGCTGAATACATGCTCGATACGCGACAATGCCGAGCAGAAAATCATCAGCCGCCTTCAATATCTCGCATCTTTAAGGAAGAAAAAAAGTCCGCACAAATTGATTATCGGAGTGATAGGCTGCATGGCAGAACGCGTAAGGGATTCGCTGATCAATGACCACGGTGTGGACGTTGTGGCCGGCCCCGATTCGTACCTTGACCTCCCTGCCCTGTTCGCTGCAGCCGAGTCAGGAGAGAAGGCCATCAACATCGACCTGAGCACAACGGAGACTTACCGCGACATCATACCAAAGAGAATCGGAGGCAACAGGGTGAGTGGATTCATCAGCATAATGCGCGGGTGCAATAATTTCTGTTCCTACTGCATAGTGCCTTACACACGGGGAAGGGAGCGGAGTCGCCCGGCAGAAAGCATACTGAAGGAGCTTGAGGACCTGAGGGCAAGAGGATTTAAAGAAGTGACGTTATTAGGACAGAACGTGAACTCATACAACGATGAGGGATTGACATTTGACCGCCTTCTCGCCATGGTTGCCGAGGCTGCCCCGGAAATGAGGGTGCGATTCACCACGTCGCATCCCAAGGACATGTCCGACGAGATAATCGCCACTATAGCATCTCATGCCAATATCTGCAACCACATCCATCTGCCCGTTCAGTCGGGCAGCGACAAAGTGCTCCACGATATGAACCGCAAGTACACCCGCGAGTGGTATCTGGGGCGTATCGCCGCCATTAGGAACGCCATCCCCGACTGCGGTATCTCCACCGACATGTTCACCGGATTCCACGACGAGACGGAGGAAGATTTCGAAGAGACATTATCACTCATGCGGGAAGTGGGCTTCGACTCGGCGTTTATGTTTAAATACTCCGAACGTCCGGGCACACTGGCTTCCCGACAGCTTCCCGACAATGTGCCTGAGGAGGTGAAGATTGATCGACTTAACCGTATGATCGCCCTGCAGAACGAGCTGTCGCTGGCTTCGAACCGCAGGGATATTGGAAAGACATTCGATGTGCTTGTGGAAGGGACATCCAAGCGGAGCACCGAGCAGATGGTGGGCCGCACTCAGCAGAACAAGACATGTGTATTCGGGCGCGGCGATTGCAAGGTTGGCGACACGGTGACTGTAAAAGTGACCGACGCGACATCAGCCACCTTGATATGCGAGCTTGCTTAGGCTCTCTGAAAATTCCACGAAATCTCTTTAACCAATCGAAGCTCCCGGTGGTAACGCCGGGAGCTTCTGCACTTTCTAATGAAAAGAGCCTAAAATTGGCAGATATAAGATATGTAAGTGTCACATTAATTATCAGGGAATATAGTTGCCTGTATTTATGTATGAATTACCAATAATATCCTTGACCAATTTTTTATTGACCCATATTTTCACTGTTATCAGGACTTTCGGATTATCACAACGCACCTCAAGATTAAGCTTGCCATATTGAGTAGTGAATGTCCTTTTTATATATTTTTGAAAATACACCCCTCTTCCGTCAAGTTCGCCTATACCTTGAATCCAGATATCATCGTCAGTAGAAGAAGTTACTTCAACTGTAACCGTATACCCAACAGGTTCGTCAGATGAACAGGCATTACAGAAAAATAATATAGAGATACATATAAGTTTTAAAAGAACCTTCATAATAGATATCAATTTTAAGCCAATGTCAAATTTTAATTATTGCAACACTCATCGAATGATTTTTCAAGTAATATTTCCATTCGAATATACATCACAGTGATTATTCTCGTTGCCTACAGAGGAAGCGGCAAACATAGAGAGTGCTAAAAATACTTAGAAAAATTATCATAATATTTACCCATTTGTTTTCGACCGCACAAAATTACCGCATACAATAATCTCGTACAATACCCAAATGGGTACGATTGCTTCCTCTATGAAATTTCACATCCCCGTATCTGCAACAGTGCATCACAATATCGCACCTCCGGCGCTCATTTGGCTGGAGTGAGTGGCCCCCGGGTTGCGTGCTGCGCTCCGCTCCGCACTTCACCCGGGGTTACCCACAACAATCACCCCTCCGGGGTTCTGTTCACAGGTGAATCGCTACCAATACACAGCAGCTTCAAAGCATTGGCTTTATGCACCTTATAATTATTGTTCCGGCTTACCAATAAAATATGCCGGAACAATAATTAGTAAATACTAAAAAAGAATTATTCGGTGCGGGAAAGAACAAAGTTTTTCAGGAGCGCAGAAAAGAGCGGAGGACGGCGGCGAACTGAACAGGATTGTCGAGGAAGCTGTAGTGTCCGCAGCCGGGGAATGAGACGAGACCTGCACCCGGGATGAGCTTTTCCATGATGCGGGCATCACGCATTGGGGTGGCAGTATCGTTCTCGCCCCAGATGAGGAGCGTAGGAGCCTTGATCTGGGGCATCAGACTGCGGAGATCCTCATTGACAACCTTCGACATTATTGCCCTCATCATAGGAGATGAGGAGCTATAGTCGGATGATCCTCGCCTGGCACGCTGCCGCTCGATGTATTCTGCCGCCTTCTTTTTTCCCATTACCAGCGGAGCAAGGCGTTTCATGGTCTTGAAGGAATATACCTTGAGATAGTATTTGAGACTGCGCTTAGGCTTGACACCGGCAGCATCAACGAGGATAAGTTTATCGACTGGATATTGCGAAGCGTAGACTATGCCTACCCTGCCTCCGAACGAATGGCCCAGCAGGACCGGGTTCCTGATGCCGAGCGTGTCGATGAACTGGCGTAGCATGCGGGCATAATCCTCCACGTCCCACACCTCCGAGGGCTCCTGTGATGAGCCGAAGCCCGGAAAATCGATATTGTAGACAGTATGAGTCTCCACAGCCACTTTCTCTATGGATGCAAGAGTGGAGGCCTGACACCCCCACCCGTGCATAAGAATCATGTCGGAGCCTTTGCCGGAGACAGTGTAACTTACTTTGACACCAGATATTTCGATATTCATTTCTTACAATTTTTGATAGGCGGCGAAAGAATGCCGCCCACTGTGGATGAATTGCCTCAGATATACCATCACAATTTATCAATAATCATATTCGAGCTTTAAATCGTCGAGATAAAGCACAGCACCGTTACCGCCCGTAAAGAAATCACCGTACTTGCTCGCTGATCCCGCACACATGATATATGTAGGGACGCGCGAGGTGGATCGATACACAAGCTCGATATCGAAAGGCGAATACTCGGGAATATCCGAGCCGCTCTGCACACGGCCGTATGCGATAACGTAGGGAGCATTTTCGTCGAATAGCTGCTGATCCTTAGGATTAGTGCGTATCTCCAGAGGTTCGGGCAGATCGACAAGAGCGATCCAGACGGTGCACGTGTCGGGGCGACCTTTCAAGTCCTCATATCCGGTGGTGGTGCTACTTATAGGGGCTGTCTGATATTTCATATAACCGGTGAGACGAGTGGGACGCTGAGTGAACTCCCGGCCAAAGCTGAGCACACCGTTTGTGCCATCGGTGCGCACATAACTGCCTGCGAAGATATTTCCGGCAGCGAGTTTACCGAACATTCCGATTCCAACAAAGCGAGTTTCCAACTTGGCGGCCCGTCCTTCACCATCCACTGTGTCGTCAGTAGGTACGGAGTTGCTCTGACCGAGAGTAGCTGCACCCTTGTTTCCGGTGCCCCAGAAAGGCATGCCACCTTCTTCCCACGGGCACCATACCTTACCATCGAGCCACCAATCCTCAAAACTGCTGTTGGGCATCTGCACTATCTCACCGGTGGTGAATTCAAGCACCTCGCCGAAATTGCCTTCCGACACAGCACGTGTCTCATAAGATGTGGAAGGCATGAGTCCAGTGATTCTGGCACAGAAATCGCCGCCGGTGTGAGTGATCCAAGATTTCGGAACATCAATCCACTCAGTATCGCCCTTTATTCTATACTGCACGCCATTGTCCTTTCCGGCCTGAGCCTCACCATATACCCAACCGACACATGTCCAGCCATCGGCGCTTACCGTAGCCACCACTGTCTCAGAAACACTGACTGTTATGATCCATTCCTCCTTGTGGCCGTAGTTGTCCACAGAGACAGTGACAGGCTTGGAAAAATCCACCAATTTGCCCGACAGATCAGGAGAGACAGAAGCACTGGACGGAGCAATCTTGCACTCAGTGACAGAAACCTTTGATATGTCGACATGTTTATTCACAGTCGCAGATACCGTATGGGCATCTGCATCAATCACAGCTGCCCCGATCTGGCCCTCAACCGCGAAACTCCGTTCGATATTCTGCGAAGCGGTTATGGTCCACTCATAATCCTGATATAGAGATATTGTAAGCTTATAATCAGAAGACAGGTCGAGAGGATCATCCAATGAGCCGACGGAGACAGAAGCTTTAGGGGTGAGAGAATAAGAGCTGATTTTCACACCGTAGATATTGGCATCCTCCGGAAAAAAGAGAGTAACAACCCTATCGGTAGAATCAATTTCAGCAGTAGCCGACTGCCCCTCGGCAGCAATAGAAGTGATGTTGGCCTGAATCACAGGATAAGGAATGTCATTCTTAATGCAGGCTGTGGCAACAAAAGCCAACAATCCGTAATATAATAATCTTTTCATACTTGCTAAGTCATTATGTGGGGAAAATCAGATGACGACCATCAGACCGAAATTGATGTTGAAGATATTGAACCTGAAATTGGCGCCACTCGATATACGCTTACCCTCGTCCACACCATTTGTTTCCTGCTTCTCCTGATTGTAGCGTATGCCAAACACACCGAACGAAACGTTGAACGCCACATGATCCTGAAGGAAGACACAGACACCAGGGCTGAAATTGAGACTCGCCATTGTGGACAGAGTGCGGGTATTGAAAAGTTCGTCGTTGTAGTACCTCTTGAAATTTGATGTACCAGTGCCGTAATCAAGCGACACTTCGTTGAAGACAGCAAATAGCTTCGAACGGTTGAGCCCCACGTAATTGCGGTAGAAGAAGCCCCACTGTGAACTGCGGGTATGGTAGCTCACATCGTGAATGGCAAAGTTCATGTCGTCGTCGATATCCATCGAGAGGCTACCGAGATCGGCCTTTCCATTGGTGATATTGAACCTGAAGCCCACCGACTGATTGTGTCCGAGGAAATACGATACCGACGGCTTCACAGAATAAACACTGCCTTTGAAATTGAAATTGTCGAGCACTGAAAGCACCTTAATATCCTCAGTGTTCAGACTACCGTAAGAAGCTGTGATACCAAACGCCCATTGCCCTTTTGGAATATAAAGGAAATTGAATAAACCTCGGTCGAACCTTCCGTAATTTTTCTGAGGAATGATCATCGACAAAGTATCCTCCCCAACAATCACCATATCATCTGGATTTTCAATGGCTATGTCAGCAGAATTTTTCCTTACGATCGGATGAAAATCGCCGGATTTGTCGTCGGCGTAAGCAAAAATGCACGAGAGGCACAAGGCCACAGCGCATATCAAAAATTTCATATTTGACTTTTCCATAGACTACAAATAAAAAGCTACACCGAACATTATCGAGAAAAGATTGACCCTGAAATTGGCGTACTGAGTCTTCTGCCGTGCCACATAGATACGGTCGGTGGTGGCCTTGGTATCATGGTAGCTAAATCCAAGCACACCTACGTTGACCTCTATTGCCGAATAATTGTTGAGGAACATTACAAAACCGGGTGCAAGTCCAATATCAAGGTTAAAATTGCGCTGATATGTGCCCGTGAAATCGGCGCCCGTCCCGCTGGTGAGCTTTGACTGTCCGCCACCGAGAGAAAGCTGCACTTCGTTGAACATACCGAAGCGTGTGCTTTTGCCGAAGCTGATATAATTCCGGAAGGCAGCTGTGGCATTGTAGTCCTGGGAAATGGAATACAGATTATCGATGTCGAGAGTTGTCTCCGAATCAATCTTCACATCTCCCTTGTCAAGGCGCGTCTGCTGGCGGTCGTAAGCAAAACGCGCACCGGCAGCAAGATTATCCTGGAAAGCGAACAGAAGCATCGGGCTGATTTTGAAAGAATAGGTGTCACCGCTCAGATTCTCAAGCACAAGGAACTGATAGTTGGTCTGATTTGATTGCGAATACCCGACACTGATACCGGTGATCCACTGACCTTTCGGCACAAATGAAATCTGCTCAATATCCCTTGAGAACCTCTGTTGCGCTGAAGCGAGCCCCAGAGCCGAACCGAGTAAGAAAATAAGCGACAGAAGCCGGAGTTGAAACGATTTTGCCATTTTCGAAAAAAATAATAATAGACAACTACAGAGAAAGAAATCAATATGAGAACGACAGATTGTCGATCCAGAGAGTGCTTCCGATATACCTGCTGTTGGGAATATCCGCAGACACAGGCACCTCGGGATCATCGAATGACAATCCATCGGAATAGACCGAAGAACAGAAAAGGATCTTCAGACGAGTGGCAGGAGTGTAATACGTGGTATAGGATATGGGAATGTTGAACGAACGGAAATCAGGAGCGTATGGAAATTCCAAGTATCCGGAACCTATCACGGTGATCTCGCCTGCGGGACCCTCGTTGATCAGCTCCACCCTGACCCAACCACGGTCGGAAGGATTGCCGTCGTCGGGATCATATTTAAAGAAGCCATTGAGCGAAGAAGGACGCGAACTGAATTTCACTCCTTCGACAACCACCTCCGTACGGTCGGCAGGATTGAACGAATAGTCACCGAGGAAAAGATAACCGGCTGAGATATTGTCGATGGGAGGATAATTGGCATTGTAGCTTTCGAAGGCGTCCACCGGCTGGACATAAGGCGCCACCTCAGTGCCGTGAAGCGACCATCCGACAGAGCTCATCCTCACCGATTTGGAGCCAGCGACAAAATAATCGAAATCGATTGCCGAAGATGGTTGCATGTACCATGTGTTGTGCATATCGGCTTTACGGCAGAAAGTCTTGTCATTAATCGACGCCCAATATTTCCGGGGCCACTTCACATCGAAATCCACAAAATTCTGCTGATTGAAGATCGGAAAAGAAGTTGCAGAATACCTTCCACCCGAAGGGAAATCAGCATACTTGATTAGGTCGGCCACATCCTCAAAACTACCCTCGGGGACAGGCGAGGCTTTCTCCGTGCGGATTCTGCGGGACACAGGGGAAACGTCCTTCAACACCACACATTCCACATCATATTGCGTGTCGGCCTTGAAACCTGTGCAATAGAGGTAACCATTCTCAATATCGCGGGTCAATACAGCCATTTCCTGACCTCCGGCAACGATACGCGCATACTTGGTAATTGCAGCAGTCCTGACTTCAGTAGAGGCACTAATGCCGGCCACAATAGTGTTGGCAAACGCATCAACAGAGAAAGAGAAATCCGGAAGCGTACGCTCGACATCGACAGCCAATTTCGGCTTTCCCATATAGTCAATTCTAACGGGGAGAGAAGAAATACCCTCAGGCACACGGAAAGCAATGACCATGTGGCCTTGATCCTCCATCATCGTTGTGGATATAATTTCAAGAGGCTCCACATCGGGAGTGGTCTTGTCGTCAAGGAAGATTGTGAAATCGCCGCCTTCCACCTGCGCCACATTGAACTTAAGGATGACCTCAGCAACATTGTCGCCCAGCACAGCTTTGGAGACGCTGACCACACTCATTTCCACACCGGTGATCGACACCCTGAGCACAGCCACCTCAGAAGCCCGTCCCAGAACATCTACAGCGCGCAACAAGAAACACATATCAGAGACTGCCTGCACACTAAGATTCTCAAGCAGACGGGTGAAATCAACACTGAGATGCGTATCACTTTCCTTATTCACAATCAGTCCCATGCCGGAAAAATCACCGAAATCGGCCAGAATATCACATTCGGGAGGCAAACCCGCATCGACAGCCGCGGATCCCACCGACGAGAGCACCACCTTGCTAAGAGACAATGACGACTCCACAAGCATCTTGACACTCGATTCGGCAGGCACCCCCTCAGTGAGGTGTACTGGCTCACCCGAGATAAATCCCATACATTCCACAGCTGGAGCAGGAGATCCGAGCAGAGAAGCATCAATACGGATATCGACTGAAGATCCGCCGACACTCACCGACAGCACATCATCGGTAACATCGACCGACACCAGATATTCTCCATCAGCCTCCGAGGGGAAAGCAATGCCTGTGTCGATGGTGACGTCATTCCCATCTGAATCGACCAGATGCACGAACACATCCGTCAAGCCCGGAGAAACCAAGGCAGGATTATCCTTACCGATTACAACATCAACATAAGAAGCTCCAGGAGAATGGACAGAGACGAAAGCATTTGGGAAACGATCGAGCAAAACATCATTTGCCGTAGCCTTGACTTTAGCTTGCGAAAGAGTGCACACGAGCCGCACTGTGGAGAGAAGATTATCAGCTACCTCAAATTCTGACTCGCCAATATAACATTCACACCCGTAACCCTCGGCACCTTCAGTGCCGAGGACAGCCTTCGCGCGGTAATCCCCGGCATAGAAACTTTCGAGCACTGAGAAATCGCGATAGTCGGTCCAGGTGTGGCTATAGGCACCATCAGCCGAGGACATGCTGAGGGATATGGTGCGACCGGACAGATCCACTGTATCCGGAATCACTGATATATCAAACGTAACGTGTCCGTAAGTCTGAAGACTTGAATTCTCCTCGTTGGAGCAGGAAGAGACCGCACACATCAACACAATCACCCAAAAAGCCGGGCTTACGATTCGTGCCATTTGTTTTAGAAAAGAATAGATCACCTGAACTTAATCAATAAAAGGTTTCACCTGATCGGCAATCGCCTTCATTCCCTTGATAGAAGGATGCCCCCACTGTTTATCAATATCCTTAAGCAAGATATTTCGCACACCATAATGGTCGCAGATAGTCTGCTGGGAGGAAGTTACCTCGTCAGACAATTCACTGTTGACCACATTAATGATTAAAGCGTCGGGGTACAGGGCTTTCAGACGGTCGAGCATGTAAGCGAAAGCCGGACGGAACGACATAAGGTCGGTCTTGTCCCAGTCGGAAAATTTAAACTCACCCACCGGTGACTTAGCCCAACTGTCGTTTGTGCCACCGAGAATGATGATAATATCCGGATTACCAAGATTATTGACACGTGAGATGAAGGCCCTGTCGGAGAAATCCTCATTGCGATAGCCTGTGCAGCATACAGTGGCTCCTGAATAAGAATTGTTGCGTTCAAGCACCAGATCAGGGTTTTCGTCGATAAGTTGATACCACCACGTCTGCTCCACGGTCTCCACATCGTTGTTCCTGCCCGGTGCACGATCGGTGCCATTGTACCAACACAAATTGGACTCAGGGGAAACATATCCACCAAAGGTCGAATAAGAGTCACCGAGGATCGACACTTTCTTCTGTGTCTGGGCGCCCGCACTGACCGCCACAAAGAAAGCGAGTAAAGAAAAGAGTCTTAGATATTTCATTTTAGTCCTGGATAAGATTCAGATAGATAATCGGAAAGTACTTTTGAAAAAGCCTCGTTGGCATCCTTTGTGTAGCGCACGTCGGTGAACACCTGTGCCAGCGAAGATTTTCCATTCTCACGCACATATTGTAGAGAATCCTCACGAGCCTCCTTTTCGGCGTACAGCCGGTCGATATCCTCGGGAGAATAGTCGTGGTAACGCTCGTTGTGGATAATGGCCTCGACTGGCAAACGACCGTCCTCACGGCCATCACCGTAGGGATAACCCACGGCAAGAGTCACCACTGGCACCACTCTGGCCGGCAACCCGAGCACATTGGCAATATCCGGGGCATTGTAGGTGGTAGTGCCGAGATAGCAGCAACCAAGACCGTTAAGTTCTGCCACGGTATTGAACTGCTGGGCGAAGATCACAGTGTCGAGGGCAGCCGTGACAAGCGACTGAAGATTGTCGTATCCGGGAACGGCATCCCTTTCCTGACACCACTTGACAAAACGGTTGAAATCAGCACAGAATGTGAGAAGCACCGAGCATCCCATCACCTGAGGCTGGGAGAAATGAGCAGGAGCGAGTAACTTTTTCATTTCCGGATCGCGGGTGATTATGACACTATAGAGCTGCATATTCCCAGTGGTGGGCGCATGTGACGCCTGCGCAAGCAGATCGACAAGAAGCTGTTGAGGCACCTCCTGAGATGTATAGCTACGTATTGTTCGGCGGTTATTGAAATAAGAGTCCATTTTATAGGTAGTTTAGGATTAGGGATTAAGAAAATATTAATTTTTATCATTCATGGGTATCAATCATCGTCCCGGGGAGAGATTCGTCAGTGGAATCATTTTGGATAGAGTCCGATGGCAGAGAATCAGACATCACATCGGCATTCTTTTTCCGGAGCCACTTGTCCAGAAACCGCAGGGTCTTGTCGAAATCCATGCGGTACTGTATCCCGACACCCTGAGTGGTCTGGGCGGTTCGGAGATAATAGTTCTGGTCATTGTACCGATTGTAGGCTTTCAGGCGCCAGTTGCCCGGGCGGTTCAGGAGGTACTCCACATCAAAATCTCCAACGAATTGATTGGTGTTAAGCGACTTGTCGCGGTAGCCGAAATTACCGTTGAGAAGGAGACGGTTGTTGAGCAGCGAAGACGAGAGAGTAAGATCCACCTCCAGGTCGGAGAAATCGCCACGGTCGCTCCTCAGGTTAGGGGCGATGCTCCAGTTATCGCTGAGTTTTCCGAGCATACTCGACAACCGGCTCGATATAGTGGAAGACACTACCGAGAACAGCTCGCTGCCCTTGGTGGTCGAAGCCATGTATTCAGGCGTGTAGAAGCGGTTGATAGCCAATAGATAAATTATCTGGCGATTCATCATATCCTCAGTAGAGATGATGGAGCGCACCTTGCGGTAAATATCCTGGGAAAGTGTCGGGAATTCAAGGTCGAAACTTACATCAGGCTGAAGCATGTCCCCGGTGATGTCGACAAGAGCACGCACCGGCACCTTAGTGCGGTTGAGTTCCTTGTCCTGCAGGAATGATTCGTCAAGGTCGGAAAGATTGGCCTGCACAGGATAGTAAGCCATGATGTTCAGCTTGGCCTTGTAAGGATCGCCGGGAAAATATATACTGCTGCCTTCTTTGATTATCAAGTCCTTCACTATCAAATCCTGAAGAGTAAAATTGTAATTTCCTTTCTCAAGGGTGTATGTGCCATAGAGACGCATATCGTTATCTACCGAACTATATGTCATGCGCATGTGTCCCTCGCCGTTCGAACGGATGCTGTCACCGCCTATCGGGTCCATGATAATATTTATTTCAGCCTGGGGACGGATGTCGACACCTATATCCATATTATAGGCAGTGGGGACATCGGCCACATCATTGTTTCTCTTATTACGAACTGACACCACTTTATCGGGAAGCACCGGTGTGAGAATAATGGAGTCAGGCTTAACGACACGGGGCGTGACATCACGGAACGAGATGAAGGAATATTCATCCGCATCCAGACGATCGGAAAGCACAAATGTGAAGGTAGAGTGAGGCGCCGTTGTCATGTTCGCGCTAATGTCCACCACACCCGGATAACCCTTGATCGTGGCAGTGCCGTTACCGAATATCCTGCCGTACCAATCAGGACTGAGCTTTGAATTTACGTCATAGCAAAGGAAATCAGAAGCATCCTTGACATCGAAATGAAACGATGCATCGTGAAAATATTTGTGAGCCACCCACCCGTCAAGTACAGCAGTGTGACCGTAATCATCAATGAGCGTTACCTTATCAAGGTTGATGATGCCCGGACGGATATGGATACTGTCGGAAGCCGTGTACCAGGTGTTGGTGAAATCAATCTTAATCTTCAGGTCGCTGGCAAAAATATCACCGGTGAGATCGATGTTCTTGAAAGTGCCGAACAGATGTGCATTGCCTGAAGCATATCCTTCGACATGAGATGTGAAAGCCTCCATGAAAGGTTTCATGAAGCCAACCTTCACCTTATCCGCGTTGATGTTGAGATCAAGGGTCTCGGAGGCAGGCACAATGAAGCCGTCGATATATGACTCACACCCTTCATCACCGTCGACCACAGCGGAAAAATTGAATATCTTTCCACCGTCGTCGAGACTGAGCCTTACATCAGCGTCACCAAGAGTGCAATAATTGTAACCGATGGATTTCACTTTCAGCATCTCGCAGGAAATCTCCGGTGCCTTGCCAAGAAGTCCGGAGGCGCGCACAGTGCCGGTAGCCAAGCCGCTTATAAGTGCCTTGTCGATCTCAAGAGTCTCAAAAATATTGATAAGCTCGATATTCTTGAGATCCACAGTGAGCACATTTTCGGGTGAAGGTCCAGCCATCCCGTTGATGACAATTTGCTGTGAAGGAGCATTTAGGGCAAAATTATCTACACGCACAGAATTCTTATCCACAGAAATATAAGATGGAGAAATCTCCCATATCTCATTTCCGAAGTTGATCTTTCCCGGATTGAACTTCACATTTGTTAGCAGACCATTGTCTGCAGAACGATCGAGGAATGTGGTGAAATCGATATTTCCATTTATCGGAATAGCGCGGATAAGACTCCAGTCGATATCGGTGTCAAGACGTCCGCCGGAAGCGGTTACCGTAGCCACCACGTCCATATCGCCTTTCTTTGTAGGAATCAGAGAAGTGAGCTGTACCACACCTTTCCCACTGCCACCATCTATGTTGAGTCCGAGAGCCGTGTTCTCTATGACATTGTTGCCTTGCATGATCCAAGGCGCATCAAGAGCCATGAACATCGACTTGTCGCACCCGTCTACATTGCCATAGATATTAGCGCCATCTATGATTGAGACAGGAATGCCGAAGAAACCGCACAGTTCTTCGGTATCCTTGACAGTGAAATCGAATGCAAGCTTGTTGGCACTGTCATCGGCAAGAGTCAAAGAGGCGGCTTTGGCATCTCCGTTCACAAGAGCGGGAAGAATACCGGAAAGAATGGCCTTCATATCCTTTCCGAGACTGGAAAAATGCAGACGGCCGTCAATCGAACCGTCGATAAAATCTGACACCAACGTGACAGACCCCTGCGGACGTAGATTGTCGGCTTCAACCGACAACCTGTCGAGGTTTAAACGCTTACCTTCCGGTACAAGCAGGGTGAGATTGGCAACATCCAGGTTACCCCTGAAATTATCGATTGATTCACCGTAGGCATCCAGCGACAGATTACCTGAAAGAGTGTACTTACTGAGCTTATCTGACAGGTTCAAATCAGCGAAGGATACTTTGCGCAACTCCATATCTGCCTTGACCGATTTTGCGGCATGGTCAGACAGATACTCGGCATCAGCATGTATTGCCAGCGCAGGATCATCAATGTCAAATAGTACCTTAGCATTATCGCCATTGATGGAAGCAGAGACATTAATGTCGGAATAGCGGTGGTCTCTATAGCCGAAATGACTGATATCCATATCTATATCTCCGGTAAATCTGCCATGCGACAGGAGTCCCTTGCCTTTGATCCCGGCAGAAATTGAACTGATATCGCGATTCGAGAGAAGCCGACCCAAAAGAAGACTGTCCACATAAGCTTCCGCATCGAACTGAGTCATGCCCTCCGCACGCGAATAGGAGCCTTTGAGTGCAGCTTTGGCCAGGGACGTGTGTGCCGTCACGTCGAGGCATCCTTTCATAGGCGAACCCGAGAGGTGTCCTGATAGCCTCGAATTACCAATAGCTTTAAGCGTTCCGCGCGTCTTGTCGGACATATCATGACGCACGGCAGCAAGATACGAGTCTATTGCAGTTGAATCCGCCGAGACATCGAAATGGAAATCATCAGAATATATTGAATCTGATTTCAGGTAATCATGGATATCACCATTTGCCTGAAGCGAGAAAATCTTGTCGTAATCAGAGATGTGCAATGTTCGGATATCAATATTCCGAAGAGAGCAAGAGGCATCAAGAACAATATCGAAAGTATAGGGCAATTCTGAGAAAACGGGCACGAAAGCCTTAAGGTCAGGAAGCGAGACATGGGAATCGTCGGTGAGAGCGATATGCAGATCCGATTCAGCCAGAGCCGATGGAATGTCTTTGATTCCGTTGATAGCCACTCCGATGTCGTCGAAAGCAAGGACCGAATTGGGCAACTCGATTTTCAGACCTGAAACCAAAAGGCTTTCCGGTGATATAAAGCACTTGGCAGAAAGGTCGGAGAGCACGATTCCCGAGCTTTCCGTGCACGACATAGATCTAAGCCACACCTTATAGCTGTCATTAGCCACCACCGGAGCAAATGCCATGAGCGATATGTCGGAGACAGCTATGTGCGACGGATTGAACCGTCCGGGAGTCAGTGGTTCGGAAAGCACATCGTAAGAGAACGAGGAAGAACCTATCTCAACATCATTCAGCCTGAGACGGAACACCGTCTCAGGCTTGTCGCGGTCATCTGAAGAAAGATGCCTGACTATGTTGGCGATATTAAGCGGAGAGCCGATACTGTCGCGGTATAGCTTCAGGTCGACACCATCAAGCGAAGCATAGTCAACTATGATCTTGCTGTTGAAAATCAGGTCCCACAACTCTATCCTCGTATCGAGTTCGCGGATTGAGGCTGCCGTCCGGCCATTGTCGTCGGAGATAGTCACGTTTGAGATTTTCAGACGATTAAACGGACTGAAAGCCACCTCTCCTATCTTCACTTCCGTATCAAGAAGAGCTGATAGTTCAGTAGCACCAATGGAGCGTATCTTTCGCTGCGCCCAGTCGGAAGAAAGTGCGATATATAAGGCGACCGGAATTGCGATCGCCAGAAAGACGAGAACCATCAGCACACCCCTGACGGTCTTCACCACTTTCACTAACTTAACCAGAGACGACAGCTTCACTGATAAAGATATCTCTTGATCGAGCGTTTAGGAGTTTTTTCAAATTCTTTTTCCATCATGCGTCTTGAGGCAATCTTCGAGTAGGCCGGCAAGGAGGCATTGAGCTTGGCAATATTATTATCCATCGCCTTTTCACGCTCCTGAGGAGACATTGCTGCATAATCCTTGTTCTCGGGGTCAGCGAAGATAAGGGCTACAAGCTTGCCGCCATCTGATACGACAAGTGATTCACCCACGTACGGCATGGCGTTGAGAAGGCTTTCAATCTCCTCGGGATATATATTCTGACCCGAAGGACCCAGAATCATCGTTTTCGAACGTCCCTTGATATAATAATAGCCGTCAGAATCGCGTGTACAAATATCGCCTGTCCTCATCCATCCGTCGCGGAACACGGCGTCCGTGGCTTCAGGGTTCTTGAAATAACCATCCATCACATTGTCGCCCTTCACCAAAAGTTCCCCGGGAACGTTTTCCGGGTCGGAGCTATCGATGCGGGCTTCCATACGGTCGACGAGCTTTCCGCACGACTGCAGCCGCTGGATATCCCACTGTGCATAGCAGATGAGCGGAGCGCACTCCGTCATTCCGTAGCCCACGGTGAACGGGAATCCTATCTTACGCAGAAATTCCTCCACCTCTTTGCTCGGACTTGCACCGCCGATAATTATTTCCAAGAGATTACCGCCAAAGGCATCGATAATGCTCTGCCGGATTTTCTTATACACGATATCCTTCACCCACGGTGTGGCCAGGGCAATGCGCATGGTGTTGGACTGAAGCTTGGGGAATACGTTGTTACGGATGATCTTCTCAATCACCAACGGTACAGCCACCACAAGCTTGGGCCTGACCTCGGCCATGGCCCCTAGAATCACTCTCGGCGAAGGCAGACGCGTGATGAAATTAATATGACAACCTTTCACAAAACAATGGAGCAGATCTACCATAAGGCCGAACATGTGAGCCAATGGCAGCATACACACTACCCCATCGCCAGGCTTCAGGAAAGTCAGACCGTCGATGCAGTACTGCAGGTTGGACCACATGGCTCGATGCGACAGCATGACTCCCTTCGGGCTACCGGTAGAACCGGAGGTGTAGTTAATCACTGCCAGTTCGGTAGGTGCTACGGTGCGCACTTTAAAGTCCTGCGGAGTGAATCTTTCGGGATATTTCTCGCCAAAAAGCATGTTAAGATGATAGCGAGCGTCCTTCAACGCCTTGTCGTTGCAGAAAAGCAACGAATAGTTGAAGAGGTCGAATATTCCGTGAAGCTCCGGCATTTTGTCGGGAGAGAGTGATTCACAGATATGCTTGTCGGTGAAGAGAAGTTTAGCCTCACTGTGGTTCACGAGGTTCTCAATGCTTTCAGCATTGAAATCATGCAGGATAGGCACCGCCACAGCGCCGTATGTGACAACAGACAGAAATGCCACAGCCCAATGTGAGCCATTTTTGCCGCAGATGGCTATTTTGTCACCGGGTTTAATACCGGAAATATCATAGAGGATATGGAGTTTCTCGATTTTTCTTGCCACGTCGCGGAACTGTAGGTTGATACCGTCGAAATCCGACAGCGCGAGGCGTTCCCAGTTATCGCGAATGGCATTTTGTATATAGAGGTTGAGGCTGTCACTCTTTTCCATAATAAATACAATTAGATTGCAAATTTACATAAATTTTTCCAACATATAAAACATTTGATGTCACAGATGCTTTTTATTTAGTAACTTTGCGTCACCAAACTACACTTGAGGACATCAATTATTAATATAAAACAAAAAATATGAAAAAGGTTTTATCAGCGGTCACACTTTTTGTGGCATTGACGGCATGCGGGCAGATTCCCTATAAGGTGACAGTGCCTGTTCCGGATGCCGCAGACGGCACAATGGCATACATGGTGAACTATGACACAGGCGAAAATGTGGATAGCGCCGAGGTTAAGGATCAGAAAGCATTATTCACCGGTGCGGTGGATGAGCCGTTCATGGTCAGGTTCGTAGCCAATGAAGGCCGATATGGCACATCCGTTCTTGAGGAAGGGAGTTCCACCATCAACCAGCAGACCAAACACGGCGTAGGCTCGATGCTCAACGACCAGCTTTCCGGCTACATCAATCAGCTGAATGCGATAGCCCAGAGCTTCGACTCGGCAAAGAGCGAAGAAGAGGGCATGAGGATTTACAGGCAGTACATGGACACTGAGAAGAAGATCATCGAGGATAATATTGATTCTCCCATAGGATATTATATGTTCGTCGACTATGCCTCTCAGGCAGAAGGACCCGAGATAATGGCAATGGTGGAGAAATATCCGCAGCTCAACGACTACAAGCGTGTGCAGAAACTGGTGGACGGAGTGAAAAAGGTGGCCGAAACATCACCCGGCAATATGTTCAAGGATTTTGAAGTGACCTACGATGGCAAGACCTACCGTCTGAGCGATTACGTAGGCAAAGGTCATTACACCTTGGTGGATTTCTGGGCAAGCTGGTGCGGACCCTGCCGCCGGGAGATGAGCACCCTCAAGGAAATCTACTATGAGTACAAGGACAAGGGTCTGGAGGTGCTTGGTGTGGCCGTGTGGGATGAGCCCGATGCCACGCAGGCAGCCATCAAGCAGCTTGATCTTCCCTGGCCCTGCATCATCAACTCTCAGACCATAGCCACGGACATCTACGGCATCCCGGCGATACCGTGTGTGATTCTTTTCGGTCCTGATGGCAAGATACTGAGCCGAGGCCTCCAGGGCGCCCAGCTCAAGGCCGAGGTGGCCAAGTTCATGGGCAACTGACAAGTCCCCCAAATCAGCAAAAAAAACGCGAGTCCTTATCCATGGCTCGCGTTTTTTCATTCATTTTTTCGAAAGGATTGTTTTAGTGTCGGAACCTTTCATTACAATGGTCATCGAATCTTCTGCAATTTCAAGAATCGAGAAAGATATCACACCGCCATTTTCCAGCCGGATTGCGATTCCGCCCTTCAATGGTGAATTATAGCTGTAAGTGAATGGAACGCCGTTGTAATCACCTCTGTAATTATCAAGGAATTTGAAACAAACGCTTTCTCCGGCAATCTCGAAATCCACATCAAGAGGATAAGGCAGTTCGGTCGAAGTGTAGGTGGATATGCGCACTCCTTCCAGGGCAAGACTGCCGGAAATCTGTTCCGGTGACCACCGCTTCTCCATGAGCAGTCTTATTACACGTTGGAGGACTCCGGGTTTGAGCGCCGTATTCCTGACAATCCGCTCCCGTCTTTCCATGGCCATCTCATTGGCTGCATTGGGGTTATATTTGCCGGTCTTCGTCCTGTTCCGTCTGTATTCACGGCTGATTGTGGAAGCTCTTCGGGGTTTGGGGACACGGTCTCCTCTGGACTCCGCCTCCTCTTTCTCAATCCTGTTTATCTCGTCTGCGATGGCCTGAAATGCCGAGCCGCTTGCACGCATCGATGAAATGACGTATCTTTGCGCTAAGGTTAGTTGTCTGTACATAGCAATACAAAATTAATTAATCTTGGGGAGACTTCGGTCTCCTTTTTTTGTATTGCCAGTTTTCTACGTCGCTGTCCGCTCTTGGGGGTGGTTTAGGCCGTCCCCACCGCTAGGGCATCCCCTCGCCAAAAGGGGAGAGGAATGTTTGGCTTCTGTAAATTCCTCCTCAAATTTTGCACTTCGATTTAGAGTCTACATTATTTTTGTGTTTCTGGGGAAAATATTGAAATTCTTAACATTGACTGAGCTCCGGCAACTGCCCAACTATCTGCAGACTACATAAAGTGCCTATTTGTAGGTACGCAGCACGCCGCGTCCGCCCGTCACAGAAACAAACATGGTGTATGCTTTGACAAAACGGACGCGCCATGGCGCGTCCGTTTATTGATTTTCAATATGTTATATTTTTTAATCCACATCGTGAACATATTGACTATTGAACTGTGATGTCTACCTTTTCCGGGCGGGACACACGGAGTATACTTTTGATAACCGGAGGTGCAAGATAAACTGCTACAGCAGCTCCCATGCAGTCGGCAAGGAAATCAAAGGGGTCGCCGGAACGTCCGTTGTCGATCGCGCCTTGCAGGAGTTCGTCACCAATACTGAAGGCGAGAATGCATCCAAAAATAGCCCACATGAACGAAGGAGTGAGGGGCTTATCAGGATTGGCACGTTGCCAGTCAAAGGCAAAGGTTGCGAGCAGACCTCCCATCATCACTGCATGAATGATTTTGTCGATATGAGGAATAGCGGGCAGGGAAGTGTCGCCCATTGGATTACCCGAGAGTGTACCGTAAAGGATCACGCAAACTACCAAAAATGTGGGTAGGTAATAAACAATCTTCTTTGCCATAGTTGTAACGTATTAGTGTGTTTGTCAATAGTGTGTGTTTATATAGACAAACAAACTAATCACCATATTGTTTAAGGTACTCCTCGCAAGTGAGGGCCAACTCGTCGTACCATTCCTGACCGAAACGGCGGATGAGGGGCTCGCGCAAGAACTGGTAGACCCTTATCCCTTTGGATCGTCCGAGCACCTCGGCACATTTGCATATCTTCCAGCGGTGGTAGTTAACGGCTGTGAACGTAGGATATTCCTTTATCCTGAGTGGATAAAGATGGCATGAAACGGGCTTGTAAAAATCGATCTTGCCTTCGCGGAAAGCTTTTTCGAAGGCACAGAGACACATGCCGTCGGCTCCATAGCAAGAAAACACACAATTCTTGCCCTCGACAATCTGTGTGACAAGGTCGCCCTCGATGTCGCGGTAGGCCACACCCTCTTCCTCTATAGCCTTTTTGGCGGCGGGGAGAAGATAGTCCCATACCTCCGGAAGCACACGCTCTATCTCGGCCACCTCAGCTTCGGTGACAGGTGCTCCGGCATCGCCTTCGATGCAGCACTCTCCGAGGCACTTGTCAAGATCGCAGCAGAAAAAACGCTCCACCACGTCGAGCGAGACCAATGTATCTTGTATTTGCAGCATAGATATTTTAGGTTATAAGTGATAGTGAATAGTGAATAAGTTTTTTGGTGATAGTGAATGGTGGGTAGTAATACAATTATATGAGTCCTGCGACTCCGCATGAGATTCACACTCTGTAACCTATTCATTATTAACTTAGAAAAAGATTGAAGAGACGCCTATCAGGCGGTCGTAGCGGTCGCCCTGATGACGGGCATACACCTTGATGAGATATTCGTTAGACGTCTGAAACTTGTCGCCTTCGATCTGGGCTGTGTATCCCCTGCTCTTTCCTCGTGGCACCACAAGATAATTGTAATTATACGCACCTTGTTTCAGGAGCATATTGCGTTCGTAGCGGCCTGTGGAGCGATTGTAGGTCATCAAGGATTCTTGGTCGAAGCGACGGTTGACAAAATCACCGTCGATGAAAATCATGGCATCCTGCATCTCCGGAATGTTGAGAGAGAAATGCACCACACCATAATCGGCATCGACATCACTTTCGACAGAATTGTATTCGCGGATAGTGAAACGTCCGTGCTGCGTCTGGTCATAAAGATACATCTGGTCGGAGCGCGGTTCATCCGTGTGAAGAGTGAAATGATAATAAGGTTCTGAATAAGAGATTTCAGCCACTCCCATACCGGGATATACGGTGGAAACCGTCTCCATGCGTCGGTACTCGTTGCCGGCATCAAAAATTAGTTCAGGCAGGTGCTCATACACTGATACATCACGTGCAGCCATTCTCAGAGGCTTGCGCACGGCCACCTCGTTATCATAGCGACCGTTCTGCTGAATCATCACGGTAAGGTCGTTGAACGGATCCGGCACATCAGACCGTTCGGTGTTGACCGTAACGGCGAGTTGCTGATGAGCGGAATTATAGTCGATATCGGTCACACCCGACACCGATGCATCGATAGCGGCAGTCTGTTCCGACACCATGAAGCGGCACTGCAGCCATACATCGTCAGGATCATTCTCCGGATAGACCTTCAGGAGATAGTTACCCGACAATTTTGGTCGTACATCTTCATTGGGAATCGCAAGTGAGTAATGCACATAGTGAGTGGCTGCAGAGTTAGAATAATCGAAATTATCGATATTGCCGATGTTGAAACCATCGAGAAACTCATTATCTACCAGTCCGGAAGGCTGCCAATTGGCATTGCAATGCACAAGCTCGTAGCGAAGGTATTCCCGATCCTCGGCAAGATGGTCAAAGGATATGACCAGGCGATCGTCGGTGCCGAGATTAATCACCGCAGGCGCATAAGGATCGCCGAAGAGCTGCACCTGAAGCGACTTAATCCTATGATTGAGAGTCCCTGTCATTGTGTCGGCGGCGAGACCATCCACATAATGGAATAACATCACACCGACAGCAGCAATAAAGCAAAGGGATTTTTTCAAAAAGCGTGTCTTTGCCATTACCATTGAATTGGAGAGAGACCGTGTTGAGCGAGCCAGGCATTTGCCTGAGAAAAGTGATGGTTGCCGAAGAAGCCACGATAAGCCGAGAGTGGCGAAGGATGAGGCGACGACAGGACAAGATGGCGCGAGCGGTCGATGAACGCGCCCTTGCGCTGTGCGTACGATCCCCAAAGCATGAACACAATATTCTCACGATCGCGGGCAAGACGCATCACCACCTCGTCGGTAAAGTCCTCCCAACCTTTTCCTTGATGCGAACCGGCACGATGAGCCTCGACAGTAAGGGTGGCGTTGAGCAGAAGCACACCCTGCTCGGCCCATCGGCTCAAGTCGCCGTTCTGCGGCATCGGCGTACCGATATCAGAAGACACCTCGCGGAAGATATTGATAAGGGATGGCGGCATCGGCATACCCGGAGCTACGGAAAAACAGAGCCCGTTGGCCTGGCCGTCGTCGTGGTACGGGTCCTGACCGAGAATCACCACCTTCACCTTGTCGAAAGGACAGGCGTCGAAGGCAGCGAAGATACGGCTACCCGGCGGAAAAATACGTTTTGTGGCGTATTCTTGTTTGACAAAGGCGATAAGTGACTCAAAATAAGGCTTATCGAATTCATCGCCAAGCACATCATGCCATGATTTTTCTATTTTAACATTACTCATTACAAAATCTTTTT
>CAYZPI010000008.1:0-65656 GCA_964480085.1 uncultured Bacteroides sp. | reverse complement strand
AAGAACGAGGAATATTGCTGGACCGACCAGCAGGTGCAGCAGTTCATCATGAAATATGGTCAGCGCACCACCGTACAGCGCTACAAGGGTCTCGGCGAGATGAGCGCACAGGAGCTCAAGGACACCACAATGGACCCTGAGCACCGTATGCTCAAGCAGGTGACGATCAATGATGCAGCCGAAGCCGACCGCATTTTCTCGATGCTCATGGGCGAAGAGGTGGGTCCGCGCCGCGATTTCATAGAGGCTAACGCCAACTACGCCAATATTGACGCATAATCTTAAAATTCATTAGTATAATGAGTATAATGGCCCATACGAAAAACAGAAAGATACCCGGACGTCAGCTCCGCGCTATGGTGATGGAGTTTGTCGACAAACAAGATAACCAGACTTTCAATTACCATCAGGTTTCAGCTGCTTTGGGCCTGACTACTTCAGCGCAACAGAAATCCGTGGCGATGTGTCTCGCCGAACTCGCTTTCGATGGCGAGATCATCGAGGTGTCGCCGGGTAAGTTCAAGACGGTGGCACGCTCGGTGAACGCCACCGGTGTGTTCGTGCGCCGCTCCAACGGCAAGAACAGTGTGATCACCGACGAGGACGGCGAGAGCATAATGGTGGCTGAGCGCAATTCGATGCATGCCCTCAACGGCGACCGTGTGAGGGTGTCGATCGCCGCACGTCGCCGTGGCTCCGAGCCGGAGGCTGTGGTGACTGAGATCATCGAGCACAACGACCAGGTGTTCATCGGTACACTGCAGGTAGATAAGCATTTCGCCTACCTGCTCACCGACTCCAAATTCCTCGCCACCGATATCTTCATTCCCAAAGGGAAGCTTAAAGGCGGCGAGACAGGCGACAAGGCTATCGTGAGGATCACCGAGTGGAAAGACGACCAGAAGAATCCACGTGGTGAGGTGGTCGATGTCCTCGGAAAGACCGGTGAGAACACCGCCGAGATACATGCCATTCTCGCCGAATTCGGTCTGCCATACAAATATCCCGAGGCTGTGGAGAAGGCAGCCGACAAGATCACTGCCGGAATCACCGCTGAGGAGGTGGCGAGAAGGATTGACATGCGAGGCGTCACCACATTCACCATCGACCCCAAGGATGCCAAGGATTTCGATGATGCCCTCTCGCTGCGCAAGCTACCCAACGGACACTATGAGGTGGGTGTGCATATAGCCGATGTAACCCACTATGTGCATCCCAACACCATCATCGACCGTGAGGCTGAAAAGCGTGCAACCTCGGTATATCTTGTGGACCGTGTTGTGCCAATGCTCCCGGAGCATCTGTGCAACGGCATCTGCTCGCTGCGTCCCAACGAGGACAAACTCACGTTCTCCGTGATATTCGAGATGGACGATGAGGCACGCGTCCTCAATTCCAGAATCTCCAAGACCGTGATCAACAGCGACCGCCGTTTCGCCTACGAAGAGGCCCAGGAGGTGATAGAGACAGGCAAGGGCGATTTCGCCGACGAAATCCTCACTCTTGACCGTTTGGCAAAAATCCTTCGTAAAGAGAGATACGAGAATGGCTCAGTGGAGTTCGACCGTGCCGAGGTGCGTTTCGACATCGACGAGAACGGCCATCCGACAGGCGTGTATTTCAAGGAGTCGAAGGATGCCAACAAACTCATCGAGGAGTTCATGCTTCTCGCCAACAAAACGGTGGCCAAGACCATAGGAGATGTCAAGGGTAAGAAGAAACCAAAGGCATTCGTATACAGGGTGCATGATATGCCGGATCCCGGAAAGCTCTCCGACCTGTCGGAATTGTCACGCAATTTCGGCTACAAGGTGCGTTCGTCGGGTTCGTCGAAGGAGGTCAACCGTTCGATCAATGCCATGCTTGCGGCGGTGAAAGGCAAAGGCGAGGAGAATTTCCTTTCCACCCTTGCCATCCGCTCTATGGCGAAGGCTGTCTACACCACTAATAATATCGGGCATTACGGTCTCGGTTTTCCGTTCTACACTCATTTCACCTCGCCCATCCGCAGGTATCCTGACATGATGGTTCACCGTCTGCTCGAAAAATATCTCGATGGTGGACGTAGCGTCAATGTCGAAAAACTTGAGGAGCAGTGCAAGCATTCATCCAATATGGAGCAGCTTGCCACCAATGCCGAACGCGCCTCCATCAAGTTCAAGCAGGTGGAGTACATGAACGACCATCTCGGCGAGGTGTATACCGGCATGATTTCCGGTGTCACAGAGTGGGGACTCTATGTCGAACTCGAAGACAATATGTGCGAGGGCCTCGTGCCGGTGCGTGATCTTGCCGACGACTATTACGATTTCGATGAGAAGAACTATAGTCTGGTGGGACGCCGCCACAACAACAGGTATCGTCTCGGCGATATGGTGAAGGTGAAGGTGGCTCGTGCCAACCTCGACAAGAAGCAGCTTGATTTTGCCATGGTCGACGATATGGGCAAGGATCCCAACCTCTATAATCAACACAACCAGTCGAATCGCGACTCGTCAGTAGGCAAAAAGGCGCGTTCTCACCGCAAGGGCGGCGCTTCCAAGAAAAATCACAAGTAACAGCATCAGCGTGTGGAATCTATAGAAATCAGAGGTCTGCGCATCACGGGGCACCATGGTGTCCTCGAACAAGAGCGAAGGGTAGGCAACGAATTCTCCATCGACGTCGTTCTCCTGCTTGCGGATGTAGATGAGGCGATGGAGAATGACACGCTTGCCCATACGGTGAACTATGCCGAGGTAGTGTCTATCGTGAAGGAACAGATGGCGTTGCCGTCGAAACTCCTGGAGCATGTGGCGGCGCGGATCCGTCGTGCGATATGCTCCAGATTCCCGGAAAAAATCTCCGGAGGAGCCGTGACAGTGGCAAAGCTTGCGCCTCCCATCCCCGCGCAGCTCGACTACGTTTCGTTCACCACCCGTTGGTAAGTAGTCCCCGTCCCGTTTTTCCTATGAAAAAGTCTGCGATATTATTGGCTGTTCTGGCCGGTTCTGTATCGGCGTATGCCCAGACCGACACTATTGTCACCCGCCTCGATGAGGTGAAGGTGGTGGGAGTGAAACAGTCGGCGGAGACCGACCTTTCCGCCGTCACGCAGATTTCGGCCAAGGAGATTGAGCGTCTCAACATCGTCACCATGAAGGACGCCAGTGATGTGGTGCCCAATTTCTATATCCCGGCTTATGGGTCGAGGATCACATCCTCGATATATGTCCGCGGCTTGGGCGCCCGCATCGACCAGCCCGTGGTAGGGCTCAATGTCGACAATGTGCCAATCCTTAATAAGGACAACTATGATTTCGACCTTTTCGATATCGAAAAGGTCGAGGTGTTCAGGGGGGCGCAGTCGATTCTCAACGGTCGCAACACAATGGCCGGACAGGTGAATATCTCCACAGTGAATCCATGGCGTTTCCAGGGGGTGAGGGCGATGCTGGAGGTTGGTAACGGTCACTCTGTAAAAGCCGGAGTAGGTGGCTACATGAAGCACAACAGCTCGTTCGCCTCTGCCTTAACCGCCTATTTCACCAAGACCGACGGCTTTTTCCGCAACGCTTACAACGGCACGCGACTTGACACCGAGAAGCAGGGCTATGTGCGGTGGAAGGCTGCTTTTCGGCCTTCGCTTCACACCTCGGTGATGAATGTTGCGTCCATGTCGCTTTCCCGTCAGGGCGGATATCCCTACCGCAGTCTTTCGACGGGCGAGATAGCCCGCGACGACACTTGCTTCTACCGACGGAATGCCTTTACTGATGGTCTCACCGTAGGCTGGACGGGAAAAAGGGTGCTTGTCACGTCGGTGACATCATTCCAATATATCGATGATGACATGACGCTCGACCAGGATTTCCTGCCGCAGCCATTCTTCACGCTTTCCCAGCGGCGGCATGAATATGCGGTCACCGAAGATCTTTATGCCAAGGGTTCGCGCGGACCGCTCACATGGCTCGGGGGCGTTTTCGCTTTCTATAAGGATATGGATATGCATGCACCTGTAACATTCAAGGATACAGGTATCTCCGACCTTATCGAGAAGCATCCCAACGATATGAATCCATCGTATCCGATACGTTGGGATGAGCGGGCATTTGTCTTAGGCAGCGAATTTGATGTCATCACCAAAGGTTTCGCGGTGTATCAGCAGAGTTCCAGGCGTTTCGGGCAATGGAATGTAGAGCTCGGACTGCGTCTGGATGTAGAGCGAACGTCGCTGACCTATCGCAGCCATTGCGATACCGGATACACCACATACCATGTCATGCCAGACGGATCTAAGGAGGTCTACAGCCATAATCCGGTGAAAATCGACCAGAGCGGCGACCTGTCGCACACATTCGTGCAGTTCCTGCCCAAACTAGCCGTGGGCTATGACATCGGTCCCGACAGCAGGGTCTATGCCAACATCGCCAAAGGGTACAAGAGCGGTGGGTTCAATACACAGATGTTCAGCGATGTGCTCCAGCAGAAAATCATGGGCATGATGGGGCTCACCGAGAAATACGATGTGGATGATGTCGTGAGCTATCGTCCTGAGAAAAGCTGGAATTTCGAAATCGGCGGCAACACTTCATGTCTTGATGGAGATTTGGATCTGAACGCATCCCTCTTTTATATCCTGTGCACCGACCAGCAGCTCACCACTTTCCCCGATGGTCTTACCACCGGCAGAATCATGACCAACGCCGGGCGCACCCGCTCTTTCGGTGCTGAGCTTTCGGCGGCATATTTTCCGCATCCCGGGCTGATGCTGCGTGGAAGCTACGGCTACACCAATGCGAAATTCATCAGATACGACAATGGAAAGGAGAATCTCAAGGGCTGCTATTTGCCGTATGCCCCGCACAACACTGTTTTCCTCTCGGCCAATTACATTCTGCCTTTCAAGATAGGAAGTTTTTCCCCGTCGGTAAATGTCAGCGGCAGAGGGGTAGGGAAGATTTATTGGGACGATGCCAACACAGTGGTCCAGCCATTTTACGCAACTCTTGCTGCCTCGGCTGCACTCGACAACGGCAAGGTGTCGCTCCGGCTCTGGGGCGAGAACCTCACCTCCACGCACTACGACACGTTCTATTTCGTGTCGATGGGCAACGCGTTCGTGCAGCAGGCGAATCCATGTATGTTCGGCATCACGTTCAGATACCTCTTCACCTCCCGGCCAAAAGCCTAAAAGCTAAAACCACTTTCGTTTGCGAAACTTATTTTTTTTTCGTAACTTTGTGGCTGATTACGCCGAATCCGGCGACATAACCAACATAATTAACCAATATTTGCGGTTGCTTGCAGATTTTTAATAAATCGCACTTTCGCTATTAACAATTATTCGAAAAATAATGAAAAATTTAAAACAGCTTTCAATCAGCTTTGCTATTTTGACAGCTACTCTCTTCTCCTCCTGTCTCGGTGACCATGAAAATGATTACACCACCACCGACAAGCTTACGGGGTATTTCAACGTGATATTCGATAACGAAGGAAACCAGACATTCAAGGGCGGGGTATCTTACGAAGTGAAATGGTGGTACAACACCGATCAGAAAGCCGAATTCTCCATCATGGGGCTGCAGCTTCCCGACGGACAGAAATACAGCGCGGTGACTTTCAGCGATGTGTCCTGGAGACTCAACAACAGAGGTTGGCAGGACATTTCACTCACTGATGCCAAACCGTCGAACATACCGGGAGGACTGGTATTCGACAAGTTGAATTTCCAGATGCTCAACCGCATATATGGAAGCCTTCAGTTCCCCGCTTGCTCGATGATCGAATACACCGTCAATAACAATGAATATCGCGTCATCTCCCTTCCGCAGCAGACTGTGGAAGTGGGCGAGACAAGGGTAATGGACAATTCCGGCAAGGAGTTCAAGCTCAGTGAGGCAAACAGTCCGTTCTACTATTTCATCCTCAATCCCGACGACCAGTCGGCATTCCTGGTGATACAGGGCGCAAAGTTCGCAGAGCAGATGCCTGCAATGAACATGAAGTTCCCCGGACTGAAATTCAATGTTGATGAATACGGCAACATCATCATGCATGGCGATGACATCACTCCCACCTTGATGAACGAGGGTGTGACTGACATCAATGCCGCCGGCACTCCTTTCGAGGCAGCAAAGATTACCAATTTCGTTTCCGACTATCGCCCCGGAAGTGGTGTTGACATGACTTTCACTTGCACCATCGCCACCAAGAATCAGCCCGAGCCTACCAAATACAACGTGATATTCACCGTAAAATTCCCCTCCACAGCGAAATAAGCCATGATAAGGCTCCGCGACATACACAAATCTTATTCCGGACTGGAAGTGCTCAAGGGTATCTCCCTCGACATCCCTTCCGGAAAGGTGGTGTCGATTGTCGGTCCATCAGGTGCCGGCAAGACGACTCTGCTGCAGATCATGGGCACGCTCGACCGTCCCGACTCAGGTTCCGTTACCTATGACGGTACGGATGTGCTTCGTATGTCGGATTCCGCTCTATCATCGTTCCGCAACCGCAACATAGGCTTCGTATTCCAGTTCCATCGTCTTTTGCCGGAGTTCTCTCTTTTGGAGAACGTGGCCTTGCCGGCCCTCATAGGAGGAGCTTCGCGTTCGGAGGCTTTCTCCGAGGCCCGCAGGCTTATAGAATACATGGGACTCTCGGCACGAGCCGACCATCGTCCTTCCCAGCTCTCCGGAGGTGAGTGCCAGCGCACGGCTGTGGCACGTGCGCTTGTCAATTCGCCCTCGGTGATCCTTGCCGACGAGCCGTCAGGAAGTCTCGACAGCCACAACAGGCGTGAGCTCCACCGGTTGTTCTTCGACCTGCGCCGCGACACTGGAGTGACATTCGTCATCGTCACCCACGACGAAAGTCTGGCTGCCGACTGCGATATGGTGGTGCACATGCGTGATGGCAGGATAGAGACTGTAGCTGAAGAAACCAGAATAGCCAACATCGATATTGCAGTAGGATGATATGAGACATTCAATAATATATTTTCTTCTGCTGCAGTCGATTTTTATCGCTGTGTCGTCATGCAAGGGCGATGATGAGCCGCAGTCAAGCATCCCCCAGGAGGCTGTCTACGATTTTGTCACCCTGAGGGAATCATCATCAGAAGGGTCGATTTTCACCATGCGCAAGAGCGGTGACTCACCTTTGATAACCTATTTCTCTGATATCGATTTCTCACGCATCCAGACCATCAAGGACGGCGATCGCCTCATCCTGTGCTACGACCGTGCCGGTGGAGATATATACACCTCCGGCAACATTATTGTCTATGGCTATGTGCAGCTCAGCTCTACAAGTCAGGAAATGCTCACGGCCGCAGCCGAGGATTACGACGGATGGAAATGCCAGCCCATGAAGGTGAATGCCTTGTGGCGTACCGGCGATTTCATCAATCTGGATACTGAACTTTCAGTCTACCAGGCGCGTCGCCCGGAGACTCTCGTGATTGTAGCCGACAATGCCACTCTCGACAGCGAATTCCCCCGCCTGCATATATACTATGAGAATGCTGAGAACAACGATGGCGAGAATCCTTACCGTGTGTACGGTTCGTTCGATATCTCCGGTGTGTGGCATCGCCCGACGTGCCGCGGAGTGACGGTGACATATCCCGTGGCCGACGGATTTGAATCCGTCACCTTCAAGAAAAATGACAAATAAATCAAGAGAAAACAATAAATATTTATTCTAACTTTAATTTAAGAAAAAATGGCAGAACAACCACAGAAACCCAATGAGATAAAGATCGAGATCACTCCTGAGGTGGCTCACGGCAACTATTCCAACCTCGCCATGATCGTGTACTCCCCCAATGAATTCTATCTCGATTTCATCGCAGTCGCTCCCGGAATGCCCAAGGCAAATGTGCAGAGCCGCGTGATCATGACTCCCGAGAATGCCAAGAATCTGCTCTTCGCTCTCCGCGACAGCCTTGCAAAGTATGAGAATACTTTCGGCGAAATCGAGCGCAAGACTCCCATCAACCACGGCAACAATAACAACAATTACTCCGCTTAAGGTGGTAAAAGACAACAATCTGACTATATACAACAGCATGTCGAGGATGAAGGAGCGCTTTGTGCCCATTCATCCCGACATGGTGGGTATGTATGTCTGCGGTCCTACTGTCTACGGCGACGGTCATCTCGGCCACGCCCGTCCGGCCATCACATTCGATATTGTGTTCCGCTATCTTCGTCACTTGGGATATAAGGTGCGCTATGTGCGCAATATCACCGATGTAGGGCATCTGGAGCATGATGCTGACGAGGGCGAGGACAAGGTGGCCAAGAAGGCCCGGATCGAGCAGCTTGAGCCTATGGAGGTGGTGCAGTATTATCTCAACCGCTACCATGCCGCCATGGACCGACTCAATGTGCTACCTCCTTCGATCGAGCCTCATGCGTCGGGCCACATAATCGAGCAGATTGAATATATAAAGTCAATTCTCGACAGCGGCTATGCCTACGAGAGCGAGGGTTCGGTGTATTTCGATGTACCGAAATACAATAGGGATTTCGGCTACGGAAAGTTATCCGGACGAAACATTGACGAACTTCTCGCCACCACCCGTGAGCTCGACGGACAGACGGAGAAACGCAACCCTGCCGATTTCGCCCTCTGGAAGAAGGCTGCACCCGAGCATATCATGCACTGGCCTTCGCCCTGGAGTGAAGGTTTCCCCGGCTGGCATCTTGAATGCTCCACCATGGGGGAGAAATACCTCGGCGCGGAGTTCGACATTCACGGCGGAGGCATGGACCTGAAGTTCCCTCACCATGAATGTGAGATCGCCCAGTCGGTGGCACATCAGGGTCACCCTTCGGTGCACTACTGGATGCACAACAATATGATCACCATCAATGGTAAGAAGATGGGTAAGTCGTTGGGCAATTTCATTACCCTCGACCAGTTCTTCACCGGCGATCATCCGTTGCTCACGCAGGCATATTCGCCGATGACCATCAGGTTCTTCATATTGCAGGCCCATTACGGCGGCACTGTCGATTTCTCCAACGAGGCTCTGCAGTCGGCTGAAAAGGCGCTCGGACGCATGCTCGACGGTTATCGCCGCCTGCAGGATCTCAAGCCGTCGGAGGTGTCTTCTGTAGATGTTTCCCAGATAGAGACCAAATGCTACGAGGCGATGGATGATGACTTCAACACTCCGGTTGTGATATCCCATTTGTTCGATGCCTGCCGTATCATCAATTCAGTCAACGACGGCAAGGCCACACTCACAGCCGAAGATATCGCCACGCTCAAGCGCGTGATGGACACATTCCTTGTGGAAATCATGGGTGTGCGCCCCGAGTTGGGGGGTGGGGCCGGTTCTTCGGCTTTGCGGCCCTTCGAGGAGGCTGTCGATCTGCTTCTCGAAATCCGGGGCAATGCCAAGGCTAACAAGGACTGGACTACATCCGACCGTATCCGCAACCGTCTCGCTGAAATCGGTTTCGTAATCAAGGACACTAAAGACGGTGTGGAATGGACCCTCTCGAATTCGCATCACTGATCTCAAGCAATCTTCCGTATACCCCCAATGGCCAGCAGTCGCAGGTCATTGGGGTTTTGTCGCGTTTTTGTTCCCCGACAGCACCGTCGGACGCTGTTTTCATGCTCAATGGCTATGCCGGCACCGGAAAGACCTCACTGTGCGGCGCGCTGGTGAAATCATTGGCCGCCGTGGGTATCCGGTCGGTGCTTCTTGCTCCCACCGGTAGGGCTGCCAAAGTGTTCGGGGCTTTCGCCCGTCATCCGGCCTATACCATCCACCGTACCATATATCGCCATCCGCAGGCGGGCGCGCTCAATTTCTCCAGACGCGACACAGTGGAGAACCGCCATCGCAACACGGTGTTCATCGTCGACGAGGCATCGATGATAACGGGCGCGGATTCTTCGGGCTCCAATCTTCTTGAGGATCTGATCCACTATGTATATACGGGTGACAACTGCCGCATGATATTGCTCGGCGACACCGCTCAGTTGCCCCCCGTAGGCAGTGATTTTTCTCCTGCCATGTCGCCTGATGTGCTCAGGAGCTACGGGCTGCGTGTATCGCGCGTCACTCTCACTGAGATTGCGCGTCAGGGAGCCGGATCGGGAATCCTGTATAATGCCACATGGCTTCGCAAGGCAATGAAGGTGAATCCGTTGCCAACCCCGGAGTTTTTTACCGATTTCCCTGATGTCAAGGAGGTGGCTCCTGAGGATATGCCTGAGGATCTCTACACCGCCTACAATGCCGATGGTGTGCAGGAATGTATCGTGGTCACACGCTCCAATCAGCGGGCTCTTGGATTCAACCGCGAGATCCGTGCTTCGGTGCTGTATTTCGAGGAAGAGCTTGCCCGGGGCGAGATGCTGATTGTGGCGAAGAATAATTATTTTTGGTCCGAGAAAATAAAGGAAATCAATTTCATAGCCAACGGCGATATCGTCGAAGTGCAGGATGTGACGGGATACGAGGATAAATATGGCTTCAGATTTGCCGATGTGATGTTGTGCATTCCTGAGACCGACATCACCTTCCCCGCGAAACTGATGCTTGAGACCCTCAACTCCGAAGCTGCCGGCATGTCGCAGGAACGATACAACCAGCTCTATTATTCAATAATGGAGGATCCTGAGCTGTTCGGCCCGTACACTCCTGCCGATGCGCGTCTGAAGGCGTTGAGAAAAAATCCCTACTGGAATGCTCTTCAGGTGAAATATGCCTATGCCGTCACTTGCCATAAGGCTCAGGGCGGACAGTGGAAGAATGTCTTTGTAGATGTGTCCTACATCCCCCCCGACGCCATGGGCCTCGATTTCTACCGCTGGCTGTACACCGCCGTGACCCGTGCCAGTGAAAGACTTTACCTCATAAAAAATATGTGATTATCAATCCACAGGTATTTATTTGTCCATGTTCCGAGCTCAAGCGAGGAAAAATACTCTAATCCAGGAAAAATGAAAAAATTATTACTTGCTGCCATGCTTCTTCTGTCGGGTACGGCAATGAGGGCTATCGACAATCCCGGCATTACCGTTCCGATAATTGAGGCAGATAATTTCACCCTTATAGAGGATGGTGTGCCTGCCGCAATCTTTTTTGATCCTGACGATGACAAAGGCATCAGCCGTGCAGTAGAAAATCTCATGCAGGATTTCCAGCGGGTATCCGGTAAGCGCCCTGCATCGATTGCATCCCCAAAGGGCAAACGTGTCATTATCGTAGGCAGTCTTAAGAATCCGCTCATAAAGAAATTGTGTGATTCCGGCGCGATTGATAAGAGGCAGCTGGAAGGTGCCACGGAGAAATACCTGATGTCCACAGTGGAGAATCCTGTTTCCGGGATCGACGAGGCTCTTGTCATCGCCGGCAGCGACCGCAGGGGCACTATCTACGGTATATATGAGCTGTCGGAGCAGATAGGAGTATCGCCTTGGTATTGGTGGGCCGACGTGCCGGTGGTGCAAGCCTCCGACCTGTCGATCAAGAAAGGTCAGTACACAGCCGGCGAACCTGCTGTGCGCTACCGCGGTCTGTTTCTCAACGATGAAGCCCCATGTCTCACCGGCTGGGTGAAGGATTATTTCGGTACGGAATACGGGGGAGTGGAGTTCTATGAGAAGGTGTTCGAGCTTCTGCTGCGTCTGCGAGGCAATTACCTGTGGCCCGCAATGTGGGGATGGTCGTTCTATGCCGATGATCCGCGCAACAGCGATCTCGCCGATGAGATGGGTGTGATAATGGGCACATCCCATCACGAACCTATGGCACGCAATCATCAGGAATGGGCGCGTCATCGCAGTGATTATGGAGTGTGGGATTATGCGAAGAACAAGGCTGTGATTGACAAGTTTTTTAGTGAGGGTGTACGCCGTATCGCCGATAAGGAGGATATCATCACCATTGGTATGCGTGGCGACGGCGATGCGCCGATGGGTGGCGAGGAAGGAAAGGACCATGAGTACAGTGCGCGCGATCTGGAGAATCTGAAGATCCTGTCATCTGTGATCGACAACCAGCGCAAGATAATACGCAGGGAGACGGGACAGGCACCTGAAAATCATCCGCAGCTATGGGCTCTCTATAAGGAGGTGCAGAAATATTACGATATGGGGCTGCGGGTACCTGATGACGTGATTATCCTTCTTGCCGATGACAACTGGGGCAATATCCGCAAGGTGCCCACAGAAAAAGAACGCCAGCGCAAGGGAGGCTGGGGAATGTACTATCATGTGGACTATGTGGGGGCTCCCCGCAATTCAAAATGGCTCAATGTCACTCCCGTGCAGAATATGTGGGAACAGCTGAACCTTACCTACGAATATGGTATCGACAAACTCTGGATTCTCAACGTGGGCGACCTCAAGCCTATGGAATATCCCATCTCCCTTTTCATGGACATGGCCTGGAATCCTGCGAAATACGATGCCTCCAATCTTCAGGAACATATCGAGGCATTCTGCTCCCGGCAGTTCGGTGCCGGTCAGGCTAAGGAGGCTGCCCGTATCCTGAATCTCTACAGCAAGTACAATGGCAGGGTCACTCCCGAGATGCTTGATGCCTCCACCTACAATCTCGCTACCGGCGAGTGGAGGCAGGTACGCGATGAATATCTCACCCTTGAGACAGAAGCCCTGCGACAGTATCTCTCGTTGCCGGACCGGTACAAGGATGCCTACAGACAGTTGATCCTTTACCCGGTTCAGGCTATGGCTAACCTCTACGATATGTATTATTCTCAGGCGATGAACCTAAAATGCTTCGAAGCCGGCGATCCTGCCTGCAATCAGTGGGCCGACCGTGTGGAGCAGGCTTTCAGGCGCGATGCCGAGTTGTCCTACGACTACAATAATGTGATGTCATCGGGCAAGTGGCGCCACATGATGGACCAGAAGCATATAGGATACACGTCGTGGAACGATAATTTCCCTGCTGATAAGATGCCTGAGGTCAAGAGAATGGACGCCGGCAAATCATCGCTGCGTGGTGGATACACTTTCGATGCCGCTGATGGTGTGGTGAGCATGGAGGCTGAGCATTTCTTCTCGGCGAAGGATGCCGCCGAATCCAGATGGACTGTAATTCCGGATATGGGGCGCACCTTCAGTGCTGTGACTCTTATGCCGCGTATTCCCTCTACTGACGGAGCATCAGTCACATATCGGATGAATGTTGACGAGAGGTCCGATTCGGTCACTGTGCATGTCATTCTCCGCGCGGTGCAGCCGTTCAAACGTGCGCAAGGCCACCGATATAACATTGGTTTCGACGGTGCTGAAACCGTGGAGGTCAACTACAACTCCCGCATGAACGAGGATCCGGAGAATGTGTATGAGGTGATGTATCCCACGGCAGCCGCCCGTGTCATCGACAGCACTGCATCACTTGCCCTTCCGCAATCCGCCGGCTCGCCTTTGAATCTCACCATCTCCCCCCTCGATCCCGGTATGGTCATCGAGAAGGTAGTGGTAGATTTCGGCGGATACAAGGAATCGCGTCTGTTCATGCCCGAATCTCCGTTCCGCCGTTGAAACAAGCGTCCCGCTGAGTTAGCAGCGGGACGCTTATCTTCATTTTCATTAGTAGAACTTGCGTATGCCCATTATCTCGCGGGCTTCTGCAAGGGTCTTTGATGCGCTTGCGCGGGCTTTCTCCGCGCCCTCACGAAGCACACGGCCGAGGAAGGCATCATCATTCTTGATGTCGTTGATGCGTTCGCGGATAGGAGCCGTAACCTTCAGCAGATCTTCCGCGAGTTGTTTCTTCAGGTCGCCGTAGCGGATGGAGCAGTCGGCGTATGCGTCCTTGAATTGCTGTAGTATGGCAGGGTCGGACGCAAGCTCCATCAGCAGGAAAAGGTTCTGGATTGGCTGGGACACAGGCTGGTTAGGTTCTTTCGGACCTTCGTCTGTCACCGCGCGCATCACTTTCTTCCGCAGTGTCTTGTCGTCATCGATCAGGTAGATGCAGTTGCCTTCGCTCTTGCCCATCTTGCCCGATCCGTCGAGTCCGGGCACTTTCAGCGACTGATGGCCGAATGTGAAATTTACAGGTTCGGGGAAGAAATCCACGCCGTAGAACGAGTTGAATCTTCTGGCGAATCTGCGTGTAAGCTCAAGGTGCTGCTCCTGATCCTTGCCCACAGGCACTTTCGTAGCCTTGTGGATGAGGATATCCACTGCCATGAGGGTGGGGTAGGTTAGCAATCCGGCGTTCACGCGCTTGTTGGTCTCTGTGCCGATTATCTGATGTTCTATGTCCTCATCCGATTCATCACTGCTCTTCGAGATACCCAAAGCCTTACGCGCCTTGTCCTTGAAGGAGGCGGTGCGCATCAGTTCGCCTATGCCCACGTGCATGTTCATCAGCAGGTAAAGCTCTGACACTTCCGGCACGTCGCTCTGCACGAATAGGGTGCACTTGTCCGGATCGAGTCCGGCGGCTATATATTCAGCGAGGATGTCCCTCACGCTGCCATGCAGGGTTTTGGGGTCAGGGTGGGTGGTGAGTGCGTGAAGGTCAGCCAGGAAGAACATACAGTCGAAATCCTCCTGCATTTTCACAAAATTGCGCAGTGCTCCATAATAATTGCCTAAGTGCAGGTTGCCCGTAGGCCGGATGCCGCTTACTACTATCTCTTTCATATCATTTTTCAATTTTCATTGTTCATTTTTCATTTCCCTTCGGGCTCCAGCCTTTGAATACGTTGCCCAGGTCGCGGCAGTCGGCCACTTCTTTCTCGGAAAGGCGTTTTGCCCAGCCCACGCGTTTGCCCATGTCGCCGTAGGTTCCTTTCGACCCGTATTCGCCATAGCGTGCTGTCTTTTCATTCTCAGGATTATTCCAGTTGTGCCAGCCTTCGGGACGGATTGGCGCATCAAGGGTGCAGTCGATAAAGGCGGTATAGCCGTACGGACGCCATGGCCTGCCCAGGTACATGTTCTTCACCGAGTCGGCTGCGCCTATCTTGCAGTTGTCGAAGATGTAGCCATAATCCTCGTCGGCTGTGGTAGATGCGGCGGTGATGTATGAGTCGCTTTTGCAGAATATCTCGCAGTCCTTGAAGACGGCTGTGGCGGCTCCGAAGATAAAGTCGGTTGTGCCCTCGATGTAGCACTTGTCGAAGAATAGGCGCGTATGTTCGCCTCCGGTGAACACAGTGTCCTGATTGCCGAGGAAACGGCAGTTGATGAAAGTCAGCCTGTCGCCCTCGGTGTGGAGAGCCACTGCCTGACCTATCGGACCCGCGAAATTCTCTATCGTCAGGTTCTCGAACGTTATGTCGTCGCCGTCGACCCTCACGGTGTAGGTGCGGAAAGTGCCCATGTTGCCGCGACCGGCATAATCGTTACATCTGATGATGGTCTTGTCGCGGTCCTCGCCGATGAATCGTACGTTCTTGATCCATGACGGCACCACCACCTTCTCATTGTACACACCGTTGGCCACGAACACCGTCACATCATAATCCATATAGGCCCGGATTGCCTCCAGTGCTTCCGTGATGGTGGTGAAGTCTCCTTTTCCTTTAGGGTCTACATGTATCTCGGTCATGTATTGGGCGGCGTTCGCTCCGAGTGCCGACCGGATGGTGAGCAGCAATAATGTCAGATGTCTCATTCTTTAGCGGTTGGCGTACATCGATTCGTAATATTTCTCATATTCGCCTGAGGTGATGTTGTCCATCCACTCCTGGTTGTCGAGGTACCAGCGCACGGTCTTCTCGATTCCCTCCTCGAACTGCAGCGAAGGCTCCCATCCAAGCTCGGTCTTGAGCTTGCGGCTGTCGATGGCGTAGCGCAGGTCGTGGCCCGCGCGGTCGGTCACGTATGTGATCAGGTCGAGCGAGTGCCCTTCAGGGTTGCCGAGCAGACGGTCCACGGTCTTTATTATCACCTTTATGATGTCGATGTTCTTCCACTCGTTGAATCCGCCGATATTGTATGTCTCCGCCACCTTGCCGTTGTGGAAGATCACATCGATTGCGCGTGCGTGGTCCACCACATATAGCCAGTCGCGCACGTTCTCCCCCTTGCCATACACGGGCAGTGGCTTGCGGTGACGGATGTTGTTGATGAACAGAGGTATCAGCTTCTCCGGGAACTGGTAGGGACCGTAGTTGTTCGAGCAGTTGGTCACCAGCGTCGGCATGCCGTAGGTGTCGTGGTAGGCGCGCACGAAATGGTCGCTCGATGCCTTCGACGCGCTGTAGGGCGAGTGGGGGGTGTATTTTGTCGTCTCCACGAAAAATTCGTCGCCGTACACCTCATGTGCCGACACCTCATCCTTGCGTCCTTCGGGGCAGGTGAGCTCCAGTGCTCCGTACACCTCGTCGGTGGAGATGTGATAGAACAGCTTGCCATCGTATTTCTCCGGCAGGCTCTCCCAGTACACTTTGGCTGCCTGAAGCAGGCTCAGTGTGCCCATCACATTGGTTTTGGCAAAGGTGAACGGGTCCTTTATCGAACGGTCCACATGGCTTTCGGCTGCAAGGTGTATCACGCCGTCCACTTTGTGCTCCTGCATTATCTTCAGCATCAGGTCGTAGTCGCAGATGTCGGCCTTGATGAATGTATAGTTGGGCTTGTCTTCGATGTCCTTAAGATTGGCGAGGTTGCCGGCGTAGGTGAGCTTGTCGATGTTGATGATGTTGTATTCAGGATATTTGTTCACGAAAAGTCGCACCACATGGCTTCCTATGAAACCGGCGCCACCGGTGATAATAATGTTGCGTTTCATCACTGATTAGTTTTTAAGTTCGTTCATATTTTTGAGGCATGCTTTCAGCGAGTCGGTCCAATAGGGTATCCTGATGCCGAATTTCTCCTTGATCTTTGTCTTGTCGAGCACGCTGTAGGCAGGTCGTGTCACCGGGCTCGGGAACTCGTCGCTGTGGCAGGGCTGTATGTCGCAGTCGGAGTGTCCCGAATATTCAGCTATCATCTTTGTGAAATCGAACCAGCTGCACACTCCTTCGTTGCTGAAATGGTACACTCCTTCCACCGCTACGCCTTTTTCCCATGCGTCGACAACGGTCATTATGGCATCGGCGAGGTCAAGGGCGTAAGTGGGTGTTCCGGTCTGGTCGAACACCACCTTGAGCTGTGGTTTCGTGGCTGTGAGGCTGAGCATGGTCTTTACGAAATTCTTGCCGAACTCGCTGTAGAGCCATGCCGTGCGGATTATCACGTATTTGCATCCGCTCTCCTCGATGTATTTCTCTCCGAGCAGCTTGGTGCGCCCGTACACACCGGTTGGGGTACCCTTCTGGTCTTCTTTGCAAGGGCAGTTGTAGGGGTCGCCTCCGAACACATAGTCAGTGGATACGTGCACGAGCAGTCCGCCCGCCTCCTTCATCGCTATAGCCAGATTACGTGGGGCATCGGCGTTAAGCTTCTCGCACAGGGCCTCGTCGCTCTCGGCCTTGTCCACGTTGGTGTAGGCCGCGCAGTTCACTATGCAGTCAACATTGCGTTCGGCTACGATGCGGCGTATGGCATCGAGGTCAGTGATGTCGAGTATTTCTGTCTCCACTCCTTCTGGAGCCACCACATCGGTGAAAATGAAATTATCGTTGCTGTCCTTTGCCACGAGCCGTATCTCATTGCCGAGCTGACCGTTTGCTCCGGTGATTAGAATGTTGTGTTTCATGTCGGATTATGCCTTCTGTTCTATATTTGCAGGAATATTCCACAAAGTTAGGTATTTTTTGAAAAAAATGCTAATTTTGTATTCTGAAATCACACATTGATTCTATAGAAACTAATTTTTGCTTTGAGACTCCAATCATGAAACGCTATTTTATACTTTGCTGTGTGCTGGCCATCGCCTCGGCATTATTCGCACAGCTGCCGGAGAGGACGCCTGAAAATGTGGAGAAATATAAGAAAATCTGCCGTGACAATATCCACCGCGAGATGCGCGGGATGTACCGCGAGGCCGGTGGCGCCCTAAAATATCCTTTTCTTGCACCCGGCAGCAACCAGTATCTGGATATGCTCTGGGACTGGGATTCCTGGCTGAGCAATATCGCCCTCAGGCAGATTCTGTCGGAATGCGGTTCGGAGGCGGATAAGGAGGAGGCCCTGAAATATGAGCAGGGATGTGTGCTCAACTCGCTGCGCTATGGCGGGATGGATGGGTGGATTCCGATCTGGATCGAACGCGATGCACCTTCGCGTGCCAAGATGCTTGAGAACCGAAATCCGTGGAAGAACAATATGCATAAGCCCACCCTCGCACAGCATGCCGCTTTCATCACCCGGAATATGGGAGGCGATGCCGAATGGCTCCGCGAGGATTTCCACAAGCTGCAGGCTTTCGTCAACAAATACTGGAATTTCCACCGCAACCGTCCCACAGGCCTCATCTACTGGGAGACTGATGAGGCAATAGGCGTGGACAATGATCCGGCCACCTTCTACCGTCCCAATGCAAGTTCGGGCTCTATTTTCCTGAATGCGTTGATGTACAAGGAGCTTCTTGCCATGGCATATCTTGCACAACAGCTCAATATGGACGAGATTGCCGACCGCCACAAGGCGCAGGCCCTGCAGCTTCAGCTCGATATCCGCGAGCATTGCTGGGACCCGCGCGACAGGTTCTATTACAGCGTGGATCTCAATCTTCTGCCGGTGGAGAAACCGGATATACAGAGTGTGAAGCCCGGAGAACTGTTCCTGCACGTCGGGCAGCCGAGGGATTATGATTGCTTGATCCAGCGCATAAGCGGATGGAGCGGATGGATGCCGGTCTGGGCTGGCATCGCCACTCGCGAGGAAGTGGAGGAGATGGTATCACGCCATTATTACAATACTGAGGAGTTGTATTGTCCGGCCGGTTTACGCACACTCTCTCCGCTCGAAAAGATGTATAATGTCTCGGCGAGCGGCAATCCTTCGTCGTGGCTCGGTCCGGTGTGGATCAATGTCAACTATCTCGTGTTCCGTGGTCTGGTGCTTTATGGTTATGAGGCAGAGGCGCGTGAATTGGCGGAAAAGACGGTGCTTCTTCTTGGCAGGGATTTCGAGCGTTTCGGCGCACTGCACGAGTATTATCTTCCCGACAACGGCGAACCCGTGCTCAACAAAGGTTTCCAGAATTGGAATTTCCTTGTCCTGAATATGATAGCATGGCTCGACGGGCGTCCCGTGGTCACCGAATTCTGACACAGTTCCACTTATTCACTGTTCACTATTACTTACCGGTGATTTCCCCGGTGGCTATATCGTAGGTGAGGGTCTGATTCAGGAGCGTCACTGTATAAATCTTAGAATTGCGCGACGCTGAGAACACTTGGTTGAGGGCATCGGTGCTCTGCAGGTATTCGTACAGCTCCGGAGGCAACTCGTTGAAAAGGAAATTCTGCACCAACACACTTCCGTTGCCATCGAGACTTTCCCATTGGCACGTTTTGTCGAATACCATCGTCGGACCGTCGTCAAGCACCACACGGTAGCTTGCGTCAGTCTCAGTGAAGCTCTCCACCTTGGTATTTGGATAATACTGTGCCATGAATTTGGTGATATCTTGAGGTATGTCATTGTACACCTCGTCATTGCTGGAGCAAGCTCCCAATGCAAGGGCCATAATGCCCAGTAAGAGTGAGAATATTCGTTTCATGTCTGTGTGTTTTAAATGTTTTTATAAAATATCAACAATCTTATGCAGTTTTTGTTCGTTAAGTCAACTTTTCTGAAAAAAAACTAAAAATCCGGCAACTGCAAAGCTACCGGACTGATTGATGAAAAAAATTACTAACTAATATCTACAGGCTGGCTATGCCTGATGCACATACGACATGATGCCTAATCCACATTGGGAAGATTGTTGAGTTCCTCTATGTCGTCTTTTATTTCTTTGGCTGTCGTGCGGTCGTCAACGGCTGCATCAACTGCTGCGCCGGGAAGGTTTTCCTCGGCTTTGATTTCTTTGGGAGTCTTTTTTGTGGTTTCCATATCTTCAGGTTTAATATTGTCCTTTTCTATTTCAACAACTGTTTCATCCAAATGTTCACTTTCGTCGTCGATAGGTAATTTGTTGAGGGTTTCGATATAGTCGAGCAGTTCCTCACGTCCGCGTTTGTCTTCCGACGATGTCATGAATATCGGTGGCAATTCCTCCCATTGTTCGAGAAGCTTCTCACAGTAGGCTGCCACATTGCGGCTGCCTTCGGTTTTGGACATCTTGTCGAGTTTGGTGAAAACAATGCTGAAAGGTACCTCGTTCTCGGCAAGCCACGCCATGAATTCAAGGTCGATTTTCTGAGGCTTGTGCCGTGAATCGATCAGCACGAATAGGTTGGTCATCTGTGGACGGTAGAGTATGTACCCGCGTATCATCTTGTCTATTTTCTCAAGATCTTTCTTGCTGCGCTGGGCATATCCATAGCCCGGAAGGTCGACGATGTACCATGAATTGTTCACCAAAAAATGATTGATCAGCATCGTCTTGCCAGGTTTGGCTGATGTCATTGCCAGACCTTTGCGGTCGGTGAGCATGTTGATCAACGATGATTTTCCCACATTCGACCTTCCGATGAAGGCATATTCATGTAAATGTGTATCTGGCGCCTTATCCACCGACGCACTGCTTGTTACGAATTTAGCTTCCGATATCTTCATCTTTTCTACATGTTTGTTTCTATAAATAACAAACGAAATCCCTCATTTGTTATTGCTAACTGTAAACGATTCAGCTGACAAACATTATGTAATATACATATAATTAATTCTTTACGATATATTGATGATAAATGTAGGGAAGTGCCATGGCGCGTCCGCCTGACAGACGGAAGGAGCGTATTTTATGGTGGTGCTAAGTGGACACGGCAGGCCGCGTCCCTACAAATCAGCACTTTATGTAGCCTATAGATAGCTGAGTAGTTACGCGTTGTATGTTATATAGGTTAAAATTGATTAAATCAGCGGCGTTGCACACAATATATGTTGTGTATTTCCGATATTATGCGTAATTTTGTAATCCCAATAGGACCAATTCAATCCTTTTTTTACTTATTTTTTTATACATAACCTCTAAAACAACATTAGCCTATCGCACATCTCTACTCTAAATTTTAAAACAAGAATAGAATGTTGAATCTAAAAAAGCTTACCGACGACCAGTTGGTCGCAGCTTATGCTGATGGTAACAACGAGGCTTTCGACGCGCTCCTCAATCGTCATCAATCATATATCTTCAGTTATATCCAGCGTCTCATTAAGGATATGGATATGACCAACGATATCTTTCAGGAGACTTTTGTTAAGGCTATCATGAATATACGTCAGGGACGCTACACCGGCGACGGTAAATTCCAGGCCTGGCTCACACGCATAGCCCACAATCTGATTATCGACTTTTTCCGTCAGGAGAAGAATGTCCCCACCGTATCGACCGACAATGAGGATGTCAATGTGCTTAACCGCCGCGATCTCAGCGAAGGCACCATCGAGGATGCCATAATCGATTGCCAGATCATGGACGATGTGCAGAGCCTTGTCAGCACTCTTCCCGACGACCAGCGCAAGGTGGTCGAGATGCGCTACTATCAGAATATGTCGTTCAAGGAGATAGCCGAACGCTCCGGCGTGAGCATCAACACTGCCCTGGGCCGCATGCGCTACGCTATCCTGAATATGCGCCGTCGCGCCAAGCAAGCCGACATGGTGCTCGCACGTTAACTAATTAAAAATGAAAAATTAAAAATGAAAAATGAATAATCGAGGTGCCATCCGCATGGCAAATTTTTTCATTTTTTCATTTTTCATTGAGACTTATGGATGCAATCAGTAATTTCATAATCACCTGCGCCGATTTCCTCGGCGGCTACCCGCTTTTCTTCCTGCTCATCGGAGGAGGACTTTATATGTTCGTGCGCTCAGGCTTCGTGTCTCTGCGCAGGCTTCCGTATGCAGTGAAGGCACTGCGCCAGAAAAGCGACGCCCGCAACGGTCAGATCTCTTCCGTACAGGCCCTCGCATCGGTGGTGGCAGCCACGGTGGGAATGGGTAATATCGCCGGTGTGGCGATAGCATTGGTGATGGGCGGCCCGGGAGCCATCTTCTGGATGTGGGTGAGTGCCCTGGTGGGCATGTCCACAAAATTCCACGAAGGAGTCCTCGCCATCATGTACAAGGGTAGGGGAAGCGACGGTAGCCCGCAGGGAGGCCCTATGTACATAATCGAGAATGGTCTTGGCCGACGTTGGCGTCCGCTCGCCATTTTCTTTGCCATCGCCGGAATGTTCGGCACCCTCTGTATAATGAATGCCAACCAGCTCACCGAGGCCTTCATGAGCGTGTTCACCACTCCGGAGGGTGTCTCCGCCAGTACCGTCCTTGCCGGAATGGGCGGGGCCATCGGTCTTTCCAACGACCAGACCCTCCGCCTGATAATCGGCATCACCATAGCCCTTATTGTATCGCTTGTGGTGCTCAGGGGCATCACCCGTATTGCCAAGGTTGCGTCGGTGCTTGTGCCGGTGATGGTGGGATTGTATTTCTTGATGGTGTTCTACATAATCATCACTCATATCACTCAGGTGCCCGCTGTGGTGAAAAGCATATTCATGGAGGCTTTCAACCTGCGGGCCGGATTCGGCGCCTTCGCGGGTATCGCCATCATAGGCGCGCGTCGTGCTGCGCTGGTCAACGATGCCGGTATAGGCACCGCATCGATAATGCATGGCGCGTCGAAGAATAATGAGCCTGTGCGCGAGGGACTCGTGGCTATGCTCGGTCCGAGTATCGACTCGGGGCTGGTCTGCACCCTCACGGCATTTGCAATCCTGCTTTGCGGCGATATCCACATCGAGGGTGTAAAGGGGTTGCATGTGGCGATGGGAGCGTTTTCTTCCGGTGTACCGTATGGCGAATATCTCCTAATAGTGGTGGTTGCATGTTTTGCCCTGTCGTCGATGTTCTCATATTCATTCTACGGCACACGTTGCGCAGCATATCTTTTCGGAGAGAAGCATGCAAGATATTACACGTGGGCATTCATTGCCACCCTGGTGATATTTGCCGTCATTCCGCTTGAGACAGCCGTAGGCCTGTGCGACCTTTTCTATGCCCTCATGGCCATTCCCACCATGATTGCCCTTCTTGTCCTTAGCAAAAAAGTGAGGAAAGCGACACGCGAATATTTTGCAGGTAAATGAAATCTTTTTCGTAATTTTGCAAAAACGTTCTAAATTCAACATTCAAAATTATCACAGGATGCTTTCATCTATCGTCTGGGACGTAAGTCCAATGCTTTTCGACCTTGGTCCGCTGCATGTGCGGTGGTACGGTCTGATGTTCGCCCTTGGTTTTTGGATTGGCACCAATATCGTAACAGCCATGTTCAAGCATGAGGGCGCTCCGGAGCGTTGGCTCGGTATACTGCTGCTCTGGACCATAGGAGCCACCATAATCGGCGCTCGCCTGGGGCATGTGTTCTTCTACGAGTGGGACTATTACTCAGCCCATCCCGACAAGATCATCGCTTTCTGGGAAGGGGGACTTGCCAGCCATGGCGGCACAATAGGCATTATCATAGCTGTGTTCCTGTTCTCGTGGATCACCACCAAGCGCAGTCCGCTGTGGACATTCGACCGTCTTGTGGTTCCCATCGCTCTGGTAGGAGCCATGATACGCATAGGCAACCTGATGAACAGCGAGATTTTCGGCTACGCCACCGACCTTCCCTGGGGATTCATGTTCGTTAGGTCGAGGGAGTGGAACGAACTTTACTATGGTGTGGCTTGTCACCCGACGCAGATCTACGAATCGCTTGCTTATCTCGTGCTATTTGTGGTGCTCATGTGGATGTATTGGAAGAAGAATGCCGAGACGCGTCCGGGGCTCATCTTCGGTGTGTTCCTCACGTGGCTTTTCACGGCACGATTCCTGATAGAGTTCGTCAAGAATCCACAGGTGGCCTTCGAGCAGGATATGGTGCTCAATATGGGTCAGCTTCTCAGCATACCTTTCATACTTGTGGGTATCTTCTTCATCATCCGTGCCATGGTGCGTCCGGCTGTCCACATCGAGTTTCCAAACAAATTTCCCCCGGAGCCGGAAAAATCGTAGGGTCGCGGCATGCCGCAAGCCGCTTGTATGATTTTTATGTTAAAAAATGCCCATTAATGCTTATTTTTCTTGCATAGAATGAAAAAAGTGCCTAAATTTGCACGAAATATTCGTCTGCAAGATTAGGGCATATTATGCCTATGATTCTGTGATGAGTTTTTTCTATAGAAACCTCTCTTTTCGAACCAACCAAATCTACGACAAATCACCTACCTTTGAATAAATAAAATACTTAGAAATAGAAAAATTTATTCACTAACCAATTATTAACATTTTTAGCCAAACATGAAAGACCAGATCACAAATCGTGTGCCTCTCAGCCGGAAATTCGCGTTCATCGCCCGGTTCAAGGCCATGGTTGCAATCCTGATGCTCTGTCTCGGCCTATCGGTCTCGGCACAGAACATCACAGTCTCTGGTACGGTTCAGGATTCGACAGGTGAACCCCTGCCGGGTGCTACTGTACTTGTCGTAGGTTCAGCCGCTGGTGTCAACACCGACCTCAACGGTAACTTTACGCTCCAGAATGTCAACGCCAACGGTTCTCTCCAGGTGTCTTACGTGGGATTCAACCCCCAGACCGTTAGCATCAACGGACAGACTAATCTCACAATCACACTTACCGAAGATGCTGAGGTGCTCAACGATGTGGTAGTCGTTGGTTACGGCACCATGAAGAGGTCCGACCTTACCGGTTCGATTTCTACCGTGGGTACTGAAAAACTTAACGCCAAGGGTGCACCCTCGGTTCTTGAGAACCTTCAGGGTACAACTCCCGGTGTGAACATCACCAAATCCACAGGCCGTGCCAATGGTGGCATCGATGTCCGGATTCGTGGTAAAGCCTCTATCAACAGTGAAACCAAGCCTATCTATGTGGTTGATGGTGTGATCTGTACTGATATTGATTTCCTCAACCCGCAGGATATCGAGCGTATCGACGTGCTTAAGGATGCTTCATCTACAGCTATCTACGGTTCACGCGCTACCGGCGGTGTTGTGATTATCACAACAAAGGGTGGTATGAATATTGAGCGTGAGCAAGCTCCTTCTATCTCTTACGATGGATATTATGGTGTGGCTAAAGCCGCTCACCTTCCCAACCTTATGAATGGAGAGGAGTTCTATCATTATCGTTTGATGAAATGTTTCCAGTCTATCAACGAGCTTTCCGGTATCTCTCCGCTTGTAACACCTCAGACCATCTACGGATACAATCGAGGAGGCATTGGTGGTATTGACTGGGCTCTACTTAAAGTGGATGAGAATGATCCGTCCTCTGCTTCTGTGCTTCAGCGAATGCTTGCCAATGGAGAGACATACGATTGGCCTAATCTGGTACTTCGTGATGCCCACCAGCAGAATCATTATCTTGCTGTAAACGGCTCTTCCAAGAATACCTCCTATCATTTCGGTGTTGGTATCAACGACGAGACAGGTCTTTACGACGGTGATAGTTCTTCTACATATAGTTTTAAAGGTTCTGTCGACACCCGTATCAACAATGTGGTAAGTGCCGGCTTCAATGTCAACATGGCTTATCAGGAAAAGGAATATGCTAATGATAATGCCATTAGTCATGCGTGGTACATGAACCCCTTCATGATTCCTTACAACTCTGAAGGAGAGATCAACCATTTCCCCGGCAACTCAGCTACACTTGGCTCATCTACTTCTTTCCAATTCTCCGATGCAGTCAGCCCCCTCGATCTGATGCGCAACGCTTCTCACCAGCGCAAGATTTATCGTATGATCGGTAACGCTTATTTGCAGCTCGACCTTATCAAGGGACTTTATGTTAAGACCACTTTCTCGCCCAGCTACAATAGCTACCGCGATGGTCAGTTCACCGGTTATGAAAATCCCAACCGCCCCGGTTTGACTTATGGCGATGCCGAATTAGATTCTTCTACTGCAGAGGCTGTCAACTCCACTTCTATGAGTTGGATATGGGACAATATGATCAACTACCAGACAACCATTGCTAAGGATCACTCGATTAATGCTATGGGTCTATTCTCAATGGAGAGTGGTAATTCTGAAAACTATACATGGGTTGTAAACAATGTGCTCAAGAATTCCGATTGGTACAATATGGGTTCTGGTACTACAAACTCTGATCCTACGAAGTCTCCATTTTCTAAGTCAACCTATAGCAAGGGAACGATGATCTCTTACGCCTTCCGCCTCAACTATTCATACTTGGGTAAGTACATGCTTACCGGTACTGTTCGTTGGGACGGTAGCTCGAAGCTTGCTGAAGGCAACAAGTGGGCTTCGTTCCCCTCGGTAGCTGTAGCATGGCGCTTGAGCGAGGAAAGCTTCCTCAAGAAACTCAACTGGCTGTCCAACGCCAAGCTCCGCCTTTCTTATGGTGTCACAGGTAACAACGGCGGTATCAGCAACTACGGTTCAATCGTAGGTATCGGTGGCCCGGTCTACTATCCTTGGGGTAATGTATACGACCAGGGCTATTATGCCAACGGTATCGTCGACTCTTCCCTTACCTGGGAGAAATCACGTGAGTTCAACGTAGGTCTTGATTTTGGTTTCCTCAATAGCCGTATCACAGGTTCTGTTGACTGGTATAACAAGAAATCCCATGGCCTTCTCTACAAGGTCCAGCTTCCTCTCGAATCTGGTGGCGTAAAGATGAACACCAATATAGGTCAGGTACGCAACAGAGGTATTGAAGTCGCATTGACCACTGTGAACGTCGAATCAAAGGACTGGAACTGGACAACATCGTTCACATTCTCTCACAACGACAACAAGGTGCTTCAGATCAATGGTGTTTCCGATCAGGTGATTGACGGTGCTACCAATTCATTGTTCGTTGGTTATCCCGTGAATAATGTATATAACTACGAATGGGAGGGTATCGTGTCCAATCTTCCTATCACTGTTCCTGACAATCAGGCAGCCCGCGATCATGGTTTCACACCAGGCGAGAAAGTCCTTTCTTGCGATTACTACAATGCAGTGTATGGTCTTTCTGAAGGACGTGTGATTATGCGCGATGTCAATGGTGACGGTGTGATTGATGCAGATGACCGCACTATTCAGAGCGCTGATCCCGACTGGATTGGTTCTTTCACCTCCAATCTCTCTTACCGTCTTCCCAAGAATGGTGGTGAAATCGATTTCGGATTCTCTCTTTATACTCGTCAAGGCGGTCGCGTCTACTCACCTTTCATGGCAGGTGACCTCTTCAAGACTACTGACCGTGGCTGGGAGAAGGTAATGGTGGATTATTATATTCCACAGGGTACTCTCGTCAATTGCGATGGTATAAATGACGATGGTACATATATTAATCCTGTTTACCAGACAGAGACTCACTATGGCACATGGCCCTTCCCCAATGCAACCCTGGAAGGTGGCGCCGGTTCTATCAGTTCTCCTGTTGCAAACTGGGATGAGGCAAAGAAGACTATTGATCCTTCTTTCGTAAAGGTAAAGAATATCACTCTCGGATATACATTCAGCAAGAATGTCCTCAAGCACATCGGATGCAAGCAGGCACGAGTTTATTTCACTGTAACGAATCCATTCGTATTTACAAAATATCTCGGTTTCGATCCTGAGTGGGCTGATGCTGCTGTAAAGAACGATGGTCCGAGCACTGTGACATATCAGGTTGGCGCAAGCATCAAGTTCTAATCACTTTTATCTACTACTGAAATATAATGAAAACTTTAAAATATATTGCAGTTATAGGCACTCTATCGCTTTCTCTCGCGAGCTGTAGTGATTTCCTCGATGAGGATAATAAGTCGACAGGTAACGAGAACGGAAATGTATATATCCAGAATGACCCTGCCGTCCTGAGAGCGACTGCCTATAATTCCCTGAAAAATTTTGTCACGAACATTGACCTTCAGGATTTGTCCACCGACTTGTTCTCCAACTGGCGCAACACTAACGATGGTTCTTTTGCTCTCTTTAGCTTTACTCCTTCTGATAATGGTATTGAGAGCTATTACAAGAATCTCTACTCTACCATCAACTATGCCAATGCCATGATCGAGTTCGGCGGTGCGGAAACCGAACTTGGTGCGCAGGGTCGTTTCCTCCGTGGTCTTTGCTACTACTACCTTACTCAGCAGTTCGGAGCAGTGCCTTACGTAACGAATTACATCTCTTCGTCGGAGCGTAGCTATCCCCGTACGCCACTTGCTGAGATCTACTCATCGGTTGTCGCTGATCTCGCTGATGTTTACAGCAAAAGCACCCTTCCCACATCGGATCATACCGGAAATATTTCAAAGCAGGCTGTTGCTGCTCTGATTGCCAAACTGGAGCTTGCCGCAGGATGGGATATCGACACAAAGCTGAACAATGCCGAGCAGGGAACATATACCGTCGAGGGCACTTCTCATTTTACTGAAGCTGCCAAGTGGGCTGAACTCGCTATCAACAACACAAACCTCACAATGAGCTTTGAGCAGAAATGGGCTCCCACAAATGAAAACAATGATGAGGTGATCTTCGCTGTCAACTGGCTCCGTGAGGGTTTCCCGGGCGATGAGGCTACCGGTGGTCATTCCCTTCAGAATGACTATTGCCCTCACGTCGGTGCTTCCACAAGCGTAGGTCAGAAGGGCAACGGGTCAGGCGGTCAGAATCAGATCTCTTCCAAAGCCCTGTATCTATGGGGACCCGGTGATTCTCGTTGGGACGGTACATTCATGACCACCTGCTACAATGCCAAGGTTGTGGATAAAGTTGCCATCTGGGGCACTGAAGGCTACTATGGCTACTACAACGCCACACCTTCTGAACTCTCTACTATGGCTATTGCGATGCGCTATCTGCCATACTATACAACTGAGGCCGAATTCGATGCTTATTGCTCATCAATGGCTGACCGTTTTAAGGCAGGTACCGGCTATGGCATTCCTCAGCCTTATGTTGTTCTTCTTGATGGAGACAGAACCATTGTCAACAGAAATTCGGGAAATGGCTTTGTAAAGTCAACCACTACTTACGTTGATTTTGTAAGCAATACTATTCCGAATCTTCCCGCAGTCAAGAAATTTGATGATCCGGCATCTTCTCCTGCTGTTAAGAACAATGACTATCGCAATGTGGTACTTCTCCATGTCAGCCAAATGTATCTTACTGCAGCCGAGGCTTACCTGATGGCAGGTAATGAAGCCCAGGCAATCGCCAAGATCAACGACGTGCGTAAGCGTGCGGGTGCTCCCGAGACGAGTTTCTCCGCCTATCCTTCCACTGTGGAATATATTGCCAACACACCGAATTTCACAATTACCAATATCGATCTTATCCTCGATGAGCTTGCACGCGAGACATACGCAGAGCGCACCCGTTTTGCCGATCTCCGCCGTACAAAGCAGTTGGTACGCTATAATCTGGCATTCTCTCGTGGTCTACACTCAGTTTCAGAAATGTCAAACTCTAAGGGTGAGATCAAGTGGTACCGCCCAATTCCTCAGGCTGAAATCGATGCCAATACCGGCATGACTAACGAGGATCAGAACCCCGGTTATTAATCTAATAAAATTTGATAATTCAATGAAATCAATAATTAAAGGACTTTTCATGACTATCATGATGTGTGTGTGCCTCACATCGTGCCGTGATGATGCTGAACTTCCTGATCGCGGTCCCGTCATGAATCCTGAAATAGAGACAGCAGGCGTGTACTCCGGAACATGGACCCGTGTCAATACGACTACAAATGAAGAAGATGTAGTGCCGGGTACGATGACGCTTACAGCCGGGAAATCGGCTTATGTTACCGAAATTAATATCAAGGCTTCAGATATAAATCTTGATCTCACCGCTATGGCCAATATCGCCCCGGGTGGTAAGGGCTATATGTATCAGAATACGATGACTGATAATCCCTTCGGAAACCGATTCAGCGGTAATATTACCAAAGATTTCAAGATAGATCTCTTTTTTAAGATAACTATTACAGAAGGACGAAAGAAAACCACTTATGAGTACTCTTTCGTAGGTCAGAAAGGCGTTAACTGATACTTGAGCATTCGCAATCTCCATCGGAGAGCTGTAGTTTTGAGCGGCTCTCCGATGGATAAATAAAATTCGACAATACAAGTAATACTGTATAAACATTATCTTTCAACCCTAATTTTTAATCTTTAATCTCTAAGTAAAATGAAGAAATTTTTACTTCTTTCCGCCGGCTTTGCCATGACACTTGCCGCCCAGGCTCAGACCGAGGTTGGTTTCCTGGATTCACAGGCTCTCGGTCTCGCAGACAAACCCACTCTTGCTGAAGGCACAGTTCTTGCTGAGACTGCCAACGTGAAGATGACTAATCTCATCGGTGATGCAGTTTCTGCTCAGCAACCTGCTTTCAACGGATTCAAGTCTGTGACCGTAAATGGTGAGGATATCGCTCTCGTTGAGGGTATCGGTGGTTCAACAAATGGTACCGGAAATCTTGATGATGGTCCTACAGGCGGTTGGATGTACCGTCTCGAAGTTAAGGCTGACGGCTGGATGATCGTTCCTTCCAAGATCTCTTCCAACAAGAATTTCTATGTGTTCGAAGGCATGATCGGTGAAGGTGCAATGCCTGTTGCCTATACTTTGGGTATGGATATCAAGAGCGCAGATTATCCTGACGTTCCTCAAGTTCTCTTCACTCTCCCCGGTGATGAACTTGGCTATGTTAATCGTGAAGCTGCTGATATCGATAATTACACTTTCGGTGGCAACACAATTGCATGGCCTATTCGTATTGGCACACAGAACGCTGAAGCTGCCTCTGCAGGTAATGGTACGGGCGTAATCGCTTTCAAGGTTTATGCTGATGCTGTCAATTATCTGGTATTCGCTACCGGTTCTAAGATGAACACTTGCGGCTACATCTTCGTTCCCTGCAATCCTGATGAAACAACTCCCAATATCTCTCTCTATCAGGCCGAATACACTAAAGATGACGTAACTTATCCCGAGAAGACTATTGTTGTCATGGGCGAAGGTGGTGCCGGCATTGCAGGTGTAGCTGCTGATGCTGCTGACGTAAACGCTCCCGTTTACAACGTTCTTGGCCAGCGCGTAAGCAAGGATGCCAAGGGTCTCCTTATCCAGAACGGTCGCAAGTTCTACAACCGCTAATCTACCTAAATCCAAAATAGAAAGGTCGGCATTCGCCGACCTTTTTTATTTAAGGATATGACTATTATAAATCCTTGACTTTATCGATGAAGTCATCAACATCCGGGCGAACGGCTTCGTACATCTCTTTGTCGAAAAATACAAAGTCATCATAATCCCCGCTTATTCGATCATTAAATAGACGTCTATAAATTCGAGAATACCTTTTTTCAATTTTTCCTGAAACAACGAAATGAAGGTTGAACATTTGTTGAACTCCATCGTGGGTTCTTGCAGATATATGATTTTTTGCGAGAACTCCGCAAACTAAATAAAAGCAAGCATAATAAAGTCTATTTATAGCTGCGTTATACCGCCCATTTGATGCAAGCAAATCTGCTTCGGCTAAAGTTTCCACAGCCCTTCGTAGCCTATAGTTAACAAGATCTCCTAATGTCGACTCATCAAATTCTTGTTTCATAGTTCTATTCCTTCATTTATGACATTCATATAGAAAGGTGATTTTATAGGACGGTTCAGCCATTCATCAATGGAATAGACCAATGGACTTATCATGACTTTTTCTTCTTCTTCTAAATCAAAGAGGGGATCGGTGATTTCTACTTTATCTTGATAAGATATTTTGGATTTGTCAAGAAGTATGAGAATGTCGATATCAGAATCCGGACGAGCCTCATTTCTGGCCTGCGAGCCGAACAGGATCACTCTTGCCCGAGGCGATATCCGTCTTATGATATCTCTAATCTTATTTATAGTGGCCGTTCTTCTCATATTGAATTATTTTTTACAAAATTAAGTGATTCAAATTAATAATGCAACAATTTCTTTTGATTTCGGGATATTATGAGTATTTTTGTACTCTATTTCAAAATCCTGATAAATCATGCGCAAATATCTTAGCTTTCTATATATTCTGCTGATAGTGATTGGAGCGTCGGCGAAGTCAGAAAATCCCAAGTCAGAATTCCGTGGTGCATGGATGCACACGGTGCACCAGGAGCAGTACGGCCGACAGAACACGGAACAGAACAAGGCGTATCTCTGCCATCAACTTGACCTGTTGCAGGAAGCCGGAGTGAATGCCATCCTGTTTCAGGTACGTCCAAGTGCCGATGCTTTCTATGAGAGCAGTCTTGAACCCTGGAGCCGATTCCTGACAAAGAACGGTAATCCGCCGTCGCCTTATTGGGATCCTCTCGAATTCATGGTTGAGGAGACTCACAAACGCGGCATGGAGCTGCATGCATGGCTGAATCCTTACCGTGTCACCACTTCCAAAAACGAGATCCTGCCGAAGAACCATCTCTACCACAAGGAACCCCAACGATTCGTGCGATATGAAGGCGACGGCAAACTATATTTCGACCCGGCTTTGCCTGAGAACCGTGAGTTTATCGTGAAGGTCATCACCGACATCACCGACAGATACGACGTGGATGGAATACATTTCGACGACTATTTCTATCCTTATCCTGCAAATGGCAAGGATTTCCCCGACAATGCCTCGTACAAAAAATACGGCAACGGAATGAAACGCGGCGACTGGCGCAGAAAGAACGTCGACATGCTGATCGAGGATGTGCACAAGGCTATCCGTACGGGCAAACGTCCGTGGGTGAGATTCGGGATCAGTCCCTTCGGAATATGGCGCAACAAGGCCTCCGACCCAAGGGGCAGCAAGACCAATGGCCTGCAAAACTACGATGATCTGTATGCTGATGTACTGCTCTGGGCAGAGAAGGGCTGGATCGACTATCTCATCCCGCAGCTCTACTGGGAACTCAACCATAAGAAGGCTTCGTCGCTTGAGTTGGTGGAGTGGTGGAATAATGCTGTTGATCCCAAGTGCCAGCTGTATATAGGTCAGGACGTGGAACGCACGATGAAGACTCCCGATGCTCCTTATTCCAACGAACCGAACGAACTCAACCATAAGGTGCGCCTGTCACGTGAGCTACCAAACGTGCAGGGCAACTGCTGGTGGCCGGCATATTCCCTAACTGCCAATTCACAGGGTTCGGCTACGGCTTTGAAACGCGGGCCGCAGTCAACCAAAGCTCTCGTTCCGGCTTATCCTCACTTGTCCGACGGTAAGCCTGAGGCTGTGACCGATCTCAAACTCAACGGCAGGGAACTCAGCTGGAAAAGCGGGAAGATGCACAACAAGGCTTCCGACCAGGTGAGATTCATAGTGTATAAGTTCGCTCCCGGTGAGCCACGACGTTATGAAGATGCGAAGAACATTTACGCCATTACCTCCGGCCACTCCGTGATGATCGACGGCAAGGGAGAATATTCTGTGACTGCCCTCGACAGGGTGAACAATGAGTCGGCTCCCGCCAATAAGATAATATCGGTAAAATAATAGCACTCGCTGCGGTTCGAAAACGATGGCTACAATGGTGTCGGTGATAGTGCCGGTGTTCAACAATGAAACGTTCGTACGCCAGTGTGTGGACAGCATCTGCCGCCAGACGATTTCTGATATCGAGGTGATACTTGTCGATGACGGTTCCACGGACGATTCCGGCAGGATATGCGACGGGATGGCTATGGAAGACAGCCGGGTTAGGGTGGTCCATACCCCCAACAGGGGCGTGTCGGCCGCACGCAACCTCGGTGTGGAAATCGCCTGCGGCGATTACATCATGTTCGTCGATTCCGACGACACCATTCATCATGCAATGATAGAGACCCTCATGGCTCTTCTGAGGAAATACTCTGCCGGATGTGCGGTGTGTGCATTTACCCACAGCCCCGCAAAGTTGTCGGTGAAGGGCAGGACGACGGTACACTCTGTCCGTAAGGCTGTGGAGAAGACCTTGTATCAGTCAGGGATGGATTCGTCGCTGTGCTGCAAACTGTTTCCGGCAGGGGCTGTGAGGCGGGCTAAGTTGCGCGAAGGTCTGCGCTACGAGGATCTTGACAGCATTTACCGAATATACGAAAATATTGATGGGCTGGTCGTGTCGACGACGGCTCCTATGTACCTTTACCGTAGAAATCTCTCCAGTTTCATCCACAATTTTACCAACGACAGGCTTGATGTGCTTAAGGTGACGGAAGCTATTGTTGCTCATTACAAAAATGATGCCTTGATGCTTCCGGCCGCCCGCGACCGTAGGTTTTCGGCTAATTTCAATATGTTTATCCTTGCCACACGTGCCGCGCATGAGGCTGATGCCAGCAGATGCTGGGGTGTGATAAAGGAGGGCCGGCGGGAGGCACTCCGCAATCCGCAGGTAAGGATAAAAAATAAGGTAGGAGCTGTGGTCTCCTACCTTGGCAAAGATATCCTTCAGGCGGCCATCAGGATTCTTACTCCTCGGGTGCCTTGTCGATCAACTCCAGGAACTGGTCGAGCTTCGGAGTGATGATGATCTCGGTGCGGCGGTTGCGTGCGCGGCCTGTCTCTGTGGTGTTGTCGCCAATGGGATTGTATTCGCCACGTCCTCCGGCAGTGAGACGTGATGGATTTACACCGAATCTATCCTCAAGTACCTGCACCACTGACGAAGCGCGCAGGGCCGAGAGATCCCAGTTGTTGCGTATGTTGGTCTTGCTGATGGGCACATCGTCGGTGTTGCCTTCCACCAGCACGTCATAGTCGTTGTAGTCCTTGATGATCTTTGCTATCTTGCTGAGGGTCTCCATCGCACGGTCGGAAATCTCGTATGATCCGGAGCGGTAGAGCATATTGTCGGCGAGAGAGATGTACACCACGCCTTTCAGCACCTTGATGTCCACATCGCGCAGCTCATCGCGGGTGAGCGAACGTGTGAGATTGTTGGTGAGCACCATGTTGAGCGAATCGCTCTTCGATTTGGCATCCACAAGTTGCTTGATGTACTTGTTGGAGGCGTTGATCTCGTCGACCAGTTTGGCAATGTTGATGCTGCTCTGCGATCCCTGCGCGATAGAGTTGTCAAGGCTCTTCTGCAGCGCATTGTATGCCTCGCGCAACTGTGCGTTATCGTCCTTGGCTTCCTTGAGTCGGGCTTCGAGATTCTTGCTCTCATTGAGGGCTTTGGCCAGTTCGATCTTTGTGTCCTGGTACTCGGTGTTGAGGGCATTGTAGCTATCCTGCAGCTTGGCGTAGTTCTTTTTGCTTACGCATCCGGGAAGGGTGAGCGACAATACCACGATTGTCATTAGGGCTGTCTTGATTCTTCTCATAATATCATAGTTGTTGTTATGTCATATCCTTGGATTCTTGAAAAAATCTGACTCATTCTTATAATCTTATAACCTTATATGCTTATAATCATCAAGTTGGGTTTACGAAACCTGATGTTGGCAATATTTTATGACAAAGGTACGTAATTTTTGCGTGTTTATTGTTGTATATTTTGAAAAAATATCGTAAATTTGCATGACAAACGAAATACCGCATACTTACACAATGAAGATGACCAGACACATATTTTCGCTTTGCGCGGCTATCGCGTTGACTGTGGCTCCTGTAGCGGCTGTGGCCGCCGATGCCCAGCAGCCTGAGGTCGTGTCACGGCAGGACGCTCCTCAGGTGAAAGTGCGTGCAGGCGGTATCTCCATCGATCTTCCCGGCGATACAGCGCAGCACGTGCAGATATACGCCCTCACCGGTCAGGTGGTCAAGCAGTTCGATGCTGCTCCCGGTCAGACTAATGTGGATCTTCCGGCAGGTTATTACATAGTGCGTGTTAATAACACTACCGTGAAAGTGGCCGTGAAATGACGCCATAAGGGTGCCTTTTTTCCCTGCGACCATCTGCCTAAAGAAGTGAAGGCACGTCCCTACATCAGATGATGTGTTTTTTTCATAACCTGAATTTTAGTCAACCATTATTCAACCTTACCAACAGAACATGTCCATTCTAAAGAAATTTACAGGGGCAATGATTGTAGCCTCGCTGATGTGCGGCACAATCAACGCCCGCAACCAGGATTCAAGATTTGACGATTTTCCCACCTACGACGGCACCGACCTTGAAATGACCGTGGATGCCACAGGCACACATTTTGCCCTTTGGAGTCCGGAGGCCCAGGCTGCCGAGGTGATGCTTTACGACACCGGACGCAATACACCCGCCTACCTTACCTTGCCCATGACAAAAGGTGAGAATGGGGTATGGAGGGCATCCGTGGCAGAACGGCTTTACGGCAAATTCTACACTTTCCGCATAAAGCATGATGGCAAATGGCTTGCCGAAACTCCCGGCGTGTGGGCCAAGGCTGTGGGAGTGAACGGTCAGAGAGCCGCCATCATTGATTTTGATGGTACTAATCCTTCCGGATGGGATACCGACAAGGGTCCGAAACTCGATAATATCACCGATGCCGTGATCTACGAGATGCACCATCGTGATTTCTCCATCGATCCGTCGTCGGGCATAGCCAACAAAGGAAAATTCTTAGCCCTCACAGAGCAGCAGACAAAGAGCGCCCTTGGAGACAAGACCGGTATCGATCACCTTAAGGAACTGGGTGTGACACACGTGCATATTCTTCCTTCATACGACTACAACTCCGTGGATGAGACCAATATCCCCTCCAACCAATACAACTGGGGCTATGATCCCTTCAACTACAATGCTCCGGAAGGCTCTTACTCTACCAATCCCTCCGATCCGGCCACACGTGTGCGCGAGATGAAGGAGATGGTCAAGGCTCTCCATGATGCGGGCATAGGCGTGGTGATGGATGTGGTGTACAACCATACGGCCAACAACGATGATTCGAATTTCTCCCTGACTGCCCCCGGATATTATTACCGTCACCGTCCCGACGGCACATACTCCGACGCATCTGGTTGCGGAAATGAGACTGCCTCAGAGCGGCAGCAGATGAGGGATTTCATAGTGAATTCCGTAAAATATTGGGCGGATGAGTACCATATAGATGGTTTCAGATTCGACCTGATGGCAATCCATGATATCGAGACCATGAATGAAGTGGCGGCAGAACTCAAGAAAATCAATCCGTCGATATTTGTTTACGGCGAAGGCTGGACTGCCGGCGACTCGCCTCTGCCCGTGGAACAACGCGCCCTGAAGGAGAATGTGGCCATGATGGATGGAGTAGCGGTGTTCTCCGATGATATACGCGACGCCATAAAGGGGCACTACAGCAATGCCGAGGAGCGTGGTTTCGTAACCGGTAAATCTGGTAACGAAGAGACAGTCAAGATCGGAATTGTGGCTGCTACAGCTCATCCCCAGGTGGACTACTCGAAAGGCAATAATTCGAAATTTGCCTATGCAAAGGCTCCTACAGAGGTGATCAACTATGTGTCGTGTCATGATGACCTTACCCTCACCGACAAGCTCGCCAAATCCATGCCCGGCAGTACGGAGGCCGACAGGCAGCGGGCAGCCCGTCTGGCTCAGACGATAGTGTTTACCTCTCAAGGTACTCCGTTCATGTTCGCCGGCGAGGAGGTGTTCCGCGACAAGAAGGGTGTGCATAATTCCTACAAGTCGCCTGACTCAATCAACGCCATCGACTGGACTCTGAAGCACAAGAATGCCGACCAGTTCAACTATTACAAGGAACTGATAGCCCTGCGTAAGCAGCATCCGGCTTTCCGAATGACCACTGCTGCCGACATCGCCAGGCACATCGTGTTCGATAAGGTCAATCAAGAGAATGTAATAAGTTATTCGATAAAGGATAACGCCAACGGCGATACATGGAAAGAGATTAAACTTGTATTCAACGGCAACTCCAATCCTGTAACCGTGAACATTCCCAAAGGACAGTGGACGGTGATCGCCACCGACGGACGACTCAATTCCCAGGGACTTGGCACCCAGACAGGGGGCAAGACGGAAGTGGCACCCGTGTCGGCGCTCATCCTTGCCCGATAGTGATTTCCTCCTCCATTATTCACATGTGTCATTCACTATCCATTGATTCTCAACAGCAGGAAATTATTTGTCGTATCATCTCTCGCGGTGGCTGCAGCTATGTTTAATGGTTGCGGCAACCGCGACCGTATTTCCGTAGTTCAGGAAAGTGCTGAAGAGGATACCATTGATCTGTCAGAATCCGAACAGGAGCCTGAATCTGTGCGTGAGCAGGTGCACACGTCAGAAGAGGCGTTGGCCATGATGACGGCACCGGAAGATTCTGCGAAATATAATGCGGGGATTCTGCCGCGTATGCTTGAGGAGGTGCCCAAATATGCCATCAAGCTTCTCAACAACACTCACGATGGTTTCATCGTGGTGGACAAATTCACAATGCGTGTGATTCTGTATGATGTGTATGGCCGGGTGATGAAAGAATACAAGATGGCGTGCTCGAAAAATTACGGCACAAAGCACAAGCGGGCCGACAACCGCACACCGGAGGGTTTCTTCAGTATCGAGGGCATATATGACAGCTCTGAGTGGCTATTCACTGACGATGACGGGCATACAAGCGATGTGAAGGGTCAGTTCGGACCGAAATTCCTTAGATTGAAGGTGCCTGTGACTTCGCAGATAGGCATACACGGCACCTGTGCCCCCTGGAGTCTTGGCGGACGGCGCAGTCATGGATGCATACGCATCTCCAACGAGAACATTCTTGAACTCGCCGAACTCGTTGAGCCGGGGATGCCCGTGATAGTGAGTCCCGGACGGCGCGACATGGCGGTGAACGAAGAGGAGGGTTATGATATTCCGGCTGTCAGCACGGGGAAGACTCGGCCCACTCCGCTGGTGCTCCCAAAGCCTGTAGAACCGGCCGACACCTTACAGTCAGTCGCCACAGACAGCATCAGCAAAGAGATTCCCGACACAGTGCGGGAGGAGACATCAGACATCCGTCAGCTACCCACAGCTGAAATAGACAGCCTCTAAATCGCATCCACAGGTTTTATAGAAATCCTCAAAGATCCTTAAGCAGTGTCTCAACAGCCTTTCGCAGCTGAGCATCTTCGCCGGTGACTATGGTGGCTGGATCATTGCTGACTTTTATGTCGGGCTCAAGCTGCGAGTTCTCCAGGTAATTGCCATCGGCGGTGAGATAGCCGATGATGGGAATACCGAAATACATCGAAGGATCCTGCATCGTCACCCAGTTGACCGATGTCATCGTGCCGGGTACAGGCATGCCTACGAGTTTACCTATATTCTGGTGTTTGTACACCCACGGAGTGCCATGTGCGTTGGAATAGCAAGCCTCGCTTATCACCATTATCGACGGTTTGTTCCAGCGGCGTGAAGGCATGTCGCAGCTTGCAGTGCCACGGATGGTCTGTGTAAGATACTTCTCACCGGTGAGGAACGCCTCGATATCCTCGTGCAGACGGCCTCCGCCATTCCAGCGGATATCCACAACGAGTCCCTCTCGGTCGTTGTACTTTCCTAAAGCGTCGGAATATAATTTGCGGAACGAGGCATCGTTCATCGACTCGATATGCACATAGCCAAGGCGACCGTTGCTCCAGCGGTCGACATCGGCAGCACGTGCATCCACCCAGCGCTTGTAGAGCAGATTGCTCATCTTCGATGCCGTTATGGGTTTCACCACCTCGTCCCAGCGTTCGCCGGAAGCCGGGTCATGGAACGATACCAGAGTGTTCTTTCCTGCCATATCGGTGAGAAGGGTGGTGTAGTCGGTCTGTGGAGTGACAGCTACGCCATTGATCTTCTCCACAATCACGCCGGGGGCGGCTTTCGAGGCGGCCGTGGCCAACGGTCCCTTGGCCACCACCTCGTCGATGCGTAGCCCGTCGCCTGTGTAGGTCATGTCGTAGAGCAGTCCTAAAGAAGCAGTGCGGTCGGCTCCGGCCTTTGATGAGGCATACATCCTGCCGCCTGTATGGCTGACATTGAGTTCGCCCAAAAGCTCACTGAGCATCTCGGTGAAGTCCTGATTGTTGGTGATGTGTGGCAGGAACTTGCGGTAATGATCGGTGAGGGAGTTCCAGTCCACACCGTGCATATTCTTGTCATAGAACCGCTCACGCTCTTCCCTGACGATGTTGTCGAACATATATGTGCGTTCAGCGGTGGGGTCGATTGTCATTGTTCCGGTGTAGGTTACGGGGGTGAGTTTATAGCCGGAGAGTCCCAGAAGATTCATCGTGCGTCCCACGAGGAAGATTTTCTTAAGGTCGGCTGAGGCGTCGAATGAAGTCAGTCCTCCCGATATTGTCTTCACCATGTCAGTGTCGCCATCGCGGAGGTTCAGCTCCCACAGGCTGTTGTCTTCATCGCCGGAGGTGATGAAGAGCAGTTTGTCGCCATCGGCAGTGATGATGGCATCGAGCAGGTCGGAAGAGAAGGGGGTCAGGCGCACTATGCGGTCTTCGATACCTTCGAGTTCAACATTGATAGTCTTGTCATCCTTCTTGTCGGAATCGTCATCTTTGGCGGCCGCGAGTTTCTCTGCCTCTTCGGCGAGTTCGGCATCCTCCTTGTTGAGCTTGAACTTATCATAGCTTTCCTGGTTGAGGAACACTATCATCACATCGTACATTGAACCCCACGAGGCATGGTTGCGCATACCATAGCGTTCGGACGCGAATATCAGAGCATTGCCGTCGAGCACCCAACGCGGGCTGTTGTCGAAATATCCGCTGCGGGTGATGTTGGTGAGGGTTCCGTCCTCGACATTGATTATGGCAATGTCGGTATAGGGGTCGCGATCAGTGGTTTCGAGAGCGATCCATTTCGAGTCGGGACTCCAGTCGAAGGTGAAATGGCCGTCGCGTTGCCTGTATGTCGACCCGTCGGTGAGCTGCTTCACTTTGCCCGACTCCATGTCGCGTACAGCCAGGATATTGCGGTCGAGGATGAAAGCTAATTTCTTGCCGTCAGGCGAAAGTTTGGGCACCGTGCGTTCGTGTTGGTCGGCTTTGAAGAGAGGCTTTTCGTCGATGAGGGTGGCATTGGCGAAATTGGGATCGTCCTTGCGTACTTTCTTTGCCTCATAGATATTGTATTTGCCGTCGCGTTCTGTAGTGTAGAGCAGAGTTTTCGAGCTGTCGCCCCACGCCACCCATTTCTCGGCTTCGGGCGTGTGGGTGATCTGCTTGGTGGTGGCATAGTCCACCGAGGTGACGAACACATCGCCACGGGATATGAAAGCCACGGATTTGCCGTCGGGTGACACGGCGATTTCCGACGGACGCGGCAGCGACATCTTGTAGGGGTCGTCGGTGGTGTCGTCGACAATATTGATCGCCACTTTCGATGGTCGGCCTTTGGCATCCTGGGTGTAGATCTCACCATCGTAGGTGTAGCATAGTTTTCCACCATCGCTCATCGAGAGGAATCTCACGGGATGGGTCTTGAACGAGGTCACGGCCTTCACCTGCGCCGGATTGTCGAGGGTCGACCGGTAGACATTCATAGAACCGCCGTCGCGTTCGCTCAGGAAATAAAATGCGTCGGGCGCAGCCACTGGATTGCGGTCCTCGCCTTCTCGTGCCGTGAGGTTGGTGTGGCTGCCTGTGGCGGGATCGTAGAGCCACACATCTGCAGTGACACTGCTGCGCTGGTGCTTACGCCATTCGTTCTCGAAGCCTTTCACATCCTGGTAGAGCATCTTGCCGCCGGTTCCGGGTACGAAATTGATGAACCGGGCCGGGGTGCCGATCACCTGTTGTGAAGCCCCGCCATTCACCGGCACTCGGTAGAGCTCGCTCATGCGTCCCGACGGAAACTGTGCGCTCGCTGTCGGATCCTGTATCGCAGCGGAGAAGAGCACATATTTGCCATCGGGAGAGAATGCCTCGGGAATCTCAGTGGCTGAATTGAATGTTAGCCGGGTGGGGGCACCTCCGGCGGCCGGCATGATGAAGATGTCGTCGTTGCCGTTGCGGTCGGAGCTGAAAGCTATCATGCGGCTGTCGGGACTCCATACAGGCGAGGCCTCATAATCAGGACTCGATGTGAGGCGCACTGCCTCGCCACCTGTTGTGGCCACCTTCCAGATGTCGCCTTTGTAGCAGAATGCGATGTTTTTTCCATCGGGCGATATCCTGGCATCGCGCAGCCAGAGGGGAGTGTATGCCCCTGCAATAGCCGGAATGGCCATAAAGGCGAGTATCTGAATCAGTTTTCTCATATTTTCTGTCGTATTTTCGATTAGTTTTTATTTTGAAAGCGTAAAATTAACAAAAAATCCCCAATTTCACCTTATAAATTTCAATCTTTGTGCGTGAAAGTTGGAGATAAAGGTTGAATTTTTGAAGCGGGAGCAAACTTATTATGATTGTCCGTCGTTATTATATTACATAAAGAAAATTACTTAATCGTTCAACTAAAAAAACACACACAAACATGAAGAAGTTATTTTATTCCATGCTCTTAGCGGTGCTTCCTGTAATGGCTATGTCCCTCGCGTCATGCAGCAACGATGATGACCTGCCCGATGTTAATATTGCACTCGATGTCGAGAACGGCACTATGGTAGATGGTACGATATATGTGGTGCAGGGTGATACGCTCAATGTCACAGGCATATCCGTCACAAATAATGAGGCCGGCAAGAATGCCGCTGTCACCAATGTAAGATATTATGTGAATGGTTATTTCATCGGTGAATCCCTCTTTTCGCCTTTCCCGGCTTATACCATCACCGATGAAGAGACCCCTGTTGGCAGCTATGATCTCGGTGTGGCTTGCACAGTGCTCGCTCCCGACAAGAGCATAGCCTCGGCAGCACTCAACTATCCGTTCAAGGTTGTTGCCTCAGCCGATGATATCCCCGGTGGCGCTTCAAGAAGCGCCGGTGCAACAGCCACCCGCACCGTATCGCTCAAATAAACGCAGATACCGATTACCTCAGATATCTTCAGCCGTGCCGGTAACGACACGGCTATTTTTTTGCATAGAATAATTATTTTGATTAACTTTGTCGAAGTTAATCAAAATAATATCAATGAAAGGAATAGTGTTGGCCGGTGGCTCCGGCACCCGTCTGTATCCCATCACCAAAGGTGTGAGCAAGCAGTTGCTTCCTATTTTCGACAAGCCAATGGTGTACTATCCGATATCTGTGCTGATGCTTGCCGGAATACGCGATATCCTCATTATCTCCACGCCTTACGATCTTCCGGGATTCAAGCGTCTGCTTGGTGATGGCAGCGACTATGGAGTGAGATTCAGTTATGCCGAGCAGCCTTCGCCCGATGGTCTTGCTCAAGCTTTCATCATAGGAAAGGATTTCATCGGTGACGATTCGGTGTGTCTGGTCTTAGGAGACAACATCTTCCATGGTTCAGGCTTCACTTCTATGCTCCATCAGGCAGTGGACAGGGCGGAAAAGGATGGCAAGGCCACGGTGTTCGGCTATTGGGTGGACGATCCGGAGCGATATGGAGTGGCGGAGTTCGACAAGGACGGCAACTGCCTCTCCATCGAGGAGAAACCTGCGCATCCGAAAAGCAATTATGCCGTGGTGGGGCTTTATTTTTATCCCAACAAGGTGGTGGATGTGGCTCAAAACATCAAGCCTTCGGTACGTGGCGAACTGGAAATCACCACCGTGAACCAGCGTTTTCTTTCCGACGGAGAGCTGAAGGTGCAGACGTTGGGACGTGGGTTTGCATGGCTTGACACCGGTACCCATGACTCACTGAGCGAAGCCTCAACTTTCATAGAGGTGATAGAGAAGCGCCAGGGACTGAAGATAGCCTGTCTTGAAGGCATAGCCTACCGCAAAGGCTGGATCGACGAAGAGCGAATGCGTCAGCTTGCAGCCCCGATGATCAAGAACCAGTACGGCCGGTACCTTCTCAAGGTCATCGATGAGATGAAGCGTAGTGGGGCAATGAACAGTGAACAATGAAATAGTGGACAGTGAACGATGAATAATGATAGTGTGAGACGCCCAAAAGTGTTTGTCAGCGGATGCTACGATATGCTCCACAGCGGACACGTGGCTTTTTTCAGGGCCGCCGCTGAATATGGCGACCTATATGTGGGCATAGGGTCAGATAAGACTATCGAAGCTTACAAGAACCGCAAGACGGTGTACTCCGAAAAAGAACGCCTGTATATGGTGAAAGCCATAAAATACGTGACAGACGCCGTGATCAACGATGGGTCGGGTATCATGGATTTTGTCAATTCGGTCGACCGCATCAAGCCGGATTTCTTTGTGGTGAATACTGATGGCGGAAGCGAGGAGAAACGCGAATTTTGCCGTCAGAGGGGTATAAAGTACATTGAGCTTGAACGTGTGCCCGACGATGGCATGGAAGCGCGTTCCACCACATCGCTACGCACGAATGTGAAATCAAGTCTCCCTTACCGCATTGATCTTGCGGGGACATGGATTGACCAGCCATACGTGTCGGAGTATGGCGACGGGTGGGCCATCACCGTGTCGATAGAACCGACTATTGAATTCATGGAGCGCGGCGGCATGTCGACCTCCACACGTAATGCCGCCAGGAAGATATGGCCTTACGAGCTGCCCGATTATAATGAGGAGATGCTCGCACGTCTGCTCTTCTGCTTTGAGAACGATCCGGAGAACGAGGGACATGTCTCAGGCGCACAGGATGCAATAGGTATATGCATGTCGGGGCTCACGCGACATCATTACGATGGCAGATACTGGCCCGACAAGATTGAGCAGTGCCATGACGAGAAGGTGCTGTCGTGGCTGGAAAGCCATCTGTGCCTGGTGCCGATGTTCCCGCGTCGCAAAGGTCTCAGTGTGGTGGAGGGAAAGGATATCACTCGGGCTAAGGTGAAGGATCTCACTGATGCTGCCTCCCGATGCTGGGATGCCATAATGGCAATGGATCTTGAAGCTACAGCGAAAGCCTACCGTGATTCGTTTGATGCCCAGGTGGCTATGTTTCCTGCCATGATGCAGCCGGGTGTGAGTGAGTACATTGACGCATGGAAGGCAAAAGGCGCGCTGGCGTGGAAGATGTGCGGAGCGGGAGGAGGAGGCTATCTTGCCCTGCTTGTCGATGAAGTGCCTCAGGATGCCATCCCCATAAAAATCCGCCGCCGTGGATTCTGATACTTGATGGCATTGCGCAGGCGAATAGCACTGTACCTCTACAGGCGTAGCAATCCTTTTATCTTCAGATATATACGGTAGGGGAGCATCAGTATTGGATGCTGCTCAATCTGCATATATCTGGTGTTCACGCGGATATAGGAGCTCAGGTAAGTGCGGCACGCTGTCGCGTAGTCCTTGCTGCAGTAGAGGTTGTGAAAGCCTTCGTAGTCGGCAGGACGGGTGAAGGGGCGCCGTAACTGTGTATTGCCTTTTACCGCCTCGTCGAGGGAACGATGTTCCACCAGAAGTCTGTTTTTCACTTTATCCATTACCTCGGCACCTCTGGAGGTGTTGACCATCACGAGCGACACACCCGCCTGGGGATTCATCTTCGACGGCAATTCTTTGCCAAGTCCCCAGAAATCGCCTAAGGTGATGTCTCCCACGCGTTCTTCAGATGCGTAGGGACAGTCGAAACAGTTGGGACGGAAAAAGAGTCCGCTCATGAATCCCGATATAAAGAAATTCTTTGGATAATTGCTTGAATAGACTCTTTCGCTTCCTTGATAGAGGTAGAATCCAAATTTCACTTTACCGGCGGACTTATCTCGAAAACCTATCCGTGCGTTCTCCGGGAATGGATGCTTACGGCGGAGATATTCGAGTTCGTCATTGAGCAACTGCTGGGAAGGTACTCCGTGACATACCAGGTCGACGGTACACAGGTTGGAATAGTGCTTGCCGAGATATGTCTTAAGACCGGCTATTTGACATGGTGTGCCTATGTACAACACTTCTTTTCCCTGGCGCAGGTCTTCGCGACATTGTCGGAATGTGTGCCCGACCGTGCTTTGCACATATCTTGACCCTTTCATTTCTTCAATTCCTGAACAGTCGGAAACACGGCTTTGGATGATAGCTGTGCCCTCGTCCTGCATACATCCGTACACCACACCAGCGGATGTGATTATGTGAGAGGCTATCGAGGAAGCCACCCCTCCGGATGAGCATTGTGCCGAAATCCCCGGCTCGGCTACAGCCGCCATCACAGTCCCTGGTGTTTTTCGCTCTACCGGATGAATCTCAGGGCAAGCCTTGTCACATAGTCCACATGACACACAAGCTGAATGGTCGATTACCGGACGGAGATATCCCCATTGGTCCGGACGCATGGTCACTGCGTGGTGGGGACATATCGAGAAGCAGGCGGAGCAACCCGTGCATTTGTCGACTATATGTTCTATTTCCATAATTTCAAAATTTTTTTTATCGTTTTTGGAGAATAGGCGGCAATAGTCATCAGTGTCTGTTCCTTAAATGTCAATGACTTGATTTTCGGAATAATTCTGCGACATTCGGGCCAGAGCGAGTGCCAAAGGTCGATGTCTTCCTTGGTGAACAGAGCGTTTTTCATCCAGAATTTGACGGGGTCGGTGAGACGCGACGAATATCGCGGGTCGCCGGAAGCGCGTCCGAATCGGTCGAGAAAATCGTCAAGCCGCATCATGCATGGCACACTGTGCCGCATGAGCAGTTGTTTGTAATTGCCGCTGCAGATTGATCCGTCACGTCCTACGGTGTGGTGGTAAAGAGGCCGGTCGATTGCTGTAATCCGGCGGGTGTAGCACAGTGCGCGTACTATCACGTTCAGGTCCTCGTTGTAGTTGATGCCTTCGAAAGGATATATTTCGTGGTCCAGAATTATGGACGATCGTATTATCTTGTCCCACAGTCCGTAGGTATATTCTCCTTTTTGTAAGGCATCTAATCCTGAGCCGCAGAAAGTGGCTCCGGACGGATGTCCGGTGCCCGGTTCCTCAAGATACGTGCAGCTCACGATGTCGGCATCGTGAGCCCTTGCTGCCTCATGCATCAGGCGGAACATGTCGGGGTCAGGGATGTCGTCAGGGTCGCAGTGAGCCATATATTCTCCGGTCATTGCTTTCATACCGGTGGTCCTGGCGGCTGCCACTCCCTCATTGAGCCCGTGTCTCAATATCTTTGTCCGTTGGGCGCGTCCGGGATACTCTTTGAGCACGTTGAGGAGGATCTCCACCGAGTGGTCGGGTGAGCAATCGTCAATGAATATTAATTCGATGTCTTCAAGCGTCTGGCTCAAAAGCGCACGGGCACAGCGTTCGATGTATTGTTCGACGTTATAGACAGGTACGATGACGGATATCTTCGGTCTATCCATGTGGATGAGGCTAAATCGGTTCACCGTTGTAGGTGTCGATGATGTACACTGGGCGCCCCTTGCTTTCGTTGAAGATTCGTCCCACGTATTCACCGATTATGCCTATGCACAGGAGCTGTATGCCGCCTAAGAACAGGATCACGCACATCAGGGCAGGGAATCCCTGCACATCGTCGCCCCATATAAGTGTCTTGGTGAATATCACTATCATGTAGACGAATGCCACGAAAGCTATCACCATGCCCAAGATGGATGCAAGGCGCAAGGGTGAGGTGCTGAAACTGGTGATACCCTCTATGGCAAGGTTGAAAAGGCTCCCGAAATTGAACGAAGATTTGCCTGCCTCGCGGTCGTGGCGGTCGAAGACCACTTCTTTTTTCTTGAAGCCGATCCAGCAGAAGAGTCCTTTGGTGTAGCGCTGGGTCTCGCGCAGATGGCGCAAGGCCTCGATGCAGCGGTAGTCGAGCAGCCGGAAATCACCCACATTGGGCAATATGTCGAAGCGGGTGGAACTCTGAAGGAAATTGTAGAAGGCCAGGGAGAATTCCTTTCTCAGCCATGACTCCTTGCCTCTGTGGGAGCGACGTCCATAGACATCTTCATAACCCTCTTCCCACCATTTCAGCATTTCCGGAATCACCTCCAGGGGGTCCTGCAGGTCGGCGTCGAGTATCACAGTGCAGTCTCCCGTCACATAATCGAATCCGGCGAGCATGGCATTTTCCTTACCGAAATTGCGCGAGAGGTTCACATAGCATATCCGTTCGTCGGCAGCACGCATTTCCTTGATGATCTCGAGTGTGCGGTCGGTGCTTCCGTCGTTGATCAGAAGCACCTCGAAATCGTATGTGTCGCTCAGCGGACCGTCGATCAGTCCGTAGATGGCTTCGCGAAGAGCGGGGAGGGATTTCTCTTCATTGTAAGCCGGAATCATAAGTGATACTTTCTTCTTTTTCATGGTATGTAAAGGATTCAGGTTTCAGGATTGCGCATCAGCTGGAGCAGAAAACATCCGGATGGCACTTATTCACTATTCACTATCACTTGAAAAAAAGCTGTCGGTGGCTTCCTTCACAGATCCGTGGAGGAGGAGCAGACGGTTGGCCTGTTCATAGGTCAGTGTGCCTCCAGTGGCTTCGATGAGCATACGGGTGCCGCGGTCGACGAGTTTGGCATTTGTAAGCTGCATGTTCACCATCTTGTTGCCTTTCACTCTGCCGAGCTTTATCATCACGGATGTGGATATCATGTTGCAGATCATCTTCTGCCCGGTACCCGATTTCATGCGTGAACTTCCGGTGACGAATTCGGGTCCCACCACCATCTCTATAGGAATATCCGACACCTGCGATACAGGCGCATCGGGATTGGAGGTGATTGAGGCTGTGAGGATGCCGTGACGACGACATTCCTCAAGGCATCCTATAACGTAGGGCGTGGTACCGGAGGCCGCAATGCCGATCACTGTGTCGAGCTCATTGATATTGAAGGCCTGCAGATCCTTCCATCCTTGCTTGGTGTCGTCCTCCGCATTCTCCACCGCACTGCGCAGGGCTTTTTCCCCACCGGCTATCACACCTATGACAAAACCCGGATCCATTCCGAATGTGGGAGGAATTTCCGAAGCATCGAGCACACCGAGACGCCCCGACGTGCCTGCTCCGATATAGAATATCCTGCCGCCCTGGCGCATCCTCTTCACTATCTGTTCAACAAGCTTTTCTATCTGGGGAATGGCTTTCTCTACGGCAAGAGCCACTTTCTTATCCTCGTTGTTGATATCCCTTAGAATCTCGCCAACACTCATTTTCTCAAGTCCGTCGTACAGAGAATCCTGTTCGCTGATCTTAACAAAGCTCATAATCTGATGTCTTATTGATGTACAATCTATTGATGAATACGAGGAGGGGGAGCATACGATGTTTTTGCAGATATTATTTCGAATGGAATTCAATCAGCCCTTCGATTGGATCGCGGAGCACTTTGGCGATAACGAATCCCGACCTTTCGGCCGCATCTTCGAGCACATCCTTGAAATAGTAGCCAATAGAACCGCTTACATACACTCGACTGCCATATTCCTCCGGAGCATTGTACTGCTCCACGTTGCGCCGGAAGAAATTGCGGAATGCCTCGAAAACGAGAAGACGTATGCTCTCTTCTTCGATATTCTCGCTGAGGAACGGAGTGAGCGAAGCCAGGAATTTATTGGGATAGGGGCGGCGGTACACCCGGTCGATGATGCTGACGGTGTCGAGCTGATATTTGTCGAGGAATCTTTGGCATAGATATTCAGGAAGCTGATGTTTCAGTACATCCGATACAAGGATCTTGCCAAGATTGGCTCCGCTGCCCTCATCGCCGAGAATAAATCCGAGGGGTGAGACATTCTCCACGATTTTCTTGCCGTCGTAGAGACATGAGTTGGAGCCTGTGCCGAGTATACACACAATGCCACCATGGTCGCCGCACAATGCGCGGCACGAAGCGAGCAGATCGCTTGCCACTTCCACTTTGGCGCCTTCGATTATGGAGAGGATGCCTTGACGCACCGAATCGTAAAGGGCCTCCGACACACAACCTGCTCCGTAGAAATGGACATAAGTGATGTGGGATGCCAGATCTCCAAGTTCAGGAGCCACTTCCCGGTCAAGTCTCTGACACATCTCCTCGTGGGTGAGCATCAGTACATTCATCCCGGGTGTGGTGAATTGCTTCACAAGGTCCTTTCCATCGAGCACGCACCATGTCACCTTGGTGCCTCCGCAGTCTGCTATGAGTATCATATCTTTATGAAAACTTTTTTTCTATATAAAATGTATCCTACAGCCCAATTGACCATCACCATCGAGAGGGCGAATACCAAGGATGCCAGTATCTCGTTGTCCTGGCACAAAGGTACTAAAAAATTCTTATAAATCTGTGTATGCAATGATATTTTTGTATCGTCCATTGTGGTGATCTTGATGCGTCCGAGGCTGATCGCCATTATGGTGGACAAAAGGTAGAGAAACAATGGATTTGTGCCGAACACCCTGAAGAACGGAGTCCAGGAGACCTTGTGGCGTATGTCGATGACATAGATGAGAAGCGCGAGCAGGGTGGAGGCAAGTCCGCAGGTGGTGAACACGAAGGTGGGAGTCCAGAGCTTCTTGTTGATGGGCAAGCCGTACTGCAGCAGGAAACCTGTCATGGTGAGCACGGCACCTACTACAAAGAGTTTGTAGGATTTCATGTACTTGTCGTCCTCGTCGCAGATGATTCCTCCGCACAGGAAGCCGATTATGCAGTGGGCTATGGCGGGCAGCGTGCTCAGCAGTCCCTCCGGATCGATTTTTATCGACACTCCATCGATTGTCTCTGTGTAAATATGGTTCTCGCCCATCAGTGCACGGTCGAAGGAACCCACGATATTGCTTTCGGAGAACTCAAGTCCGTTGCCACAGAACAGCAACGCCGTGTAGCCTACAAGTATGCCGCCTGCGATCCATTTCATCGACCGTCGGCTTACGGTCACAGCCAGCAGGGATGTGGCGAGATAGCACACAGCCAGACGCTGGAAAACACCCATGAATCGCATGTAGGTGAAATTATTGATTGCCTCCCACCATGTCTTGTCAGGATTCTGCATTCCCGACCACCATCGTGAGAACCATCCCACGCCCCATCCGATGAGAAGCAGCAGAACCGAGCGCCGTAATATTTTCATCACCGAGCGTCGGTCGCATTCGAAATGGGTTTTGTTGAGCGACAGGAATATCGATACACCCATAATGAACATGAAGAAGGGAAACACCAGATCCGTAGGGGTAAGGCCGTGCCACTCGGCATGGCGGAGCGGCGTGTAGATGTGGCCCCACGAGCCGGGGTTGTTCACGAGGATCATTCCGGCCACAGTGATGCCGCGCATCACATCCACGGATATCAGTCGCTTGTTATTTTGCATCCTTCTCAGTCTTTTGTTCTTTTTTTCCAAAATTGGGGTCAATCTTCAGCAGATAGCACACCCCTACGGTGGCTATGCAGCATATCATAGTCCAGAGGAAGAAATTCTGATAGCCCAATTGTTCCTGGAGCCATCCTGCTCCCATGCCGGGAATCATCATGCCCAATGCCATCACACCGGTGCAGATGGCATAGTGAGAGGTCTTGTAGCGTCCTTCGCTGAAATAGATCAGATAGAGCATATAGGCTGTGAAGCCAAATCCGTAGCCGAACTGCTCGATGAACACACAGATATTTACAGTGAGGAGCGAATGATCCTGCGCGAAACTTAGGTAGACGAAGGTGAGACACGTGAGCGACATGCTCCATGCCATGGGATGAAGCCATTTCTTGAGACCTCCGCGCGCGGCCACTATACCACCGATGATGCCGCCAATGGTGAGGCCTATCACGCCAATGGTGCCGTAGACCACTCCCACCTCGGTGGTGGAGAGCCCGAGGCCTCCGGCGCTCTCAGGATCGAGAAGAAATGGCTGTATCAGTTTCACGAGCTGTGCTTCCGGAAGCCGGTAGAGAAGCATGAAAGCCAAGGCGGCGCCGATCTGGGGCTTGGTGAAGAATGTCTTGAAGGCACCGATGAATTCATTCACTATGTCCTTTGCCGTCACAGCCTTGCCGGCTTTGAGCGACCCTGCCGCCGGACGGTCAGACGAAGGGTGGGGGAGCACCCAGGTGTGATAGAGTACCACGGCAAAGAAGAATGCCGACATAACTCCAAGCACTATGCTCCACGACAGGGCGTTGTCACCGGTAGTGGTCTCAAGGTATCCAGCGAGTACCACGAGGCCGCCTTGTCCTACTATCGACGCGATGCGGTAGAACAGGCTGCGAATGCCCACGAAGAATGATTGCTCATGTTCGGTGAGTGCAAGCATGTAGAAACCATCAGCCGCTATGTCATGGGTCGCTGAAGAGAATCCTACAAGCCAGAATGCCGCAAGGGTGAGCTGGAAGAACATCGGACCTGGCAGGGCGAATGCCACACATGCCAGGCCTATGGCTATCAGCCACTGCATGGAGAGAACCCACCAGCGCTTGGTGCGTATGATGTCGACGAATGGACTCCAGAAGGGCTTGATCACCCACGGCAGATAAAGCCAACCGGTGTAGAGGGCGATGTCGGTGTTTGACACTCCAAGACGTTTGTACATCATGACGGATATCGTCATTACTGCGAAATAGGGAAGCCCTTCCGCAAGATATAGTGTTGGGATCCAAGCCCATGGATTACGAGATCTCACTGCCGGTATTAGTTTTTTCTAAGGCGGATATTGCCGTTGGTTCTACATTCGTTATGTTTTATCCTGCAAATGTCGCACTTTTTGTAAAAAAATGCAAAAAAATCTGTGAATTTTTTCATCTTTCATGCCATGAAGAAAAATTTAAGAAATAATGCATGATGTGTGCTGTCGGTGAAAAATTTTTCGTATCTTCGCGGAAATTATTAGTAATCATATAAATAAATAATTGAATGAAACGATTATTGAAAGCTTTTGTGATGGCTTGCCTGACAATGCCTGTCACACAGGCTGCTGATCATATCCCTGATGTGAAATGGGACAGGCACAGTCTCATAATCGATGGGCGCCGTGTCACCCCTGTAATGGGCGAGGTGCACTATTCGCGGATTCCGGCCGAAGAGTGGGCTGAGGAAGTGCAGAAGATGAAGGATGGCGGAGTGACGATTATCGCAGCTTACGTGTTCTGGAATCATATTGAAGAGCAAGAGGGGGTGTTTGACTGGAGTGGACAGCGCGATCTGCGCCGTTTCCTTGATGTGTGCAAAGAGGCAGGGATGCCTGTGGTGCTTCGCCTGGGCCCGTTTTGCCATGGAGAGGTGCGCAACGGCGGTATTCCCGACTGGATGTTTGCCAAAGGATGCAAGATGCGTCAGGAAGACCCGGTGTTCCTCGACCATACTGCAAAGTTGTACAGGCAGATATTCTCACAGGTGCAGGGGCGGCAATGGAAGGATGGAGGTCCTGTGGTTGGCGCGCAGTTCGACAATGAGTACCGTGGGCATGGGTCATATCTGATGGCTTTGAAGAAAATAGCCACTGATGCCGGGTTCGACCTGCCTTTCTACACGCGCACAGGCTGGCCTGAGCTAAAGACTCCGGTGCCCTATGGAGAGATGATACCCCTTTACGGTGACTATGCCGACGGATTCTGGGACCGCTCCACCGACGAGGGTGTGGGCAATTATTTCAAGGCGTTCAATTTCCGCCCGTTCCGCAATTCAACAGCTATTGCTACCGAACAGCTTGGCGAACAGAATGATAATGTGGCGCAGGGCGAAGAAATGTATCCTTATTTCACCTGCGAGCTCGGTGGAGGCATGACCACTTCCTACCATCGCCGCCCTTACCTATACCCTGAGGATGCTTATGCATTGGCTGTGGTGAAACTCGGGAGTGGCAGTAATCTTCTCGGGTACTATATGTATCATGGCGGAACCAATCCCGAAGGTCACATCACCACCCTCAACGAGAACCAGCGCACTCCAGGTACAAATTATAACGACATGCCCGTGAAGAATTACGATTTCCAGGCACCGCTCGGGGAATTCGGCCAGGCTAATCCACATTATTATATGCTGCGCAAGCTCCATCTTTTCATGCAGGACTGGGGGGGGGCCCTGGCACCGATGGAGGCCAGCTTTCCGTCAGCGCAGGATGTTCCACAGGGTGATGATTCTGCTCTCCGCTGGTCGTACCGATGTCTTGGTGACAGTGGTTTTGTGTTCGTCAACAATTACGAACGCTTCCAGACGCTTAAAGATAAGAAAGGAGTGCGCTTCAACGTCGGCGGCATCTCATTCCCTTCCAAGCCGGTGACCATCCCCTCCGGCACCACCTGCATATTTCCTGTCAATTTTGACGGCATCGAGTATGCCACCGCACAACCCGTGGCCAGGCGCGACGGGAAGATATATTTCCAGCAGATTCCGGGCATTCCCACCGAGCTGAAGGTAGGAGGCAAGGTGTTCAGGAATGTGAAGCCGCTGGGCGTCGACCGTCCTGTCTATGGCAATATCTATCTGCTCGATGCTTCTGATGCCGAACATCTGTTCCTTGATTCGGCTCCGGCTGGGGTGGAGCCGCTCAGGACCGATTTCCGCAAGATATCCGAGGCAGGCGCTCCGCGCACCATTACCACAGGAGTTCAGAAAGTGGCTGAGGCACCGTCGGATGCTGATTTCGAGGCAGCCGCGCGTTATGTGGTGTCGGTTCCGGCAGATCGCGAGGGCAGGATCCTTGAAATTGACTACCGTGGAGATGTGGCACGTATCTATGCCGGAGGCAGACTCATGGCGGATAACTTCTACAACGGCCGACCTATGCTCCTTGGACTTTGGCGTCTCCCTGAAGATTGCACTGAGGTCGAGCTCCGGATTCTGCCTCTTCAGCCGGATATGCCGGTGTATTTCCCTCGGGAGGCCGACATACGTCCGGGCGAGGAGGTCCGGTCAATGGTGATAAAATGAACATTTCACGCTTTGTGTCGTTCTAATAATTGTTGAATAGAAGAGAAATTATTACTTTTGCAAAAAACAATATTCAGATTATGGAAAATCCAATCAAATGTCTTATCATAGGCTCAGGTCCCGCCGGTTACACTGCAGCCATTTATGCAGCCCGTGCCAATCTCAGCCCCGTGCAGATTGAGGGACCTCTGCCCGGCGGCCAGCTCACCACTACCACTGTAGTCGAGAATTTCCCCGGTTATCCGGAAGGAATCACGGGAACGCAGATGATGGACGACCTGCGCAACCAGGCTCTGAAATTCGGGGCCGATATTCGTCATGGTCGTGTGACTTCGGTGAATTTCGAGCAGCGTCCGTTCGAGGTGACGGTGGATGCGAAGGAAAAACTCTATGCCGACACTGTGATCATCTCCACCGGGGCGGCTCCGCGTTATCTCGGTCTGCCCGACGAGCAGAAGTATCTCGGTATGGGCGTGTCGACTTGCGCCACTTGCGACGGCTTTTTCTACCGCAATCGTACGGTGGCTGTAGTCGGTGGAGGCGATACAGCCTGCGAGGAGGCTCTGTATCTTGCCAGCCTGGCTAAGAAAGTCTACCTGATCGTACGCAAGAATTATCTGCGCGCATCAAAAGTGATGGTTCACCGGGTTATGGCAACCGAGAATATCGAGGTGCTCTTCAATACCAATACCGTTGGTCTCTTCGGTGAGGAATATGTGGAGGGCGCCCACCTGGTGGAGCATAAGGATGCACCCGACGAGCGTTTCTTCGACATCGCCATAGATGGTTTCTTCCTTGCCATAGGTCACCAGCCCAACACTGGAATCTTCAAGGGACAGATCGAACTCGACGAAGGAGGATTCATCGTCACTCACGGCAATTCTACCGCCACGAACGTCAAGGGAGTGTTCGCTGCCGGCGATGTAGCCGATCCTGTCTACCAGCAGGCCATCATAGCTGCTGCAAGCGGTGCGAAGGCCGCCAAGGATGCAGAGCATTTCATAATCTCTCATGAAGAATAAATTGATCATCCTATAGAAGAAGGGGCGGACCAGAGGTCCGCCCCTTCTTCTATAGGATCCCTTACCGGAGGTCTACAACCTCGATGCCCGGATATTTTTTCTGTGGGTATTCGAAGCTCGATGCGGCCGGCGGAGTCCCTACGGTGATGGATTTGATATTGAGGGTGAATCTTGCCCCGTTGCTCATCACCATATCAATCGAGGCCGGAAGCCAAGTACGGGTGTCGATCACCAGCGTTGCGGCCTTCACACTGCCACCTTTGGTCTTGGGAGTGAGCTTGAGTGTGAATTTCCCGCCTTGCTCGCCGAGTTTTGTGGCTGAGAACTTGTTGCTGTAGCTTTTGATGATTTCCAGGGGATTGGTCTCCATCAGCTCCGATGGGGTGGGGGATGTAAGGGTGGTCTCACCGGTCTGTTGTGAGTATGTCCACATGTCGGTACCGTTGTACCATATTCCGAATCCACCGGCATCAATCGAGAATTTTTTGCCTGATGTCAGCAAGGTGCCTTCCGCTGTGCCGGAGAACTTGGCAGTGAGCGATCCTACTGTCCTGATCTTATCTGCAGCCTTGTCCACCACCTCCTGAGCGGAGTACGCCCATGCAATCACAGGCAAGAGCAATGCTATAATTAATGTGTAAATCTTGTTCATATAAGTTATAGGTAATAGTGAACAGTGAATAAGGAATAGTTGATAGGTAATGGGTCGATGGTGAGAACAGGTGATAAGTTGCAGTGAACAATCCATAAGTGTAGACCACTTATTCACTATTCACTATCACTTATCACCTATCCTTGTCCGAGGATGCTTTCGAGGGTTATCATGTCCACAAGGATGTTGCGGGGTTTTGCTCCGTTCACCGGACCTACTATGCCGGCGGCTTCCATCTGGTCCATCAGTTTGCCGGCACGGTTGTAGCCGATACCGAACTGCCGCTGTAGCGATGATGTACTGCCCATCTGGCGGCTTACCACGAAGCGGGCCGCCTCGTCGAAAAGGGCATCGCGTTCGGTCGACGCGCCTGCTATCACTCCGCCTTCGGCTTCTTCAGGCACATATTCAGGCAAGTGGTAGGCATGTTCGTAACCTATCTGATTGTCGATGAATTCGGTGATTGCCTCCACTTCCTCAGTGGATATGAAGGCGCACTGCACACGCTCCATGCTGCCGTTGTGGGAGAAGAGCATGTCGCCACGGCCTATAAGCTGGTTGGCTCCGGGGCAGTCGAGGATTGTACGGCTGTCCACCATCTGGATTACACGGAATGCTATTCGTCCGGGGAAATTGGCCTTGATCAGGCCGGTGATCACGTTGGTTGACGGACGCTGTGTGGCAAGAATCATGTGCATGCCTACTGCTCGCGCTTTCTGGGCGATGCGCGATATGGGGGTCTCCACTTCCTTGCCCTGTGTCATGATAAGGTCGGCGAACTCGTCGACCACCACCACGATATACGGCAGATACTTGTGTCCGTCGTTGGGGTTGAGCTTGCGCTCGGTGAATTTGCGGTTGTATTCCTCAAGAGAGCGCACGTTGGCGTTGCGGAGCAGCTCGTAGCGGCTGTCCATCTCCACGCATAGCGAGTTGAGTGTCTGTATCACCTTGTTCATGTCGGTGATGATGGCATCCTCCTCGTTGGGAAGCTTGGCGAGATAGTGACGTTCAAGCTTGCTGTAGAGGCTGAATTCCACCATTTTCGGGTCGACAAGCACGAATTTCAGTTCCGACGGATGTTTCTTGTAGAGGAGTGATGCGAGAATGGTATTCAGGCCCACTGACTTACCCATACCCGTGGCACCCGCCACAAGCAGGTGAGGCATTTTGGCAAGGTCGGCGATAAATATGTCGTTGGAGATAGTAGCTCCCATGGCCATCGGAAGAGCCATCTTGCACTCCTGATATTTGCGCGAGCTCAGCACCGCACGGATCGACACCGACTGCGGGTCGTTGTTAGGCACCTCTATACCTACTGTGCCTTTTCCCGGAATAGGCGCTATGATACGTATGCCCAGGGCAGAGAGCGACAGGGCTATATCATCCTCCAGGCGTTTGATCTGCGATATGCGGATGCCTTCGGCCGGCACGATCTCGTAGAGCGTCACGGTAGGTCCTACGGTGGCTTCGATTCTTGAGATAGGAATCTTGTAGTCGAGAAGGGTCTTCTCGATGCGCTCTTTGTTGGCTTGCTGCTCTGCCATGTCGATTTTAGCCCCCGACGGTCGGTCCTCAAGAAGATCGATAGTAGGGAATTTGTAGCGTGAAAGTTCCGCACGGTGATCGTATGGTCCGGTTGCGTGCTCGGGCTCCGCGGGGATATCCACAGCTTCCTCGATTGTGGGCACAGTTATGGAGAAATTATCGTCGATTGTGGATATTGTGCCATTGTTGGCAGTGGCAGGAATGTCTGCCATCTCCTTACCCATGTCGTCTTCTGTGGCTGGGGGAGTGCTGTTGTTTTCCGGGTCGATTACGAACATCACATCGTCATTCGGAACGGTGGGTTCGGCAGGTTCGGGCGCAGGCGATGCCGGGGTATTGATCACGAATTCCGGATCCTTGTCCCTGACCGGTGCTACCTGGGGCCGGGAGGGTTGTACGTCATCCTGGTGTTTGTGGGGTGCTTCCTCTCCCTTGGAAATTGTGAATTTCTCGGCTATCGACTTTATGGACAATGTGGTGGATTTCTTCTGAGGCTCCATGACGGCAGCTTCTCTCTCTAAGGTTTGCTGCTGGCGTTGCTTCTGCAATTCTTGCTCTCTTTCTACGCGTTCCTCCTCCTCAAGCCGGTCGAGTTCGCGCTGACGCTCGCGGCGCAGCTCATCCTGCAGACGCCGCCGCTCCACGCTGGCGCGCCATTTCTTCCATATCTGGCGCAGCTCGTTGATGTACACGCAGCATACCGCCACCACAAGAAGAGCCGACACCATCAGCGCGCCTATCCATGTGGTGCGTTCGAGCAGGTATTTGTTCACATAGTGTCCGTGGTTACCGCCCCAGTATATCTCTGTTTTCCAATTGAAGGTGACGAGACCTAACACCACTGAGATAGCGACAGCCACAAGCAGACATCGGAATGTCGTACCCCAGAACTGGCATTTTCTCACACCGAAAAGATTGAGGGCCATGACCCACAGATACACGATCAGCACCAGAGATCCGAGACCCAAAGCATCGCACAGAAGCACTTTCGACAGCCATGCACCAAAACCTCCCGCCGTGTTCTCAATTATGTTTGGCTGTTCGGCAATCTGGGATATTGTGAGGTTGTTCGTTACGCTCTGGTCGTGGGCTCCTGAGTGGAAATGCGATATCACGGCAATCGTCATGAAGATACTTATGAAGAGAAGAGCCGTACCTATGAATATGCGCATGCCTTCCGATGTGAATGTATCGGAGATTTTTTTGAATACTTTCGGTGTGGTCCGTTCTTTCTTTTCACCTTTCAGCTCGCGTAAACGGCGCTCGCGCTCCTCGCGGCGCTGCTGGCGGGCACGTTCTTTTGCCTCTTCCTCAGCTGCCTTTTCCTCGGCTGTCTTTTTCTGCTGATTTTTGGGTCTGGACTTTGCCGGTTCTTCTCTTTTGGGCTGCTGGACAGGCTTGGCAGGTGTCTCCACATCTGCGCGGGGAAGGGTCTCTGGCTCAGGTTCTGTCTCAGCTTTTTGAGGTAGAGTCTCTTCCGTCACCGGGCGATAGGGCGTCTCGCCGAACTGATTGGTGTACTGACCAGGTGCATTACCATAGGACGGATGGTAGGGCTGCTGGCTTTGAAGCCTCTCGTCGGGTGTGTAGCCGTCTATATCAAGATCGAAATCATCCATATAATAATCTGCTTGTTGTACGGGTCTTCGTTAGAGGTGGTTGTCACCTTTTGCTATAGTCTTTTGAGTTGTCTTATGTATTCCTGCGGATTCTCTGCCTTGAATACGGCACTTCCTGCCACCAACACGTCGGCTCCCGCTTCGGCAAGTTGTCGGCCGGTATCCAGGTTCACTCCGCCGTCGATCTCAATCAGGGTCTCTGAGCCGGCATCATTGATAAGCTTCTTCAGGCGACGCACCCTGTCGAGAGTCTGGACGATGAACTTCTGTCCTCCGAATCCGGGATTCACACTCATCAGAAGCACCATGTGAAGTTCGCCGATGATATCACGCAGCATCTCCACCGGGGTGGCAGGGTTGAGGGTGACGGCTGCCAGCATCCCTGCATCCTTTATGGATTGCACTGTGCGGTGCAGATGGGTGCAGGCTTCCTGATGGACGTTCATTATTCTGGCGCCGCAGTCGCGCACACGGCTCACGTAGTTCTGCGGCTCCACTATCATCAGATGCACGTCAAGCGGTTTTTCAGCCACTTTGTTCACCGCATTTATCACGGGAAATCCGAATGATATGTTGGGCACGAACACTCCGTCCATCACATCCACATGTATCATGTCGGCTTCGCTGCGGTTGAGCATCTCGATGTCACGGGCGAGATTGCCGAAATCTGCTGCCAGTATTGATGGTGATATAATCATAATATGTGCGATTACAGTTTTTCTACCCCAAAGGTGTCGTTTTTCTTCATTTTTGCGGACTGCTGCTTTTGGGTTTGAAAGCATTCCACAGGATTATGACCACGCACACAGCGGCGATACCGTATCCCACGTAGGTCAGATAAGTGTTGTATTCCTCTACCTTGGCGAAAAGATCGTCAGGCGACACGCTGCGCGACAACCAATAGCCGAGCAAGGCAAGTACGGTATTCCACACCAGAGCTCCCAATGCAGTGAATATGGCGAACACTCCCACGTTCATCCTCGAAAGTCCTGCGGGAATGGATATAAGCTGACGGATTGCCGGGATCAGACGTCCTACAAAGGTTGACACTGCTCCGTGTTCATCGAAATATTTCTCAGCCTTCTCTACCTTCTCCTGATTGATCAGGCAGGCGTGGCCAATACGACTGTTGACGAACTTGTACACTATCGGCCTGCCAATCCATAGCGACAGGTAGTAGTTGACAAAGGCGCCGGCGAGAGCTCCGAGGGTGGCCGCCACCACCACCATGTAGATGTTCATGTCGGAGCCGGCCCCTACATTGGTGCAGGCTATATACGCCGCCGGAGGCACCACCACTTCCGAAGGGAAGGGTATGAACGAGCTTTCTATCACCATGAACACGAATACAAACAGGTAGTTGGCGTGCTCGACGAACCAATTGAAGAACTGTGCCGCATCGAATATCGACAGAGTGATGAGTAGATCAGTCATTGTATGCTTTCAGTTTTAACAGGATAGTTTTTCCAAGGCGCAAAGATACGAAAATTTTTGCTATTTACAATCTTAAACAGCGAATTTACTTTTTTAAACAATAATTGTGGTGATGCGTTATAAAAACAGACCACAAAAATATGTAAGAAAATGAAAAGTTTCAAACCTAATGCGTGGATTCTTCCACAACCCGTGCTGATAATCGGCACATACAATGCCGATGGCACACCCAACGCCATGAATGCCGCATGGGGCGGACAATGGGATTTCAAGGAGTTGTTCGTCTCGCTTGGTTCGCATGCCACCACCGACAACCTCAATCGCCTTGGCGAGTTCACCGTGGCTTTCGCCACTACCGATACCCTGGTGGCCGCCGACTATGTGGGTGTGGAAAGCGGACGTAAAAATCCCGGCAAAATCAAAACCACGGGCTGGAGCTATTCCAAAGCAGAGACTGTCGATGCCCCGGTGTTCGACTGTTTCCCCATGACATTGGAGTGTCGTATAAAGGAGAAATTGCACGAATCCGAGACAGGGTTCTATATGGTGGCTGAGATACTCAACATCGTGTGCGATGAGAAATATTTGGCCGAGGATGGCAAGCCGGATGTGGAGAAGATGCAGATCATCACTTTCGACCCGATCCACAACGGTTACATCCAGCTTGGCAGCCGTGTAGGAGCTGCCTTCCACGACGGCCTCCGGCTCAAGAAATAACCGGTGTTCGCTGCTTAGTGCATCTCGATGTACGTCACCATTCTTCCGGGGTTGCCCTTGCTCCGCCGGTGGCTCTGATATCTTGGCTTACTGTCTCCATTCCGGCTGGCGTAGGTGCATCCGGGATGGAGATGTATGTTTTCTGCCCTCACTCCTCTGAGCATGAAGCGATGTGCGTTGATTCCCTGCAGGTCGATGTGCGGTTGTGAGCCCATTTCTGGAGTGACGACATATTTGGAGAATCCCTCAGCTTGGAATTTTCCGGCAAGCTCTCCGTCTACTTCGTAATTGGTCTGGCTTATAGAGGGTCCGAAGTATACTCGCATTTTTCCTATGTCGGCTCCTTCTTCTTCAAGCAAGTCGAGCGCCTTTTCCACTATTCCTCCCAATGTGGCGCGCCATCCGGCATGGATGGCTCCGACACACCTTATGTCCGGGGCATGGATGAGGATGGGCACACAGTCGGCGGTGACCACTCCAACGGGAACACCGGCGGTGAAGCACAGGATCGCGTCGGTATCCGGGAACACCTCTCCGCTGTGCTTCACTATCCCGACATTAAGCGAATGTGTCTGGCGTGGGATCGTGACTGTGCCGCTCAGCACAGTGCGCAGGTCCACATCACACTCTGCATCGGCTGCCATCAGGCAACCCCCGGATATGTCTTTATCCTCGCAGAGCATTTCTTTTTCAATTTTGCAGCCCCAATCTTCTGATATTTCCATCTCTTTTGTGGATATTGATTCTATTGGCAAAGGTAAAGATTTTTGCCGATGTAACAAAGTGCCGGAGCTATATCCTGTCTGACAAAGTGTGGATCAGGATTATTTATCATGATTTTGGGATTCGTGAGAGCGTGATGAATAAAAATTATCAAAAACTATTAAAAATTTGTGAATTCATAGAAAAAGTATTACTTTTGCAGGGAATTGATTTTAAAATGCTTCGAAAATCGAATGATTTTAAACAAAATGAAATAGTACATCTAATTGAATGATAATGAAAAAAACTACAAGAATCCTATTGGGGTCAGCCTTTGCCGTTGCTTCTGTCAGTGCATCGGCACAGACCAGCCAGCTTTCCGTGGTGGCCAAGGATGCTGACGGGCAGATTGTCGCTGAGGCTCCTGTGTCGATGGACAGCAGGCTGATCTTCTCTGACAAGGGAGTTGAGGTAATGAATTGCGAGCAATTGCAGGCTGTGTTCAACTACAGTGGCAAACATTCCATTGCCTTCAGCTACGACCAGCTTTCCGGAATAGAGGGCGCCTCCTCTGACTGTCAGCTCCTTCTCCTTCAGAATCCCGTGTCGGAATTCCTTGAATTCAAGGCGTATCCTGCCGATCCCGCATCGTTGACCATAACCGATATCAAGGGTGTGGTGAGATACAGCGCAAAGGACTGGAATGGCGAACCCATAAATGTCGGCTATCTTGCGCCCGGACTATATCTCGTCACTGTCGATAAAGTTACACTCAAATTCATTAAGAAATAATATAACCTGAATAATAATGAAAAAAACATCCATACTCCTTGCCGCTGTCATGACTTGCGCATCGGCTTTCGCTCAGACCGAAGAGGCTGCCCCCAACCGTATCCTTGTAACTAACACAGCCGGAAACTATACCGGATATGTGATCGATTATCTCGATGAAATATCTTTCGCACGTGTCGACGGCGAAGTGCTCGCAAATGTGGAGATTGGTGAAGTCGGACTCACGGAAATGACTCTTAGTGTGACCCGCACCGAAGAGTGTATGTACTATAAGCTTGCTGTAATTCCCGATGTCACTGCCAAGCAGCTCACCGACGATGTGAGGGCTATCCGCTATATCAACAGTCTGCCTTCCGATATGGTGCCGGTGCTGTACGACGACTATACCAATGCGACACTTTCCGGCATTTCCCTCAATCCTGAAAGCGACTACACGATCTTCACCGTTGGCGTCGACAGATATGGCGTGGAAGCAGGTGTGGCAAGGGCGTCGTTCTCCACTCCTGCTCCTGAAATCACCGGTGATCCGCATGTGGATATCGAGGTGTTGGACTCTTCGCTCACTTCTTTCTCCATTAAATTCAAACCAAACGATGATGTTCAGAGCTACTGGTGCGTGGCAGGCGAAAAAGGTACCATGCAGTCGCAGTATGAGATGTTTGGTCCTATGTTCGGTTTCTCCAATTTCTCAGATATGATCAAAGCGTGGGGAATCGAATGTGTAGGCGAAACCGATCATACATGGACTCAGATGGCACCCAACACTGAATATGAAGTGTTTGTGGCCATGACAGATGCCAACGGCTGGTTCGCTCCTTATGAGGTGTACGAGGTGTCTACTGCCTCACTCGGCGGCTCCGGTGACGCTTACGTAGACATCGAGGTCGTTGCATTCGAGCTTACCGACTGGTACGGAGAAATGGCTCCTACCCTCACTGTATCCTATACTCCCAACGATCAGGCAAGCTGCTACCGCATGGATGTGATAAGTCAGAGCGCCTACGACGAGAATCCGGATAAATATATCCAGGAGCTTTGCAGCGACCCGTGGATGCCCACGAGCGGATGGTTCCAGTACGAGGCTTCTTCTTATGATTACAAAATCGACCCAGCCACTCCTATTGTGATTATCGCTGCTGCCAAGAATGGCGATGGTGTATGGGGCGAGGTAAATGTGGTACGCTACACTACTCCTGATTCTCTTGAGGGATACGAGCCTTCGCCGGAACCAACAGTGTACAGGATTGCTAAGCGCGGTGGCGACGTAAATGCTCCCACCATCAATAAGGGACTCGTCCCCAACTTGGGCAGCGTCATCAAAAAAGTGGAACTCAAGAAATAAGCAGTTCAGGTCGGCGCTTGCGCGACTTGGAACTCCCCTAAATCACATTTCTCTGAGATGATATGACAACAGCCGGGACCGCAATATGCGGGAACCGGCTGTTTTTTTTCTTCTGTCATGTGGACAAGAGGATAAGATGCCACATTTAAGCGATTTAATAAATATTGTTAACAATTTTTATATATTACAGGTGGACTTGTGTGTCAATAGTCCGGAAAAAATTCGTAAATTTGTGCCGATTTTTGTTGGTTGCCACGTTGTAGGTGGCAATTTATTGATAAACAAGTTTTTAAATGATTAATATTACATTTCCCGACCAATCGGTCAAGCAATTCGAGGAGGGTGTGACTCCTCTGCAAATAGCTGAGAGCATCAGTGCCGGTCTTGCACGCGATGTTCTTGCTTCATCCGTCAATGAAGAGGAGTGGGATCTAACCCGTCCTATTCATGGTGACGCTACCGTGAAATTCTTCAAATGGGACGATCCCGAAGGCAAGCACGCTTTCTGGCATAGCTCGGCTCACCTTCTTGCTGAAGCACTCCAGGAGTTGTATCCCGGTGTGAAGTTTGGTATCGGTCCGGCGATTGAAAATGGTTTTTATTACGACATAGATCCCGGAGAACATCAGATAACAGCTGCTGATTTTCCAAAAATCGAAAAGAAGATGCTCGAACTCGCACAGAAGAAAGAGGATATTGTGCGGGCCGACATCTCCAAGGCAGATGCACTGAAACTTTTTGGCGACCGTGGCGAAGAATACAAGTGCGAGCTCATAAGCGAACTTGAGGACGGTCATATCACCACCTACACCCAGGGTGCGTTCACCGATCTGTGCCGTGGCCCCCATATTCCTAATACTGCCCCCATCAAGGCTGTGAAGGTGACTTCGCTCGCCGGTGCCTATTGGCGCGGCGATGAGAAGCGTAACCAGCTGGTGCGTGTCTACGGCATCACTTTCCCAAAGAAGAAGATGCTCGACGAATATCTCGCCTTGCTTGAAGAA
>CAYZPI010000007.1:0-65666 GCA_964480085.1 uncultured Bacteroides sp. | reverse complement strand
AACTACTTGTTTTCATGAAAAGTGTTGATTAATTGGTTTGATTAGTACATGATGTATAGAATTAGTTGTTTCTTTGTCTTCGATTTATAGGGGATTAAATTTTTATGGAAAAAGGATAAGCAGCGAGCTTTAGCGATTCTGCATTATCATTTACGCATGATTTCCTCAAAGAATCTGCCGCAGCGCGGTGTCCAGTCGCTGTAATCCACTGTATGTCCGCATGTAGGATAGATCACAAGCTGCTTAGGTGCCTCGATCAGCACGTATGATGACATGTTGGTGTGCGGTGGACAGGTCGGATCCTGTAGGCCGATGCCCATCAGGGTCGGACACTTGATGCGGCGCACGAAATTCTTTATGTCGAAATATGTAAGGTTGTCCTGTACCTGTTCATCACTCATTCCATAGTTCTTCTGGGCTTCGCGTATTGCCGATCCGGGCCATTCCACTATCTTGAAATAGTCGGGATAGTCGGTGAGAAATGGTATGTATGGAGCGATACCGCTAAGGCGGTCGTCGAGCGATGCCGCCGCCAATGTCAACGCTCCACCCTGGCTGCCTCCCTCGGCGAAAATCTGGTCGGGATTCACCTTGTCGAGCTGTGCTATGAAATCGATCACTCTCACTGCATCCATGAATGCACCCCGATAGTAGTATTCCTCAGGGTTGTTGAGATTGTATTGTATCCAGTCGCCATAGGTGTTGTAATCTTTGTTGTACATCTGTCCGCGCACCGACGATACGAATTCCACCCAGCCGGGGTTTCCGTCCACATCGAAAGGCCACACGCCGCTGCCATATCCATTATAAAATATTTTTGCGGGGTATTTGCCCTTGGCGATTGGCATGTAGAGATAGCCTCTGATGGTCTCGCCGTCGAGCGATTTCATGCTCACTGCGTAGGCCTTCCGCTTTTTGCCGCTCTTCTCCTTGTCCTCAACTATCTGGTAATCGCCGGGCACTGCGGCGAGGTCGGCCTTCGCTTTTGTCCAGAACTCATCGAAATCGGGCTTGGCCGATGGCAGCGATGTCACTTGTTTTGGCTCATAGCCGATGTTGAACTGCTTTATCACCTTCCCGTCGTCCTTAACATAGCATTTGTAGAATCCGGGTTCGGGCACATCGATGTCGAACTGTAGTGGCTGCCCCTTTCCTGGTGCAATGGCTATGTCCTGTGACACATTCAGGATATGTTTCGACGCATCGCGGTCGTCAGTCACGAGGAATGTCACCTTAGAATTGTTTGCCACACCGGTTGTGTCGGTCAGGGTGATCAGCACGCTCGGTGTCTCGGGTGCTTCCCACCACAGATTGTGATCCAGCGCCACATCAGCAGAAAGATTCTTTGCTCCGGCAGACAGTATGGCAAGCAACGTCATTGCCGGGATTATTAGTTTTTTCATGATATTCTGTTATCTGTTTCCTTTTATAATTGCAAGTGTGGTTGTGTCGGAAGCGAATATCGAGTTCAGCCCCTGTGGTTCCTGTGATGGGTCGCAGGTATAGTCGTCCCACGGCTCCCATTTCTCGTGGGCCGGTTGAGCGTAGCCGCCCCAGCCCCAGATGTTGCAGCCCTGTATCAGGCCTGAGCCTGTGATGAGGTCGAATACACCTTTATAGAAAGCATCGCGACCTGTGGTAGGAGAGTCAAGGGAATATTGCATATTGTCACGTGGATAACCGAATTCCTCAAGCACCAGGGGCTTATCTGTCGCTTCGGCATGCACTTTTATATAATCTACTGTCTTTGCGAGCGCAACATTCACGCTGTCCACCACCGAGGCCGGATCCTGCTGGTTGAGCCAGCTCCAGTTGTATGGCCAGAGATGGATTATCGCATAGTCGATGGATTCGTGCTCGTGAAGACGTTTCCAGAGATCGAGATCCATCTCCGTGCCCATATAGCCTTCGCTTCCGGTCGACACTAAGTGGTTCTTGTCAATATCCTTTATCTGCCGTGCCGTTCCTGTCACCCAGTCATAGTAGGCAGCCTTGGTGAGCGAGTCGCCGGCGAAGGCGCGGGGTTCGTTGGCCACTTCCCATGCCATCAGTGCCGGTGATTCGGTATAGGGCTTCTCGGTGTAGCGGTTCGTTCGGTTCACGATATAATCCACATGGCGCGCTGCCATAGCCTTGGCCGAGTCGTTGGTGACGAACTGTGCCACGCGGCTCCGGTAAGGCTCCCATCCGTCGGCGTTGAGGTCGGGAGTTGTACCCAGACCAGCCCATTCGAGGTATGTTCCATATCCGCCGCTCCATTCCCATGCGTTGGTCAGGTAAAGCACGGCGTGCATGTTGCGCTTCTCAAGCTCTGCCATAAGATAGTCGAGTCCGTCGAGTATAGTGTCGTTGTACACTCCAGGGGCTGTCTGAAGCACGGGACGGATATGTGTCGGCACTGTCTCAGTGCCGTCGCCTCCCACAAGCACGCGGATATTGTCGATGCCGTTGGCTTGCATCAGGTCAAGTTCTTTTGTGAGACGATCGCGGTTGCCTCCCTGTCCGGTGCTTCCCAATATCGCTCCGTACCAGAAATTGGCTCCCACAAATGTGTATATTGAGTCGCCTATATAGAATTGCCCATCCTTTACCGTGATGAATGGTTGCGCCGGAACCGAATTTTCTTTAGTGCCTCCGCAGCCAGTCACGCATAGATTCAATATCATCGTGCCGGTTATGGCTGATATCAATATTTTCTTCATAGGCTTTGATTATTTTTCATGGATATAAAGATTTTTTTGCAAATTTATACCATATTAATATTTTATCCAAAAAAATACTGTTAAAAGCGAAGATAAGGTTTATACAATGCTAAAAAAGTATCATTTATATCAGTAGCTTAGTCTTCAGGTAGTTCTCCCTGAAAGCCCTTGGCGAGCAACCCTTCCTGCTCTTGAAGGCTCTGTTGAAATTCGAAAGATTGGTGAATCCGCAGGCATAGCATATCTCTGCCACTGTCATCGTGGTGTCCACCAGCTTGCGTGTGGCATGCCCAAGACGGATGTCGATGATGTATTCCGACAGGGTGCGGCCTGTGCGTTTACGAAAAAAACGACTGAAAGCAGTAGGTGTCATTCCCGCTATGCATGCCAGTTCTTCAAGGGACAGATGGCTTGCGTATCTCCGGTTGATCTCTTCCTTCACCTTCATCACTCTGCGTGAATCGCTCGTCTCCGATGAGTTTGAAAATGAAGAGGTGGCAAGAACGCGGCTGTCCTCAGCTATAGAAAGGAAATAAAGGATCTCCAAGAATTTTAGCAACCGCAGGAACGGAGGCTGTTCCTTTGTCAGGTCATCCAGACGGGAGTACAGACGCATTATGGTGATCATCCCGAAGGATATGCCGTTGGCTGAGCGTGTCAGGAGGTCTTGTATCGGCTTCATCGGATTCTTGCCGAGCAGCTCATCGCTGAGAAGAGAGGAGGAGAACTGTATGGTGATCTCTCGCTTGTCGGAATGGTCGCAGGCATCATGTTCCCAACAGTGCTCCAGTCTGCACCCTATCAGTGCAAGGTCGTAGTCGGCAAGTGTCTCCATCGAATCTCCGACTACACGCCGTGCCCCGCGGCAGTTGCTCACAAAGTTGAGCTCGAGGTCTTCGTGGCGGTGAAGGGGGTAATCGAAAGTCTTCTTGTTGCGGTCCACAAGATAAAAACAGTCTTTTTCTGAAAGGGGGGTGATTTCTGTAATCACAGAATTCATGGGGATGTTTTTTGGAGGTTAGGGTGCATTTATTTGGCAAAAGTAGATAATTTTTGTCATGTGTCAAAATAAAACAATACTTTTTTGACTTATTTAAGTTAATACTTTACTTTTTTTATCGATTATTTGCATATCAAGCAAAAAAATCATTAATTTGCATATTATTAGCTAAAAATCTATATCATTAAGTTTTTTATTCCATGAAACATTCCCATGCCGCTTTGCTATCGATTATTGCTGCCGCCTGTCCGCAACTGTTGATGGCTGAAATGGTGCACATTTCCACTCCTGCCACTTCAATGGTGCTTGATGCCACCGAAGGTGCTCCTTTGAAATTTATTTACTATGGAGATAAGCTCAACCAGTCAGATGCTCAGAATCTTGCATCATCAGGTTACGCCTTCCACGATGCGTATCCTGTATATGGAATGACTGCCAACCGGGAGACTGCCATGAGTGTCACCCATCCCGATGGGAATATGACGCTGCAGATGAAGGTGACGGGTGTGGAGACCACCACCGAAGCTGATGGCTCGAAGGTTACTACCGTGAAGATGACCGACACTTTCTATCCTTTCGACATAGCTGTTAAATATCGTACCTATCCCGACTCTGAAATTATCGAGAACTGGGTGGAGGCTACCAATCGCGATAAAGGCACTGTCCTGTTGCGGGAATTTGCTTCTTCTTATCTGCCTATCCGTTATGGCGATGTGTACCTGTCGCAGCTTTATGGCACCTGGGCCAACGAGGGACGGCTCGACGAAGCTCCGCTTCTCCATGGCATGAAGGTGATAAAGAATAAGGATGGCGGCCGCAACTCACACACTTCGCATGGCGAGGTGATGTTTTCTCTCGACGGACAGCCACGTGAGAATGAGGGTAGGGTGATCGGTGCCGCACTCTGCTATGGTGGCAATTACCGTCTGCGCATCGATACCGATGACACCAACTATCACCATTTCTTCGCTGGAATCAACGAGGATAACTCTGCCTACAATCTTAAGAAAGGCGAGACTTTTGTTACTCCGGCTGTAGCCTACACATATTCCAACGAGGGCAAGAGCGGTGTCAGCCGAAATTTCCATAAGTGGGGGCGCAACCACAAGATTGCCCACGGCACGGAGCCACGCAAGATTCTGCTCAACAGCTGGGAAGGCGTGTATTTCGACATCAACGGGGAAGGTATGGCTCAGATGATGCAGGATATAGCATCGATGGGAGGTGAACTGTTCGTGATGGACGACGGATGGTTCGGCATGAAATATCCCCGCAACAACGACTCTTCATCCCTTGGCGACTGGATGGTAGATACGCGCAAGCTCCCCAACGGAATCCAGGGGCTTATTGATACGGCTAAGAAGAATGGCATTAAGTTTGGCCTTTGGATCGAGCCGGAAATGACCAACAGTGTCAGTGAATTATATGAGAAGCATCCTGAATATATCATCAAACCCACCAACCGCGAGCCGGTGCAGGGACGTGGTGGCACACAGCTCGTTCTCGACCTCTCGAATCCGAAGGTGCAGGATCTTGTGTTCTCTATCGTTGATACCCTGATGACCAACTATCCCGAGCTCGACTATATCAAGTGGGATGCCAATGCTCCGGTGATGAATCATGGGTCGCAGTATCTCTCGGCCGACAATCAGAGCCATCTCTATATTGATTATTGGAGAGGTCTGGAGAAGACTCTCGACCGCATACGTGCCAAATATCCCGACCTCACCATCCAGGCTTGTGCCAGTGGAGGTGGACGCGCCAACTATGGTGTGCTTCCTTGGTTCGATGAATTCTGGGTGAGCGACAACACCGACGCTCTCCAGCGCGTCTATATGCAATGGGGCACGTCGCATTTCTTCCCGGCAGTTGCCATGGGCTCGCATATCAGCTCTGCACCCAACCATCAGACATTCCGCACCATACCTATCAAATACCGAATTGATGTGGCCATGAGTGGACGTCTCGGCATGGAGATTCAGCCTAAGAATATGACCGACGAGGAAAAGGACCTCTGCCGTAAGGCGATAGCCCAGTACAAGGAAATCCGGCCAGTGGTGCAGCAGGGCGACATCTACCGCCTGCTGAGTCCCTACGACAAGAAGGGTGCGGCTTCGTTGATGTATGTTTCTCCTGATAAGGACGATGCCGTGTTCTACTGGTGGAAGACTGAGACATTCTGCAACCAGCAGCTCCCGCGCGTAAAGATGGCTGGTCTCGATCCCGACAAAATGTATGTCGTCACCGAGCTCAACCGTATCGACAACACACCTCTCGCCTACGAAGGAAAGACATTCTCAGGTAAATTCTTGATGGATAATGGACTGGAGATGCCACTCGAACACAATGTGGACTACCACAAGCGCATGGATTACTCCAGCCGTGTCCTCCGTCTCCAGAGCGTGAAATAGGTTATAGGTGATAGTGAATAGTGAATAAGTGTTGACTCCCCCTCACTTATTCACTATTCACTATCACCTATAACTTAAAAAATTGCTAATTTTGCATTATCATTCTGACAACTCGTCTATGATATGAAAAATTGTGTATTTCTATGTTGAATGAACCTCTGATCTTTCGTCCTTATCTAAAAAGTGTGATTTGGGGAGGCGAAAAAATTGCTGATTATAAAAATATCTCTTCCGACCAGAAGAATATCGGTGAAAGTTGGGAGATTTCTGCTGTCCCGGGCCATGAATCTGTTGTGGCTGAAGGTCCGTTGAAAGGACTGTCCTTATCTGAATTGATTGAAAGATTTGGTGCTGATTTCCTTGGTTCGGATGTCATGGAAAATGGAGGGGCATCTTTTCCTTTGCTTGTCAAGATCATTGATGCCAAAGCAGATCTGTCAGTACAGGTTCATCCCGATGACTCGCTGGCCAAGGCCCGCCACAATTCTCCCGGAAAGTCAGAGATGTGGTATATCATCGACTGTCTCCCCAATGCAAAGATCTATTCCGGTCTCCGGGATCATCTTTCGCCCGAAACTTATCGCAAGAGAATAGCAGGCAATTCTATCATGGATGTGGTTGGTGTCCACCGGTCCGCTCCCGGGCAGTTTTATTACGTCCCGGCAGGGACAATCCACGCTATAGGTGCCGGTAATCTGCTCGCTGAAGTCCAACAGACAAGCGATATTACTTACCGTGTCTACGACTACGACCGTCGGGATGCTCAGGGAAAACCTCGCGAGCTTCATACTGACCTGGCCACTGATGCTATTGATTATCGCTATCCCAATGATGTCCATCCTACCGCCGAAATATTCGACTCTACTACCGAAGGAGCGGTCTCATCCCCGTATTTCAAGACCGATTTCCTGAACCTTAAAGGTGGTGATGAATTTCTTGTCGAAACAGCCGGACGCTCATTTGCAATAATTATGGTCGCTGAAGGTGATCTCACTATCCATCGCATGACCGACGGCAAGGAATTTGTTTTCCACTCCGGATCCACCGTTCTCCTTCCGGCCTCGATGCCGAAAACCATCCTGTCGGGACCTACCAAAGCCCTTTTGGTAACAATCCCCTGAAGAATAACCAGCCGCCAATCAATCATCGTGGTCGGCAATATTATTGCTGACTCCCACTATAAAGCAAATATGACACAAAACAAAATTGATAAATTTCGTCAGCTTATGGCAGAGCGACATATCGCCGCTGCCATCATACCGAAGACCGATCCTCATCAGAGTGAATACGTTGCAGCCCACTGGGAGTACCTCCAATTTCTCAGCGGTTTCACCGGTTCGGCAGGTACCCTTGTAATAACGGCAGACAGTGCCTGCCTCTGGACCGATTCACGCTATTTCATTCAGGCCGCTCAGCAGCTTGATGGCTCCGGTATCACGCTTATGAAGGACGGCCTGTCATCCACTCCTTCAATCGAGGAGTATCTTATCCATACCTTCAATGAAGGTGATACCGTAGGAGTCGATGGCATGCTCTTTTCCGTCGATAAGGTGGAGGAGATGCGGGCAAATTTTGCTGTACATGGTATTAAACTCGACACCGATTTCGATGTGGCGGATATCTCCTGGCCTGACCGCCCGTCGCTCCCGAAGGATAAAATCTTTATCCATTCAGAGGACTATTCAGGCGAATCTGCCAAATCAAAGATTGCGGCTATCGTAAATAATATCGTGCAACATGGAGCCACTTCAGCTCTCATCACTCCTCTCGACGAAATTGCCTGGGCTCTCAATATCCGTTGTCGCGATGTGCAGTTCAATCCTGTGGCTATGTCATATCTATACGTCGATCCTGCCAAAGCACTGCTCTTCATCGACCCTGACAAGCTCAATGATGAAACTGAAGCCTATCTCCGGTCGCAGGGAGTAGAAATATTGTCTTACAACGATATCCGTAGATTCCTTTCCTCTCTTCCAGCCGACGTGAAGGTGCTTGTCGAGAAAGCTCGCCTTTCATCTTCCCTTGCCGCCATCCTTGGCGATAAGGCGATGGATAACCATTCTTTGGTGGCTGTGCCAAAAGCGTGCAAGAATCCTACGCAGATACAGGGAATACGGAATGCCATGCTTCGCGATGGTGTCGCGCTGGTGAAGGCTTTCAAGGAGTTTGAGGAGAAAATGGCGAATGGCGAACAGCTATCCGAACTCGATATGAGTGCTCTTCTGCTCAAATACCGCAGTGAGCAACCGCTTTTCTTCGACGAGAGTTTTGCTACCATCTCGGCATACGGCCCAAATGGAGCCATCGTGCATTACGAACCTGACGAGCGGTCGAATGCCAAGATTCACTCCCAAGGCCTGCTGCTCGTTGACTCCGGTGCCCAGTACCTCGACGGCACTACTGATATTACGCGTACTATCTGCCTGGGTGAGCCCACTCAGATGGAGAAGCATGATTTCACTTTAGTGATGAAGGGACATATAGCTCTTGCCTCCATGGTCTTTCCGAAGGGTACCTACGGAGTGCAGCTTGATGCCGAGGCCCGTAAATTTCTATGGCGTGAGGGTCTGACTTACCTCCATGGCACCGGCCATGGGGTAGGGCATTTCCTGAATGTACACGAAGGACCACACCAGATACGCACGAACTATATCCCTGCCGTTCTTCGGGAAGGAATGGTCACATCCAATGAGCCGGGTCTCTACCGTGAAAACATCCATGGCATAAGATGTGAGAATTTGTTGCTATGTGTAAAAGCCATGACCACTGATTTCGGTGAGTTCCTCAAGTTTGAGACCCTCACGCTCTTCCCCTTCGATCTGCGCCTGTTCGAGACAGAAATCATGTCGGAAGAAGAAATCACCTGGGTCAACGAATACCACGCCAATGTCCGCCTCCTGCTGTCTCCGCTTCTTTCGGTCGAAGAGCGGCTGTGGCTGGAATCTAAAACCTTGCCTCTCCAAAGAAATCAGAAAGGCTCGCATTAAATATAATATAGTTACAGTAGCCAAGCGTCAGCTCCGCAATTTCCATTTTTCATTTTTCATTATTTATGGCCTATATCCTTCCACTCAGGGGCAAGACCCCTCAATTCGGCAAAGACTGTTTCTTTGCTGAGAACGCATCAATCATCGGCGATGTCGTGATGGGCGACGGTTGCAGTGTATGGTTCAGCACCGTGCTCCGCGGCGATGTCAATTCCATCCGCATCGGCAACTGTGTCAACATCCAGGACGGTTCTGTCCTTCATACACTTTTCCGCAAATCCACCATCGAGATTGGCGACTATGTCTCCATCGGTCACAATGTGACAATCCACGGAGCAAAGATTCATGACTATGCACTTATCGGCATGGGAGCAGTGGTGATGGATGATGCCGAGGTTGGCGAGGGTGCCATCGTTGCCGCCGGTTCAACGGTCCTTTCCCGTACCAAGATCGGTCCTAACGAGCTTTGGGCCGGTTCTCCCGCCAAGTTCATCAAGATGGTCGATCCCGAGCAGAGCAAGGAAATCAACCAGAAGATAGCCCATAACTATCTGCTCTATTCCAAGTGGTACACCGACCCCGACACACCCAATCCACTTGATCAGGAGTAATCAGGTTTCGAAAAACGCCGTTACAATCATTTTTTCCGGTTGTAACGGCGTTTTTTTATGTTTTCGCACACAGCGACCATTATTTGTTTTCCACATGTTTCCTTTTCCACTCGTAAGGTGAAGTGGCAAAAAAGAATAGGAGTCACTCTCACGAGCCACTCCCGTTCCATTCATCACATTATGCTTATTATATCTTTCTGCTTTTTATCTATAAGATAGATTGGTTCGTCTTAGCCTGCATAGCGGCTCTCTATGATTTCCCAGTCTATGATATCCCACAGCTTCTTGAGCTGGTCGCCACGCCTGTTCTGATAGTCGAGATAATAGGCATGCTCCCACACATCGAATGTCATTAGGGGATGAAGACCCTTTGTCAAAGGATTTCCGGCATTCGATTCCTGAGTGATGAAGAGCTTTCCGTTCTCATCAGCGCTAAGCCAGACCCATCCCGAACCGAATAGTCCCACACCAGCATCCTCAAATGCTTTCTTGAAATCATCGAAGCTTCCGAAATCTCGGTCTATTGCTTTGCGGAGCTCTCCTGATGGTTCTCCACCGCCATTGGGATTGAATGAGAAGAAATAGAATATGTGGTTCCATGCCTGAGAAGCGTTGTTGAACAACGGACCCTTTGCTTCCCGGATCACATCCTCAAGCTCCATATCCTCATACTGCGTACCCTGGATCAGACGGTTCAGATTATCAATATAGGCTTTCTCATGCTTTCCATAGTGATATTCTATGGTTTCCTTACTGATGATAGGTGCCAGCGCATCGGTGGCATACGGTAATTCGGGTTGAGTGTATTTCATATCTCTTATTTATTTTGGTTACAATATTTCAACAACGCAAGCCTCAAAAGGTTCACATTGATATGTGAGAATATGTAGCCACCTGAAAGAAATTTTTAGATATGAACGCCATTCATCGCGAGAGCCATCAAAATCTCACATGAAGCGATATCCTCAGTCCCCGACGGTCTATCTTATAGGGTACATCCAGATATGTCAGTCGCCATATATAATCTACCCTCAGCACTTTAAATACGTTGTCAATGCCTGCGCCCACCTCCATGTAAGGCGTTTTCGTCATTTTTGTCACATTCGACGTGGTGGGGAATCTGAAAAGTTCCGGGTTCTGTCCGGGATCATTCCTGTGGCTGAGATGACCATATAATCCTTTGAATGTCACGACTTCCCTTAATTTTAATTTCTTTACCAAAGGAATATAGTTCAGCAACGCCCCGTTCATCCAATAATCAAGATGAATTGAGGCATAGCTGTCGTTGATAAACTCCATAGGATTCATCAGTGTGAACATCCCCCTCTGGATGGTGAAGGAAAGGTTGGCATTCGGAATCAGAAGATTCGGAAACGGGCTCCTGCTCCATACGTGTCCTCCCGATATTTCTGTATCAATATATCCGAATGCCGAAAGCCAGAATCGTTTTTCGAATCCAATCTCCGTCTTGTTGATTCCGAAAGTCGAGCCGCCCCAGCCCTTGGGAGCTATCGTGTGGGTGAGGGTGAAGACCGGAGCGTTGCGGTTCACTGCCATCCTGTAGGATTGCGCCTGCATGAATTTCTCCCCGGGGGCATAACGCAACTGCAACTGAAATGAGTTTTCTACATAATGGTGGTAGGCCTTTCCGTATCCGTCGATGAATGGAACGTATGGAGTCGATTCCCGGCGGTCGGTCTGTACAGTGGCGTATATCGATAAGTTGTTGTATAGCTCAAGCGAATATTTCAGCTGGTTGAGCATACGGTAGATGGAATTGTCGGCGTTGAGTCGCTGCAGCGAAACAAACACGTTGTCGCGGTTGGTGTAAAGATAATTTTGTCCGATATTCTCGAGGTCATACGAACTCGTAAGCCGAAGTGAGTGTACAGGAAATTCCCTTGAGTGGTATTCTTTGTCGTTGAATGAATATTCTGCCTCAACCCCGTATTTCCACTTTCGGTCTTTGGTGCCGTATGCTGTGTAGAATCTTCCGAACCAGCGTTTGTCAAGACTTGCCGTTGTGATACCTCCCACTCGAAGTCTCACTCCCTCAACGGGATTGAAACTCACAAGCGTGTTTACTGGTCCAAGGTCAATCTTGCTGGGCTTGCCTGTCTGCACATAGCCTAAGAATAATATTTTGAGAATCTTCTCCGACCAATAAAAGAGAGGTACGCCCCGCATTTTTTCCATCAGCGTGCCCACCTGTTTCTCATTCTCTGTGAGAGTGAGTATCCTTTCCAGATTCCAGAAATTCTCAGTGCGGGTCTTGGCCTCGCTTGCATACGATTTATTCGGCTCCATCTCGTACACGCTATGGTCCGTCCATTCTTCGAAATCATGATTTTCGAATGCCATGTTTCGGCGGATGTAAAGTCCCTGGGTTCCCGGCACTACGGCTGCTTCTATCGTCACATCGTCTCTTTTCTTTAACCTTGAACCATCCGGTGCGCGTTCAAATTCCTGGCATATTGTCATTTTCTCTATGAAATTGAGATTTATACCACGTGGAATCCGCATATCTATCTTCTTGATGAACATGGTGGAGTCGTTCACCGGCACATAGAGCTGGCCATTGAATCCGAATGCCTGCGGATTGTGTGGGTAGAAACTAAGTACTAAGCACTTTTCTCCTCCTACATCAACCGTATCTGTCAGATAGAATTTGTAGAAATCCGGTGCGATTCTCGACAACGGACTTACAAACTTATTTTGAAGTATGTCTATGTCATTATTGTACGGGTCTATTTCGGGCAGGAAATCTTCAAGCATCACCTGAAAGTTCTGTTGATTGGCCATCTCGTCGATGCCCTCTTGGCGTTCGCCCGTTATAATTTCTTTTTCTGTCTCAGGATTCTTGCGATAATGCATCTCTGAGAGTTTTTCTTTCACTATTACGTTGAGGATTGGCTTGCCAGAAATTTCCGAAGTATCCACGTGTTCCCAGAGAAAAGGAAAGTGACGGAAAAGTGCGCCACCCTTTTCCGGATTTCCAAAATTGTTAATTCCTATGGTGGTGAGCTCATGCTTGTTGTAATTGTAGTAGGGGTTGCGTCGTGGATCTGTGATGTGCGCCCCCTTGCGGAGCTGCTGTGCCAGTTCCACTGCCGGATTGTTTTTCTTGCTGTATTTCTCTCTGTGCACCACTACCTCGTTGAGTTCCGTAGTGGAGGGCAACAGCATTATATTGTAGAGGTTGATATTGTTTTTTTTTATTCCTACTGTTTTTGTCTGATATCCTAAGCAGCTTACGGTGATTTCCTTTAAATCGTCAGGAACGGTAAGCTCGAATATTCCTTTCTCATTAGTCAATGTGGCTATCGCCTCATCATCGGCTCTCACCGAGGCGTATGGCAGAGGCTCAAGGGTCTGGTTATCCCTGACCATCCCGCTTAAGTAATAATATCCGCTGCTGGTAGTCGCTCCGGCAGCGGTTGAGATCAGTACGGCTATTATCAAAAAATATAGTCGTCGTATGTCGGCAATCATTATTTTGTGTGTCTTGTCTCTGTGTCTCTTCGCTTTCGTCTTATCGGTTGTTGGAGTTTCCTGTCTCCGATTCTTCTTCATCGGTTTCCTCCTCTTCCTGGTTTTCTTCAGGCGTTGTGTTGGTGGTTATCTTTCCTTCTGAATCAGCATACACATATATTTTGTTGAAATTCGTGTTTAGATACTCCACCATGTCAAGGAATTCTGTCTGTAGCACACCTTGCTGTATGAATGATGCGATGTCGTAGGTTGTGCTGAATCCTTTGTTTGCACCATAAGTCTTTGTCACGGTTGCTCCAGTATAGACTATAACATCTATGCCATCCTGTGGTATATCTACAAATCCATCTTCTTGTACTACACCATCCCTCACCTTATACGTGAGTGTGACTTCTGTGGAAGATGGTAAATGAGGAAACTTTGTGTCGATTGTGATTCGGCTGTACTGTCGGTTGCCGTGCTCAAGATAGTGGGGTGCCGGAGAAGCATGACGCATTGTTCCGGTGGAGTCAATCCATGTAGCTTCAACATCCACATATTCGAGTAGTGAATTTTCATATTGTGCTATCATTTCCACACCGATTATGTCTGGTTCGCCGGAAGGCTCTTTTTCTGTATTATCGCAGGAAATAAAAGATATTGTAGTAATAAGCAATCCTGCAAATAGATAGATGTAGGTTTTCATAGAAATTAATTTTCTGCAAAGTTACTAAAAAAATCCCACTCTGTGCGTTTGCCTTCACATTTTTTAGTCATATATTTCAAGTTTTGATACGAAAGTCTTATCTTTGCATCTTATAAATCTATATGCCTTCTTCGTTTTTTATGATGTTTTCCTACTTATCATATTTGAGAATCATCGTATGTCTCTTCCTGCTAATCTTTCTTCCGGGAAATTTGGCAGGAAAGGGTAGGTATAATGCTCTGGCTGATTCCACTTTGAATGTCCTCGATATGGAGATTGCCAATCGTCGCTCGCATCGTATGAACAAGGAGCGTGGACTCCAACAATTGAAAAATTCCCTCAGCAGAGCCTCTGCTCCTTCCACCAAGTTCGAACTTTGTGAGGACATCTACGAGGAATACAGCTGCTATCAGTCGGACTCAGCTTTCTACTATGCCAGGAGGTCTTACGATATCGCTCGCCAGATTGGTGATTCTTCTTCTGTACACCGTTCATATCTGATGCTGATGAGATGTTTTTCTTCTGTTGGACTGCTGAAGGAAAGTGCTGATATGAAAAACAGGATCGACACCACGTTTCTTTCGGAGAGTGACAAATTGAGTTTCTATCGCCAGGCGGCCGCTCTTTATATCAACCTCAATTCTTTCTTGGGAAAGACATCCTATATCCGTCAGTATTATGATGCCTCTCTGGTGAGATTCACAGATATGGCTATAGAGGCTTCCCGCGATGATTCTACCCTTTTTGCAATAATGTCGCTTGAGCGACGCACTTTCGACGGCATGGATCCATCGGTCGAGCTCTCCTGTCGCAGGCGATTATTCTCTCAATTCGAGCTTCCGCCCCGCGAGAAGGCTATGCAGTATTGTGCCATGGGCAGGGCATATATCGCTCTCAATGATATTGACTCTGCCATATATTTCACCGCTTTGTCTGCTATCTGCGACCAGCGTCTCTGCAACAATGAGACGATGTCGACGTATATTCTTGCCGACCTGATGCACCGGAAATCCGACATCGACCGGGCTTCCAGATATATTTATGCTGCCCTCGATGAGGCGAATTTCTTCAATAGCCGATTGCGGAAGGTCGAGATAAATGCTATCTTGCCTGATATTGTCGATTCTCGTCTAAATATGTCTCAAAGTCAGAAACATGCGATTATTGTAATTGCTTTTGTGATTCTTGCCCTTCTCGTGTGGGTGCTGGTGTTGTGGCTTAAGGTGAGACGTCGTAACAAGTTGCTCTCCATTGCTCAGGAAGAGAGCATGAGTCAGACAGTGATGCTCAACCAGGTCAACGCTCGTTTAACTATGATTAATGGAAAACTTGAGGAGGCCGATGTGATCAAGAACCGTTGTATCATGGAGGCGCTCTATGCCAACCAGACATTTGTCGATGTTGTCGACAAGACAGGTAAAACCATCGAACGGAAGATCAAGGCCAGGCAATTCGAGGATATTGCCGACCTTCTCCGCTCTATAGGGGTTAAGAACGAGAGCCGCCGCATTCTCTCTACGTTCGACAGTATTTTCCTGAGTATTTTCCCGGGTTTCGTGGAGAGTTTCAATTCTTTGCTCGATTGCGAAGGAAAAGTCGCTCTCAACGATGACGGCTCTATGCCCTCCGAGCTCCGCATTTTCGCCCTGATGCGTCTTGGTATTTCTGATACACTTATGGTGTCGAAATATCTCAACATTAGTCCGAACACTATTTATGTCTACAAGGCAAGGATGAAGGCTCATTCTATAGTAGAGAAGGGATCCTTCGATGACGCAGTGATGGATATTCCTCGCTGATTTTTCCTTTTTTTATTCTCCTATTGCTTATATCTGACCTTGATTGATTCCAAAATAATTGGATGTAATCATTTAGTTTATAATTATTTACTTTTTTTATGACTTTAATTTGGTATTAAAGTATTGCCTATGCTTCAAAGAAGCTGTAGTTTTGCACAAAAATTGATACTGAAGTGTAGAATTTACCGCGTCTTTGATGTCCGGCCCTCTGTTTCTAAGGTAATTTTTGATTGGTTTTGTTTCGGGTTTTAGTAGGTACAATCACAAGTGGCCGGGCATCTCGACGCTTTGTTATCTGCCGGAGGATTATCCAGAAAATTGATTTATCATGATGTCGAATTCGCTACATACCGATCTCGTTAGCTTGCAGCAGATCCTCTTAAGATTTGCGCTGAGTCTCACTGCCGATCATGATGATGCTCTCGACCTCCTTCAGGATACTAATCTCAAGGTGCTGGAGAATGCCCGTCTCTTTACACCCGGATCCAATTTCAAAGCATGGGTATTTTCAATAATGAAAAATACGTTCTACAATCTTTGTCAGCGTTCCCATCATCCCTTGTCAAGAACCGATAGTATCGAGTCACATTTTGATAAGATTGTTTCTTGTCCTGATGCTTCAATGTCGCCGCATCAATGCTGCGAGATGAAGGATATAAAGAATGCAATAGGAAACTTGCGCAAAGAATATCGCACAGCCTTCTTATTGTTGACTTTTGGATATAGATACAAGGAAATCAGCCGGCTCACCGACTGCCCGGAGACCATTGTCAAGAACAATATCGCATTCGCCCGGCGAACACTCCACACAACACTCGCCGCCTACAGGGTTTGAACCGATCCGCTTTCTCTATGTATGCATAAAGAACCGGTGGTTCACCGATTCCGGAGATCAGCGACGAAAAAAAGGTGCTCGCAAGAGCACCTTTTTCAATCCACAGCTGTATGTTCAGAGCCTGACTACGGTCTTTTTCCCATTGTAGCTCACTGTCTTCGCTGAACCGTCGGGTAGCACTACATTGAATGTGTAGCTCTCGTTCATTCCGGGATATGATCCCTTGCGGGGTTCTATGGTCAGACTGTGTGACTTGTCGTTCCAATTCATCTTTATCTCTGAATACATTCCTTTCTCATAGTTGTAGCCGTCGCCTTCGTCTTCGTAGAGGGTGAATGTTCCGTCGGCTCCCGGGTAAACCCTGATCTCAAGATTGTTCCAGGGCTTCTCGTTGCTCCACTGCACGTCCGGACCAATCGGCAGTATAGCTCCGGCCTTCACGAAGAAGGGAGCTTCGCTGAAGGGTGTTTCTATCTCCACGTCGCTTCCTCCGCTGTATTTCTTTCCGTCGTGGTAATAGTACCAGTCGTTTCCGGCCGGTAGATAGACCGTATGTTTTGCAGGTTTGGTGAAGTCATGGTCACCCATATTGTCTATGGTGGTGCGTCCGGTGTTGCTGTCCCAACCGGCATTTGCATCCGTATCATTGCGGTAAATCTCCGGAGTGTATTTGGCTTTTACAACCGGGGTGGCAAGGATAGCGTCGCCGAACATGTATTCATCTGTCAGTCCCTTGGCTTTCTCATCATTAGGGTAATCCATGGCGAGGGCGCGCATGAATGTGCCTCTTCCGTTGCTCACCTGCCACGCCGTGCTGTAGATGTAGGGAAGAAGGCGGTAACGCAGCTTGACGGCATCGACAAGTGCATCGTATGTGGGCGTTCCTGCCTGTCCGTAATAGAAGAGCTCTCTTGGCACGTCGGCGCCGTGGCTGCGCATCATCGGTGTGAACACTCCCTGCTGTGTCCAGCGCACGTAGAGTTCGTGGTATGCCGGATTCTCATTAGCGGGTTTTCCTTGCCATGATCTATTGTAGGAGCCGGCGAAAAATCCACCGAGGTCACTGTTGAAATTTGGATTGCCGGTGAGCGAGAAATTCAGTCCGGCCGGAATCTGCTTCCTGAGCATGTCCCATGTCGATACAACGTCGCCACTCCACACATTCGCTCCATACCTCTGTTGTCCGAACGATCCCGAGCGTGTGAGGATGAACACACGTGTCGAGTCGCTCTCGTTGCGTTGGTGATCGTACACGCCGCCCACTGCCATCAGGGGAAAGGCGTTCACTACGCTTCGGTAGCTGCCCATTGCGGTCTGGTGGTTGAAATCTTCCTCCTTCCAGTTGAAATGATCGGGTTCGGTGCTGTCCATCCACCATCCGTCCATACCTATGTCGTAGATGCGTTTCAGGTTGTTCCAGTAGATGTCGCGCGCCTCGGGGCTGTAGCAGTCGTACACGCGCACGCCGCTCGGGTAGTCCATGCGTGGAGGCCACTGGTGGCTGATGCCCGACTGCGGCCATGTCTCCATGTCGAAGAGAAGTCCTTTTTCGTCAAGTTCCTTGTATGGCTTCGTCTGCGGACCGAAGGACGACCATATTGATATCATGCACTTGGCGTTGTTGGCGTGCACATCGTCCATCATACCCTGCGGGTCAGGGAATGTCTCGCTCATGAATTCCATTGCGTTCCACAGATAGTTGTTGCCCCAGTATTGCCAGTCCTGTATCATGCAGTCGATTGGCACTCCGTCGTTGCGGTAGCGGTGGAGCACGTCGAGCATCTCCTGCTGGCTCTTGTATCTCTCGCGACTCTGCATGAATCCATAAGCCCACAGGGGAGCCATTGGCACGTCGCCAGTGAGCTCGCGCACACCTGCCACCACTCCGTCGGCGTCACCTCCATAAATGAAATAATAGTCTACTGCATCACCAACCTCGGCCTTAAGCGTCACATCCTTGCCGTTGTCGGATATGGTGGTTGGTGAGTAATTGTCCCAGTATATGCCGTAGCCTTTTTCCGACTGGAAGAAGGGAATGCCATCCTCTGTGTTGCCGGGACGAAGGGTCCTGTTCTCGCCACGTTGCGACATTTTTCCGTTCTGCAATATTCCAAGTCCGTAAATATCTTCATCCGGCTCAAGTGCAAATCCTTGTGTCACTGTCCATGATTTCTTTCCGGCATCATCGAACGGAGCAAATATGGCTTTGCCGTTTTCTTTCATCAAAGCTTTATCCTTGGGTGTGGAATAGCTCACCTTACCGTCGGCTTTGTCCACAGTCACCTTCAGTTTGGGTGTCGACACAGTCACCATGTCGGCTGTCTCGCTCACCTTCATCTTTTTTAATGCCGAAGGCGTGGCCGTCACTGCCAGACTCTGTCGGTCGAATACCGTGCCGTCAGGGATTTTTGTCACCCTTACAATACCCTCTCCATACCAGTCGAGCGTCACGGCTCCTTCGCCCACCGGAATTGTTACTTTCCCCGCCTCATGGGTTAGAGCTGATGCCGACAGACAAAGCCCTGCGAATGAAGCAAAAATTAATACTTTCCTCATAGATACATGAATTAGATTTCTCCGCAAATTTAACAATATTTTTCCATTGCATCAAACATTCGTAACGATTCAGCTATCAAAAAATAGATGTTTTCATACAAGGAGCAAGCTTTAGGCCGGCTCTCTGGGAAATGAAGCCAAATCAGCTAATAATGACGCTATCCTCGGGATAGTGGTCGGAGACATCGCGGCGAGATGTGGCGAGTCCGGCTATGAGTGATAGGATGCCTACACGTCCCAAGAACATAGCCGTGCAAAGCACCACCTTTGATGCTTCGCCCAGCTCGCCGGTGATGCCGAGTGAAGAGCCCACGGTGAAGAGTGCCGACACCACTTCGAATATTACGTTTTTTGTAGGTAGCTCCTGTTCGAGAAACAGCACTACTGTGAGGTACACTGTCAGAGCGAACACCGATATGAGTATTACGGCGTTCGCTCGCCTTACGGAAGCCTGGCTGATGGTGCGGTGGAAGGCCGTGGCTCTGTTGTGTCCGAACAGCACCGAACGGAGATTGAGCACCGCCGTGCCCAGTGTATTCACTTTTATGCCGCCTGCCATCGACTGCGACGCCCCGCCGATAATCATCTGCACCATTATCAAAAGTAGCGTTATGTCGAGGAATGTGGTGGGATTGATGGATGCGAAGCCCGCACTCCGTGGTACGAGGGAGTTGAACACTGACTGCACTGCCTTTTCATACAGTGTCATTCCCCGAAGCGAATTGTTGTATTCGAGGATAAGGAACGCCACTATCCCCACTGCGAGTACTGTAAGGGTGGTGCAAAGCACTATTTTGGTGTTGAGGTCGAAAATATGCACAGGCACCACATGTCTCTTTGTCTTTAGTGCGGCGTTCACGGCCTTCTGTATGTTGTACCTGATAATTTCCTTGAAATTCACAAGTATGGGAAATCCTACAGCTCCCATGAATATCAATACGGACGTGACTATATATATGGCCTGGCCGGAGTGCATAAGCACAGGATTGGACATCCCGTCAGGAAGACATGAAAATCCGGCGTTGCAGAACGACGACATTGAATGGAATGCAGAGAAAATCAACCTGTCCTTCATTCCTAAGCCAAGTGATTCAGGAATGGTGAAATAGACGCACACAGCCCCTATGATTTCAATCGTGAGGGTGAAGCCAAGCACATATAGCAAGGTCGGCACCAAGGCGTTCATGCTCTTGGAATAGACCACATCCTTCAGAAGCAGCTGGTTGTATATCGATGTGCCTCCGGTGAAGAACATGGCGAAAAAACTTGTGAAAGTGATGATGCCTAAGCTTCCCAACTGTATCAGCAGCGAAAGCACCATAATGCCTAATGGGGTGAAGGTAGATGGGATGTCCACCGAAGTCAGCCCGGTTATGCTTACAGCACTCGATGAGATGAACAGGGAATCGATGTATGAAATTCCGTGATATGTGCACCGGGGCAGCATTAGCAGGAACGACCCCATCACGATGAACGCCAAAAAGCTCGATGCCATCAGCAGAGTGGGGTTGGTACGTCTTCCGGGTATCCTCGAAAGTGCGTAGCTGATATCCACTATTGAGTAGGCGCCTACTGCCGAAAAGAAGAAAATGTTGCCGAATAATATGTGGTTGAGGGTCGGAAACCAAGGTTTTTCTATCTCCGGAAAAATCCAGAATATCAGCGACAGAAATATGCCAATGTCGACCACCCACTTTATGACACGACTGTCGCTGATGGTCGATCGGAAAAAGAATATAAGATGGAACAATATGTGTATTCCGAATAGTGTCTGGATGCCCCTTAGAGTGTGTTGCAGCATCGCTGCGTCCGATGATCGCAGGTTGTAGCCGATATATACCACTAACAGAACGATGGCAACCACCGATCCTATTCCCACAAGGTTGTTCAGCACTGTGGATATGAATAGTAGTCTCTGTTCGAAATGAGCGATGAATCTCGTGCGTGAATATATAAAGCGAGCCCGGGCATAACGCAGTCTGCCTCTGAGCGTCCTGTTATGTCCGGGCTGTATTCTCATCAGCGTATCACAGCCAGTCCGCCTTGAGATGTCTCTTTGTAGAGCGACGGTATATCATGGCCTGTCTGCTTCATCACCTCAACTATGCGGTCGAAATCCACCGCATGGCGTCCGTCGGAGAATGCGGCGTACAGATTGGCGTCAAGAGCGCGGGCCGCGGCGTAGGCATTGCGCTCGATGCATGGTATCTGCACAAGTCCGCACACGGGGTCGCAAGTTAGGCCTAAGTGATGCTCAAGCCCCATCTCGGCTGAGTATTCTATCTGTGCCGGTGTGCCTCCGAATAGTTGTGAGGCCGCCGCCGCAGCCATGGCGCAAGCCACTCCGATCTCTCCCTGGCATCCTACTTCAGCTCCCGACACCGATGCATTGTATTTCACCACGTTGCCGAAAAGTCCGGCTGTGGCCAATGCTCTCAGTATGTGTTTCTCCGAGAAATTCTTGGAGGTATATAGATGGTATAATACCGCCGGGAGCACTCCGCACGACCCACATGTCGGTGCCGTGACTATCGTACCTCCTCCGGCGTTCTCCTCGCTCACCGCCAAGGCGTATGCATACACCAGTCCCCGGCTCTTCAGTGATCCGTTGTGACCTCCGGCGTGCATGTAATAGCTGTAGGCCTTGCGCCTTACACCCAAACCTCCGGGAAGCACTCCTTCGGCTTCTATTCCGCTCTCCACGGCTGCTTTCATCACATTCCACACCTCTTGCAGGTATTCCCATATCTCCGCGCCTTCGCACATGTCCACATATTCCCAGAAGCTGTGTCCGGTCTCTGTGCACCAGTTCAGTATATCCTTAATGCGAGTCTTGTGGTAGAGCCTCTCTGCCGGTTTGCGTTCCTGCCCTTCCTCCACGATGTCACCGCCGCCAACCGAATAGGCTGTCCATGAGGCCGTCTCATTTCCGTGGGAATCGAAGGATTTGAAATTCATGCCATTGGTATGGAATGGTAGCACCGTCGAGGGTTGCCAAATAATCTCGGTGGGAGCTATGGGCTGCAGCACATCCAGGATAGCTACATCCGTAAGGTGTCCTTTGCCCGTTGCGGCAAGCGAACCGTAGAGTGTCACCTCATATTTCGCCGGCAAGGGATTGCTCTGTGCGAATTTTATGGCGGCACGCCGAGGTCCCATGGTATGGGAACTCGACGGCCCTTTGCCAATTTTATAAATCTGACGTATTGAGTCCAACTTTGCTATGTTTTATTCAAAAAATCCCTTGGTTCTGTCTCTAAATTTCATCTTTTCGTGCTGCCGTAGGTCTCTTTCACATTCCACACTGCGCAAGCGCCTATGACGAGCAGGATTCCTGATACTACGAGCATGAATATCGTGTCGGGTGCGCCATTCTCAGCCACCGGGAACAGTGACAGGATGGCTCCGCCGCAGATGGCAGCAATGATCTGCGGGATGCAGATGGTGCAGTTGAAGAGGCCTAAGTAGGTACCGATGTGGTCGCCCGACAATGCGTTGGTAAGGATGGTGAACGGCATGGCGAGCATCGCAGCCCAAGCGCATCCCACCAGTGCGTAACTGATGGCCAGCAATCCGGGAGTGTTGAGGAAATATGTCGAGATGAATCCTAAGCCTCCGATAAGAAGGCTCACTGAATAGCCCACCTTGCGGTTCTTGAACCATGAAAGTGCCACCGCCCATATCAACGCTGCTATTGATTGTATGGCAAGCAGTATACCGTTCCAATTGCCAGCGTCCTGATATGGCTTGGAGGCGGCGTTCAGCACAGTGGTGTAGTCCACCGTGATATCTTCTGCTGATTTCACTGCAGGCAGGTCGGTGGTCTGTTCCAGCGTATAGCTGCCCGTTCCGTCTGCTTTCGCTATGTGGGCGAGTGTGAGTGTGGTGCCGGGCGCCACCATCTTGTAAGTTGCCACTGTGGTGGCTTTCTGAGTCACTGTCACCGGCTGTCCATCCACGATCAGTGTCTCGCCTGAGTTGGCCACCGATCCGCCGTCAGGATTCACCATTGCCACACCGTCCTTATAGTTTACCTGACCTGACTGCACCAGAGTGTCGCCTTTCAGCACCAGAGTGGTGGGTGTGATCATCTTGCCGTCGATGTTGATGCCGGCAATGGTCAGATTGCCGTCGTCGATCACCGGTGTCTGGCCGTTGAAAAGATATTTGTCGGAGTAGCTCGTTCCGTTGATCGTCACTCCTGTCACCTTCTGCATCGACGGGGCGTGGTAGGCGTGGCCGGCAATGGCGTCGGTGCCGTAGGTCCACATGTACAGGAAGGCTGCCCAGCAGAAGAATTGCACAAGTCCCACAGTCCAGAACACTTTGGGAGCCTTTGCCAAAAGCTTGAAGATGTTCTCGCTTTTGCCTTTATTTTCTTTTTCCGGCTGTTGCTGTAGTCCATGGTAAGCTGCATACTCGGCCGGGGGCATCTCTTTTACCTTCACCAAGGTGTAGACCACGCATATCAGCAGTACGGCAGCACCGATGTAGAACGACCACGTCACTGTCGGAGGCACTTCTCCAGCCGGTGCAGTCTCGCTAAGGAACCATGCCAGCACGAACGGAGCCGCGAATCCCACTACCGATCCTGCATTGCACAGGAAGCTCTGGATGGAGTAGGCGAGGCCTTTTTGTTCTTCATTTACAAAGTCGCCAACGAGCATCTTGAACGGCTGCATTGCCATGTTGATGCTGGTGTCGAGGAACATTAGCATTATCAATCCGAAAATGATGGCAGACGATACCGACAATCCTAACGAACCTGCATTCGGCAGGAAGCACATCACTACAATGGCGATCAATGCTCCCAATATAAGATACGGCAGGCGGCGCCCAAAGCGGTTCCACGTCCGGTCGGACATTGAGCCGATCACCGGTTGCACTATTAATCCCATCAACGGGGGCAAAATCCAGAAATAGCTCAGATCATGAGGATCCGCGCCTATAGTTGAAAATATTCGGCTCACTTGTGCACTCTGAAGCGCGTAGGCTATCTGTACTCCAAAGAATCCGAAACTCAGATTCCACAGTTTCCAGAAACTCAAATTTGGCTTGTTGCTCATGGCATGACTTTTAAATAAAGTAACATTATGTTATAAGACTTATAAGACTCATAAGATTTATCAGATTTATACGTCTTATCTTTCGGTAAGGAGTGTCAGGGCAACATGTTGCTGCCCTGACGCAATGTGCGTTATCGTGCGGCAAGCACCTCTATCTCCACTCTCACTGCTTTGGGCAGGTCCTTAACCGCCACTGCCGAGCGTGCGGGATAAGGTTCGGTGAAATGCTGGGCATACACCTTGTTCATCTCGGCAAATTCTCCCATATCGGCGAGGAACACTGTGGTCTTCACTACATTGTCGATTGTCAGCCCGGCTGCGGCAAGGATAGCCTTCACATTGGCGATAGCCTGGGATGTCTGTGCCTCGATGCCTGCGGGAATCTCGCCCGTTGCGGGATTGATGGGTATCTGGCCGGAGGCGAATACGAATGAGCCTGTGTCGATGGCCTGACTGTACGGACCGATTGCTCCCGGAGCTTCGGTGGTTGCGATTACTTTTTTCATGTTTTTCTTATTTTGTGATTAGGGTTGTTGTCTATTTTAGCATTATGTCGAGTTCGCCCAGATGCACCTGCTTTCCTACATTCTCCATTGCCGTGTTGATGTCCTTCACCGTTTTTTCCACCCCCGGGAAATTCTCGGGGAAGCCGGGAATGAAATCTTTGTAGCCTGAGTTCCTGAGCAGGCTCTGAATATACGACACTGTGAGTACCTCGGGATTGAGGGCCGGCTGGTAGCCATAGAGCTCATTCCCGGCATCGATTATCACCTTTGAGAAAATTCCAAGTTCTACCAGGCGGTCAATCACCAGGTTCACGAGCCTCGACGGAATGCCATAATCCTTTATCAGCTGATCTGCCTCGATTGGCTTGCCGTTCTTAAGGAAATTTCTGGTCACCACTGCCGCTATGGCTATTGTCACCTTGTCGCTGTATACTCTGGATATATCGTTGATCTGGTCGTTGAAGCTGAACTGGAAAATATTTTGTGAAGCATAACATATCAGGCTGCCTGTAAGGCATATCACCCATACAAGCTGAAGCCAGAGGAAGAGTAGGGGAAGGAAGGAGAAACTTCCGTAGATTGCGTTGTATTTCGCCACATAGAGCTGACCGCTTACGAACAGCCACTGCAGTATCATGAATGCCGTGCCGGTGAATGCACCGGCTATCAAGGCGTTATAGAAGCGCACCTTTGTATTGGGAATCATCATGAACACCGCGCAGAAGAAGAGGCATGCGAAAGCCCATGACCCTATCTCGAAGAATACCGACAACAGCGGTGATATGAACGGTAGGTCGAAGAATGACGACACAGTGTTGCTGACGAATATCGACAGACCGCTTCCGCATATCATCAGCACCGGCAGGATCAGGAACATCGCAGTGTAATCGGATATCTTGCGCCACAGAGTGCGGCCTTGTTTTACTCCCCATATCAAGTTGAAGGCATCCTCAACACTCATAAGAAGCGATATCAACGTCCACAGCAGGAACACTAAGCCTACTCCTACAAAAATACCCTCGCTCGCCTGATTCAGGTAGGAGTCCACGAACGAAAGAGAATGTTCAATCACAGTCTTCTGCGTTGGCATAATCCTGTAGAGCTCATCCTGTATAAGATTCTGGAGACCGAATCCACGGCCTATAGCAAAAATCAATGCCAATGCAGGAACAATCGCCAACAGCGTGCGGTAGGTCATGGCGCATGCTTGAGTCTGAATGTCAGTGTTGAGAAACGATTTCACTGTGATGTTCAAGGTCTTCACCAAATTCACCTTGAACAATGGCCGCGTATCGCTCCACACTCCGTGGCTGCAGTAGTCCCACAATGCCACGAGCTTGTCCCATATAGTTGTGATTTTATCTTTCAATGCCATTTTTTTTCGAGTTTGCAAAAATAACAAATTTAAACCAATATTTTGTTTACTTGTCTTAAAAAAAAAGCTTCTCATAACTTTTATATATGTTTTTTCCCTTTTTTCTTTGCCATAACGAAAATTGTTCCTACCTTTGCGCTGTACTAACAAGGTATTACACCTTGCCTTTTTTTTCACTAAAGCAATGAATATCTCTTAACTAAATTAATATTCTATGTTAAAATTCTTAAAACGCTCATTGCTGGCCTTCGTTGCTATGCTTTCGGTGGCTTCAGTAGCTTTCGCCCAGCAGTTGCCCGACATCCCTGTCGATTCTGCAGTGCGCATCGGTAAGCTCCCCAATGGTCTTACCTATTATATCCGCCATAACGAAACCCCGAAGGGGCAGGCGGATTTCTACATCGCCCAGAAGGTGGGTTCGATTCTCGAAGAGGAGAATCAGAGAGGTCTCGCTCATTTTCTTGAGCACATGTGCTTCAACGGTACCACCAATTTCCCTGGTAACAGCCTGGTCCAGTGGCTTGAATCGAAAGGCGTAAAATTCGGCATCGACCTTAATGCCTACACTGGTGTGGATGAGACTGTTTACAATATTTCTAACGTGCCCACAGCAAGCAAAGCTGTGCAGGATTCCTGCCTCCTTATCCTTCACGACTGGGCCAATGACCTCCTCCTCGACCCGGAGGAAATCGACAAGGAGCGAGGTGTGATACACGAGGAGTGGCGTATGCGTATGGTGGGTCAGATGAGCATCATCGAGAAACTCATTCCGACTATCTATCCCGATAATAAATATGGTGAGCGTCTCCCCATCGGTACTATGGAGATTGTTGACAACTTTCCCTATCAGGATCTACGCGATTACTATGAGACATGGTATCGCCCCGATCAGCAGGGTATAGTCGTTGTAGGTGATGTCGACGTGGATTATATCGAAGGTAAGATTAAAGAGATGTTCTCTTCAATCGAGATGCCCGAGAATGCCAAGGAAAGATACTATGTAGAAGTTGATGATAACGACGGAACTATCTACGCTATCGGTTCTGACCTGGCTATGCCTCAGCCCGTGGCCATGCTAATGTTCAAGACCGACAAGTTCCCCGACAATCTCAAGAGCAATCCGATGTACCTCATGCAGATGTACGCTCAGGATATGATGGAATCAATGCTCAACCAGCGTCTAAGCGATATTGCCAACACTCCCGAAGCTCCTTTCGTTTCTGCTGGTGTGGGAATGGGAAATTTCTTAATTTCCAGCACTAAGGATGCTCTGACGGTGCAGATTGTTCCGAAGGACGATTTTGCTTCAGCTGTTGAGGCTGTCTATCGCGAGCTGCTCCGTGCTCAGCGTGGTGGGTTCACCGAAAGTGAATACGACCGCGCCCGCTCTGAATATATGTCGCGTCTCGAAAAGTCTTACAATAGCCGCGAAAACCGCCAGAATGAGGGATTCGTCCACGAATATGTGCGCAATTTCATTGACAATGAGCCAATCCCATCCATTGAGGATGAGTATGCTCTCATGACCCAGCTTACTCCTATGATTCCGGTGGATGTCGTCAATCAGATTCTTCCCGAAATTGTTACCGACGACAATCGTGTATTCTTCTTTATGGCTCCACAAAACGATACATTCAAAGTCCCCACCGAGGCTCAGATCTCTGGCGTAATCGCTTCTGTTGATGCCGAGACAATCGAGCCTTTCCAGGATGCAATGAAGGCTGAACCCCTCATCCCACAGCTGCCCACTCCTGGCAAGGTCGTCTCCATCACTGACGATGCACAGTGGGGTGCAAAAGTCATAACCCTGAGCAACGGCGTGAAGGTATATGTGAAGCCTACTGATTTCAAGAAGGACGATATTCGCTTTGAGGCAATCGCTCTTGGCGGTACATCCGATCAGTCCGAGGATGCCATCAACACTCTGTGGGGAGCTACACTTGCTACTTTAAATCATGGCCTCGGAGATTACACTGCATCCGATCTTAAGAAATATCTGCAGGGCAAGCAGGCCGGTGTAGCATTCGGAATTGAAGACTACTCACGCTCGCTTTCCGGAAGCACCACCGTGAAGGATCTTCCCACACTGATGGAGATGATCTACATGACATTCATTGACTATAATATCAATGATAACGATTTCAAGACTATTCAGGCTCAGATGGCCAATCAGTTTGCCACATTGATGGCCCATCCTCAGATCATTTTCGAGAAGAACAAGATGGAGGCCCTCTATACATCCAAGCTGAATCAATTCCCCTCTGTCGACGTGATCAATGCTGCCGACAGAGAATTGGGTGTGGCTTTCATTCAGAAGAATCTGTCGAATGCCGCCGATTACACCTTCTTCTTTGTAGGAGATATCGACATGGACACTCTAATTCCTTTGCTTGAGCAGTATATCGCCACTCTTCCTGCCGATGCAGCAAATGCTACAAGGAATTATGTGTTGAACAGCGGTATGGAGACACGTCCCGGAAGCGGTATCGACACATTCTCCACCAAGATGGAGACTCCTCAGGTATATGGTGCTGTGGTGATCTCAGGTGAAATGCCCTATACCCCGAAGAACCGTATTGTCAGTGCCGTGGCATCGCAGGTGTTGTCCAACCGTCTCCTTAAGAAAATCCGTGAGGAAATGGGTGCCACTTATTCAATCGGAGCAGATGGATCTTTGTCGCGTACCGGAAAGGTCAATACCAATTTCAAGATTGAATTCCCTTTAAATCCCGAATACAGGGATCAGGTGTTCACCGAAATCAAGGCCATCGTTGATGCCATGACGAATGATGTCACCGATGAAGAAATCAATCCTGCCAAGGAGTTCATGCAGAAGAACTATGCCGAGAACAAGGAACAGAATGCCGGATGGATCGGTGCCATGTCGGCAACTCAGCTCAACGGTGTGGATTTCTTCAACGGTGTGGAGGATACTATCAACTCTATTACTCCTGCCGATGTACAGAATTTCATGAAGCAGCTCCTCAGCCAGGGCAACTACCGGGTAGTGATCCTGGATCCCGAGCAATAAATTTTTACTAAATTCACAAGAAAATCAGAGGATGGGTCCGAACCCATCCTCTGATTTTTTACCGACTTTAAAAATACCGCAATCTCGATAATATTTCGTATTTTTGCAGCAAAATACTGTTGTTTCGGTTAGTTTGCCCTGTATGGAAGATTTCGATAAAAAATACTACAAGATAAGCCAGGTGGCGGAGATTCTAAACATTCCGATGTCGACTCTCAGATATTGGGAGAGCCAGTTCACAATCATCAAACCCAAACGCACCGACCGTGGCACACGTCTCTACCGTTCGTCGGATATCGAGAAAATCCGCATGGTGAATTATCTTGTGAAGGAACGCGGTATGAAAATCGATGCCGCCCAGGAAATCATCAAGCACAATCATTCGGGCGTGAGCAAGCAGTATGAGGCCATTCGCCGTCTGAAGGAGATTCGTCAGGAACTCGTCAAACTTCTCGCCTCAATCGATTCTTTCCGTAAATAACGCCGTCTATTTAATATATATTAATTTTCCTCCCGATATGTAAAGTCCGGCCGGAAGCATCCGGTATAGTTCCGCTTCGGGTCCACTAAATATCTTGATTCCCTGCAGTGTATATACGTCACGTTCGTCCCTGTCATTATCAATCAAGGGTGCCGAAGCTTGCAATATGCTCTTGATTCCCGCAGCGGCATCGATACAGCCTGCTCCCCATCTCGGATTGCTGATATCAGGAAAATTTTTCCTTGCTGTACGTTGGGCGATCTCGATAAGTTGCTCAGTGGTCAGGGTATTGTCGGCCTGAAGCCATTGTGCCATAATGCCGGCGGCCATTGGTGATGACATGGATGTGCCGGATAGCGACACCCAGTAATAGCTTTTGCCATCCACATCGCTTTCGGCTGCCAGATATCCATTCAGGGCATCGGAATATTCAAGAAATTGACTGCTCATTGCCGACACGACATATCTGCCCGGAGCCGCGAAATGCGGAAGGCGTGGAATGGTGAATACATCACCGTAGGCCGATGACCGGGCTATCCTATTGATGGAAAAGTCGCGTTGGATGCTCCCTGATTCTAACGATGGGAGCACATTTCTTGTGGCGATGTTGCCCACTGCGATCACTCCGCCGGCCGTACATAGGTCGCTAATCGATCCATCGGAAGAAAATTGCGGCGACGATGCCGCATTCGCGCTTCCTATGAACGACTGTATTGCGTCCGCAAAAATATCTACATGCACTTTTGTCGGTAGTTTGTCGTTTCCCTTGAAAGCCAGGGCAGTGAAATATCGGCTCCATCTGCCGTCTGACTCCCGGGCTGCTTCTTCTGTCTGAGTGCTGTAAGCCACGGCCACGCAATATCTTCCGTTGAGAGGTGACATGCCGCATTCGGCGGTCACATTACCTCTCATAGCATTGCCCCAATCCGGACAGCTCTCTGCATCCACATAGAGAAGGGGATTGTCTTCAGATGCCCATTCTGTGGCGAACACCACCGATTTGGTGTCATTGTCCCATAATTCTATGCGGAAGTCGAATGGGGAGGATGTGTCGCTCCAGAATTCAGTCATTCCTTCAACTTCAAATCCATCCCATGTCGACAGTGAATTGACCAACACTCGGAAGATTCCTGTAGAATCATCAAGTTCAGCCGATGCGTAGCCGCTTGTCTCGCCGGTGTTTCCTGCGGAAAGACATATCACGGCATCCTTAGCGCATGATTCAAGATAGCGGCATACAAGCGAACTCCCGTCATGTGCGCCCAGGTAGCTGCCGAGCGAAAGGTTTATCACGGCCCGTTTTCCTTGCCTCTTGGCGTAGGCAATAATGTCCTCCACTCCCGCCAAAATCCCCACATCTGTCAGCCGGCTGGTGGTAGCCACCATTTCCGCTCCTGTGGCCACGCCGTAATATCCATTCCCACGGTAGTTGCCTCCGAGGATATTGCCCACATGGGTGGCATGATAGTTGTCCGGATTATCTGTTGTCCAGGCTGCTATATCTTCCGCTGTTTCTGCCGAAAGTTTCATCCCGTAGGCAGCATCATAATCGTAGATTGCCGATATCCTGTCCTTGAAAGCTATATGCTGCGCATCAAATCCGATGTCGCTGAATCCCACTACAATTCCTTCCCCATCATATCCTCCGGGCAGATTGTCAAGGCCTTGTTGCACGATATCGACCGCGCAGTACGGCCGTGCCTCGTCGAGCATGGCGGTAATATCGCCGGTTGTTTCCGCTACGAGTAGCCCGGGTAGTGCCATGGCATCTTCCAGTCTCTCCACCGGTATGCAGCACAAGAGAATATCGTCACGCCTGTTGAAAATGATCGCTCCCATTTGAGTCAGCTCCTCCACCGTAGCTTCGTCTTCCACCTGGATAAGTAGGGGGCGGTAGGGCGGATCTGAATCATCGCGGCTCTTCAGCTCCTGACGATGAAGCCTTATTCTGGTCGACGGACTCAGCTCCACCGCCACAGCCTCCATGCTTATGGCGATTCCTGCCATAAGCAGTAATAATTTGTTCATCTGTAGGAGTTTTTCCTTCATTTTGTACACACTGCATAATGAAAAAGGATTCTTTCACTCGCTCAATTCAAGCCACCTCATTTCTTTTTCATCGATAAGTCCCTTCAATTCCTCGTAGCGCGCTGCTTTCTCCGAAATGTCGTCGATTATCTCTCCTGAGTTGAAGAGCCGGTCGAGTGCATCTTTCTCTGCATTTAGGGATTCCAGATCTTTCTCCAGGGTCTCAAGTTCCCGTTGTTCTTTGAACGAGAGTTTTTTCGGTCGCTCTTGTTTTACCCTGTTGTTAGTCTGCTTTTCCTTGGTAGCGGCTGCTTCAGAATCGCGTTTTGCGGCGAACTTCTCCTGTCTCCATTCATGATATTCTGTGTAGGTTCCAGGAAAATCCTTCACCACTCCATCGCCTTCAAGCACGAAGAGATGGTCGGCAATGTTGTCCAGGAAATAGCGGTCGTGGCTCACTACTATCACACAGCCTTTGAATTCAGTCAGGAATTCTTCGAGTAATCCAAGCGTCACTATGTCGAGGTCGTTGGTCGGCTCATCGAGGATCAGGAAATTGGGATTAAGCATCAGCACGGTAGCAAGATAGAGTCGCCTACGTTCACCTCCGCTCAGTTTTCCTATATATTTCTGCTGGTCGGGTACAGAGAAAAGGAATCTCTGAAGGAAATTCATTGGAGAAACATGCACGCCTCCTCCCATGTCGATATCCTCCGCTATTTCCGTCACGGCATCGATCACCTTCTTGTTCTCGTCGAATTCTATGCCTTCCTGGCTATAGTATCCGAACCTTACGGTTTCTCCCACATTCCACTTTCCGCTGTCGGCTTCAATCTTTCCAAGCAGCATCTTGATGAACGTGGATTTTCCCACTCCGTTCGGACCGATGATGCCCACCTTCTCACCACGGGCGAAGGTGTAGGTGAAATCATCGAGTATCACTTTGTCGCCGAAGCGCTTGCTGATGCCATCTGCCTCGAATATCTTCGATCCGATGTATGTGTCTTTGTTGGCGCTTAATTGCACATTGCGTTCACCAAGCCGTACAGTCGACTTTTTCTTAAGTTCGTAGAACTGATCGATACGGTATTTGGCTTTGCCCGCACGAGCCTGAGGCTGACGGTTCATCCAGTCCTGTTCGCGTCGCAGGGTATTCTTTACTTTCGCAAGCTCTGCCGTCATGGCTTCGATACGTTCGCCCCGTCTGCGCAGGTAGTAGTTGTAGTTACCATCGTAGGCGTATACCTGTTCGCGGTCGATTTCGATGATTTTGTTGCACACACGGTCCAGGAAATATCGGTCGTGAGTCACCATCATCAGCGTTGACCTCGACTTGCGCAGGTAGCCCTCAAGCCATTCGATTGCCTTTATGTCAAGATGGTTGGTAGGCTCGTCAAGCAGAAGTATATCCGGGTTCTGAATCAGGCAGCAAGCTATCGCCATGCGTTTGAGCTGTCCACCCGACAATGTGGCGGGGGTGGAGTCGAGTTCGGTCAGTCCCAACTGGTAGAGAAGCTGGCGAAGCCGCTGCGAGTAGCCATATCCTTCGTCGATATGCATTTCTTCTTCGGGTGCCGGTGCCACTTGCATGCATGCCTCGAATATTGTCTTATTGTCGGGGAACGCGCTGTCCTGGTCGAGATATCCCACTCTTACTCCATTGCGTAAGGTGATTTTTCCGCTGTCATAGTCCTCTTTCCCGGCGAGGATGCGTAGCATCGTAGATTTTCCGGCTCCGTTCTTGGCTATTATTCCTATTTTGTCGCCCTCGTTCACTCCAAGAGTCATGTCAGCGAAGAGCATGCGGTCGCCCACGCTCTTTGTCAGCTCTTCTATTTGTAGCAATATCACTTTTGTGTCGTTTTTTACCAACAAAATTAGTGAAAATTACCCATTTCTCAAATATCTTTTGTAAATTCGCGGACGATTTGAATTAAATTCAATAATTTCACTATATGAAAATCAAAAATCTTCTGTTTGTCGTGGCAATAGCGCTTAGCTGTGTGTCATGCAAAACTCTAAATCTCAATCAGGGTCAGTTGATGTCGGCTTTGGAGAAAGGTTCTCAGGCTATGACAATCTCCAACGATCAGGTGGCTCAGTATGCCGCACAGGCTGTGGTACAGATGGATGCCCAGAATAAGGTGGCTCCTGCTTCCAGCGAGTACACCAAGCGTCTCAACCGTCTGGTTGGCGACATAGAGACCGTGGGAAACACTCCTCTCAATTTCAAAGTCTACCTTACCAACGACATCAATGCCTTCGCCTGTGCCGACGGCAGTGTGCGAGTGTATTCCGGCATTATGGATCTTATGTCTGATGAAGAGCTGCTGGGCATTATCGGTCATGAGATAGGTCATGTGGGGCTTCAGCATTCCACCAACGCCATGAAGAGCCAGCTCATCAACAGTGCGCTCCTTGATGTCATCGGTTCCACCGGTAGCACTATGGCTGCGCTTACAAGCAGTCAGCTGGGGCAGTTGGCAAGTTCGCTCATGTCGTCGAAATATTCCCGTAAGCAGGAGAACGAGGCTGACGACTTTGGCTATGATTTCCTCGTCTACTGTGGAAAGAACCCCTACAATATGGTGCTTGCCTTCGAGAAGATGCTCCAGCTCGAACAGTCGAATGGCGCTCAGATCACTGGTGGTCTTGCCAATATGTTCTCGTCTCATCCGGAGACAACGGAGCGCATCAAGCGCATGAAAGAGCGGTGCACAAAGGACGGTTATAAAAAATGAAGACATCGCCTCGGCCAATGCTGAGGCGATGTCTTTATTTTAGAAAACTCGATGTCGGCGATTTACCTTTTGCTATTTTCTCAGGGGTGCCTTCCGCTACAATAGTGCCTCCATTGCGTCCACCGCCGGGTCCCATGTCGATGATGTAGTCCGCGCTTTTCAGCACATCCGTGTTATGTTCTATTACAAGCACTGTATTGCCCTTGTCCACAAGTCGGTTGAGGATGCCAAGCAACGTGTTGATATCCTCAAAATGCAGTCCGGTAGTGGGTTCATCCAGAATGAACAGCGTCTTGCCGGTGTCTTTCTTGGCAAGTTCCGTCGCGAGTTTCACTCGTTGGTTCTCGCCTCCGGATAATGTCGACGATGGCTGGCCAAGCTTGATGTAGCCTAATCCTATGTCCTGAAGCACCTGAATCTTTTTCAGTATGGTGGGGATGCCGCTGAAGAATTCTACAGCCTGGTTGATTGTCATGTCGAGCACGTCGGCTATCGATTTGCCCTTGTAGCGCACCTCCAGCGTCTCGCGGTTGTAGCGCTTGCCTCCGCACACCTCGCATGGCACAAGCACATCCGGCAGGAAATTCATCTCGATGGTCTTATAGCCGTTGCCGCTACAAGCCTCGCATCTGCCCCCTCCGATATTGAATGAGAACCGTCCGGGTTTGTAGCCTCTTATCTTAGCCTCCGGAAGGTTCACGAACAGATTGCGTATGTCGGTGAACACCCCGGTGTATGTGGCAGGGTTCGACCGCGGTGATCTGCCCAGCGGCGACTGATCCACTGTCACTATCTTGTCAATATTCTCTATTCCCTCGATATCGCGGTAGGGAAGCGGCTCCTGGGTGGAGCGGTAAAAGTGTTTGCTGAGTATAGGCTGAAGTGTGCCGTTGACTATCGAGGATTTTCCGCTTCCCGACACTCCTGCCACACATGTCATAGTGCCAAGAGGAATCTTGAAATCCACATCCTTAAGGTTGTGTCCCGTGCATCCTTTCAGCTCAAGATATTTACCGTTGCCTTTCCTTCGCTTTGTCGGTACGTCGATTGACTTCGTTCCGTTGAGATACCGGGCGGTGAGAGTGTCGGTGGCAAGCATCTCCTGCGGACTGCCGGCAAACACTACGTTGCCTCCCTTGCGTCCGGCACCCGGTCCGATGTCCACCACATAATCGGCCTCAAGCATTATCTCCTGGTCATGCTCGACCACTATGATGGAATTCTGAGCGTCACGCAGCCGCTTTAGCGAGTCGATCAGCCTGCGGTTGTCCCGCTGGTGAAGCCCGATGCTCGGTTCATCAAGGATGTAGAGTACATTCACAAGTTCCGATCCAAGTTGCGTTGCAAGACGTATGCGCTGACTTTCGCCGCCCGACAGGGTGGCAGATGCTCTGCTCAACGAGAGATAGTCGAGCCCGACATCCACCAGGAACCCTAACCGGTGGGTGATCTCTTTCATGATTTCCGCCGCAATGATGCGTTGCGTAGGACTCAGCTTGTCGAGGATTCCTTTCGACCATTCGTGCAGGTCATCTATGTCCATCCTCGCAAGGTCTGCTATGTTTTTTCCATCGATGTAGAAATGGCGTGCCTCACGGTTGATGCGGTCGCCGTGGCATTCCGGACATTCTTTCCGTGAATAGAATTGTCCGCTCCACTTGTTGGCTGCCGAGCTCGCATCCTCTCCTTGTTGCATCTCGATATATTTCACCAATCCCTCAAACTGTGAGAAATATGTGTGTGCCGTATATGCCGAGCCTTCGAAACCGAGGCGTTCGGTGGTTCCGTTGAGGATATCTGACACAGCCCCCTCGGGCAGATCCTTTATAGGAGTGCGCAGCGTACAGTCGTATTTTTTACAGATAGCCTCTATCTGTTTGAATATCATCGAGTCTTTATATTTTCCAAGGGGTACTATTCCTCCTTGGTATATCGAAAGCGAAGCATCGGGAATAATCTTTTCACGGTCCACTTGATCCACGTATCCCATTCCTTTGCAGCAAGGGCAGGCTCCTTGAGGCGAGTTGAACGAGAAATTGTGGGGGGCGGGTTCGCGGTAGGAAAGGCCTGTCGACGGATCCATCAGCATGAGGCTATAGTGATAGATGCGGTCATTGTCGTCTGCATCGAGCACCAACAGCTGTTTGTCGCCCTGCTTCAGAGCGTTGTGCACTGTGTCGCGCAGGCGTTCGTCATCTTTGCCATTCACTTTTATACGGTCCACCACCAGCTCCACGTCGTGGTTCTTGTATCGGTCGAGCTTCATGCCGAAGGTGATTTCCTGCAGCTTTCCGTCGACTCTCACATGAAGGAATCCTTTTTTTCTGAGGGTCTCGAAAAGTTCCTTGTAGTGTCCCTTTCGGTTTTTTACGAGAGGAGCCAGTATGGAAATTTTCTTTCCTGAGAATTTTTCGTTTATAAGGCTCACAATTTTTTCCTCGGAGTACTTTATCATCGGTTCCCCCGACAAATAGCTGCGGGCCTCGCCGATGCGGGCATATAGCAGTCGCAGGAAATCATAGATTTCCGTGGTTGTGCCTATGGTGCTTCGAGGATTGCGGTTGATGGTCTTTTGTTCTATAGCTATCACCGGACTCAGTCCGGTGATGTTGTCGACATCCGGGCGTTCGAGATTGCCAAGCATATTCCGGGCATACGACGAGAATGTCTCGATGTATCTTCTCTGTCCTTCGGCGAAGATTGTGTCGAACGCAAGCGAGGACTTACCGCTTCCGCTCAGTCCGGTGATCACCGTGAGTTTATTGTGTGGAATGTCGACGTCGATGTTTTTGAGATTGTGCACTTTCGCACCTCTTACCGACAGTGTATCCATATCGTTTGCTTTGTGTTTTATTGATCAGATTGGCCTGTTGTCAGGCTCCTGGATTATTGCACCCATTTTTGATTGTAGACGCTTTTTGTCTGTTTCGAACGCGAAAGCGACTCTTTGGAAGGGATTTTCACAGTGTATGTTTTCCCTGCCTTGTTGGTGAGTTTCTTGCCGCGTATCCAGGGATTGGCTTCCACAAGCTGGGCATAGGTTATGCCGTGGTTGGATGCCCACGATGGCCAGTCGGCCACCGGACCGGACACATTCACTTCGCGGAACTTTACGGGCTGATAGAGTTGGTCGGCCTTGAGATTGAATCCAAAAGCTGAAGGGTGTTCCATTATTAATTTCATGGCAAGGATACGGAACACATAGCGGCTCGTCTCGCTCACCAGATACAGATCGAACGAGGAGTCCACTCCCTGTGCTGCGAGTTCTTTGGATATGCGTCCTGTTCCGCCGTTGAAAGCTGCCATGGCTGATTCCCAGTTTCCGTATTTTGCGTAAGAACTTTTCAAAAATTTGCATGCAGCTTCAGTCTCCTTCTCGATATTGTAGCGCTCGTCGATCTCATCGCTCACTTCAAGGCCGTATTGGGTGGCGGTGGAGGGTATGAACTGCCATATTCCGGCTGCCTTTGCCGATGAGTAGGCACGTTGGTCAAGGTTGCTCTCTATGCAGGCCAGATACAGCAGATCTTCGGGCACGCCATATTTCTTGAGAATAGGAGCCATGCGAGGAAACAGTTTGTTGGCTCTCTTTATCACAAGCATTGTGTTGCCGTGTGTGTAGGCCATTGAGGTGAGTTCGCGGTCCATGCGTTCCCACATGTCGGTGCGGTCGAGGTCAACTGTCTTTCCGCACAGTGTCATTTTCTGTGGAATGTCGGGGTTGATCACGGTGCTGAATGCCCTTGGCGCGTTATCGGTGGCTGATTCTGTCACAAGCAGCATCGACATAGAGGCTGCCGCCAAGGTTATAGCTGATATATATGCTTTTATGCTTGTCTTCATTGTCTTTTGAGATATGATGTGGATGTAATATATTGGTAGGATGGTTCCATCATTCTTCGGGTGACACCGAGTTGGTGGACCTCGATGATTTTATTATGTTGATATCCCCGTTGAGGTGGTATTTGCGCCCCTCTGATCCGCGGGCCTTTATCACGTAATAATATACACCCGTGGGCACGGTCTTGCCTTTGTATTTGCCGTCCCATCCTTGGGAGGGGTCGGTGAGGTGGATCATCTCTTGACCCCAGCGGTTGAAGATATGGCAGTCAAATTCTACAATCGATTTGTAGCTTACTTTCCATTCATCATTCACACCGTCATCGTTGGGTGAGAAGGCATTGGGACACAACAGATCTGATTCTCCGACGAACACCTCGTAGGTCTCTCCAACATATTCACACGTGCCGGCGGCATTATTGGCCACGAAGCGAATGTAGGTGTTGCCATTGTCACGGAATGTATAGTCAAAATCGAGCTGCTGGATGCGGTCGTCGATCATTTCGAAGGTCTGGTCCTTGCTCATCTGCCATTCGCGGAATATGGCGGCATCTGTCACTGCCGCTTTGAAACTGATATCCACCGGTGCCGATCCTCCGAGGTTGGCATCTATCTTCTGCTCGTTGTCGGCATCCCGTTGCTCCTGGCTGGCTGATGTATGGGCGTCCACAGCTGTCGCGTTGTAACTTTCGGTCTCTATTACCTGTTCTTCGCCCCATGCGCGCAGAAATCTGTCGCCTTTGAGCGTGAACCTGGTGTTGCACAGAGGGGCGAAAACGCCCACCGACTCGTCGATATATTCGTAGGCCTGTGAAGCTTCCACTTGATCGTATGCTTCAGTGTCTTCATTGTATTTCAATGTGTAATACTCGATCTGCAGTTCGCGGTCGAGCACCCTGGAAGCTCCATTGATAGTGAAATAAGTGATGCGCGATGCTTCGCCGGCGAATACCAGTCTTGCACGGTCGCATTCTTGCTCCGGGGAGAAAGTCAGGCTATCGAACCGTGCCCGGTGGTTGGCATAGTTCACTATCCAGTAGTAGTACCTGTCTGTCCCGTCTTCTATTATGAAGCCTGAGTCTTCTGAAGTGAGGTTCACAGAGGAGGTCGTCCCCGATTCCGTGGATGCTATTTCCTCAGCGTGCCCGCCTCCGAGGTTTCCGTACCTGTACCATTTCAAACGGTTGCCATTTTTTGACGTGAATATAGCTGTCACCCCACGGGTATCCGACACCACATAAATCATATTCAGTCCTGTCGAGGCTTCCGCTTTTTGCTCTATGATTTTGTTGTCAGAACCTGTGAAACTCAGCTGAGATGAGGCCGGCAACACTCCTGCTCCGGCGGCTAAAGCTATTAATAATATGTTACGTGCGACAAATGCCATCTTTTTTATCCTGAATGCAACTTACAAAGTTACAAAAAATCCTCCTAAAATTTAACTATAGAATGTTATCATTTACTAACAGCCCGAAAGAAGTGAGTGTAGCAACCCAAGGGCAACGCCCGGATCGGCTGCTATCGTGTAATATTTGCTGCTTCCCTTGTCGAAATAGAATTTTCGTCCGGTTTTTGCAAGCAGTATGCGCAGATCGAATGGCGGTTTCTGCGGGTTGTTCCCTCGACTGAACAATTCAATGCGATAGCTCTTGCCTTGGTCGGGCAGATAATGGATGTCCAGTGCCACATTCAGCCTGCGGTGGTCAGTGTAGAGACATCTCATGCCGTATGGCCTGGGCGCTGTCCATCGCGTAAGGTCAATCTTAATTGGTCGGCCTTCTATCAACCACTGCATCACCGGCTTCGAGGTATCTCCTGTGCGTGATTCCATATAGTAGCCAATGAAAGGGTCGCAATAGCGCATTAGATACCTGTGCAGACATTTGGAAATCAGATTGTCCGACACAATCAGGAAATGGTAGGGGAATGCCTTGTCATCGAATCTCGCTGTCATCTTGCGTAACACCTCTTCCGGATGTCGCTTGTTTTCAGCAACGCGGTCGAGCAACTGGCGTATGACCCCCGGAGAAATTGCCATAAGTCGCTGCCATTCATAATCATGCCAGCATAGCGAAAGGGTTCCTGTAGCGCGCCGTTGCATTGGATAGCCATTGTGACGCAGTGTGAGCAACGCTCTGCGAAGAGTGTCGAGTTCAGGACGTTTGTCGATGTCATTTCCCCATATCTCGTACACAAGATCGATGTAGCGGCTAAGTCGGTGGATGTCCACTTTACGGGTGGACTTGTCGATGCTCCAGGCTATCACTTTTTGCAGCTTTCCGCACAGCAAAGGATGATCCTCGCCTTTGCGAAGCATGTCTACCACCTGTCTCTTGTCGGCGATATTGTCGGCGATCACGCGTAACTTCGTCAGCTCTTCTTCCGATAGAATTTTTGGCGCTGACTCATCAGGCAGGTCCAACAGTGAGAGCACATCGGCCGACCGCATCATTTCCACCATCTTGCATGCTGCTTCGGCATCAGCGCCTGTAGGCGACAGGCGCTGATATCTTGTGATATTGCGCAGCAGCGAGGTGAAGTCTTCTATTGTTCCTTTGTCTGCCGTAGAGAGCTTCCAGCGGTGGATGTATTTAACGGATGGCAGGATCACAAACATGTCTGTCGCACTCTCCGGGCTCATGTCCATCAGTTCGGGCACACAGTTGCATAAGGTTCGGAATGATAGGAAAAATCTGTATAGGCTGAGTGAATTGTCAGGCAGATCACGGGGGTTTTTGCCTGTGTATTTTTCCCAGATACGGATCAAGGTGCCCATTCGCTCATCCGATGTTGTCGGTTGTTGACGGTCTCTTCCGGGTCGGTTTTGCCACGCCCATCTCTCCATCTCTTCCCATCTGTCAAGTACATCGTTGTCGGAAGGCAGCAGGGCTTTGATTTGTTGCGGTATGGTTAAGGGGTCGCCTGTAGTGTTGATGGTCACGAACATTTTTTCCGCCTCAGCCCTTTCTTTTATTTCGTGATGGAAGAACAACAGGCGGTCGCTGACAAAATCAGCGAAATCGTTGAAATCCCATCCTTCTTCATGACATACGTTTTCGATTGCTTCATCGATCTTGCGTATCGCACGGATAAAATTCTGTGCAGTCGGGTCCGTGGCGTATGCCATGCAATACCAGGTGCTCTTCTCAAGCTGCGAAAGGCGCCCGTCGCGGTCGAGGAAAAAATGTGTCACCAGTTCCGACATGAAATACATCGTCTCCGATCTCGCTTCATAGAGCAGGCGCGGCTCGTGGTCGTCGGCGAGTTCATAGTCGCTGATGAGCATTCTGCGCAGGTCCTCACGGGGAATGCGCCTGTAGAGCATGCCCACGAGCAGGTACAGGGTGGTGATTCGTTGCTGTCCGTCGATTATGTGGATGTGTCTTGACCACGCCGGGTACTGATAGCCATATAGCAGTCCGAGCGAATTGGTTTGCCCTGTGCGGTATAGTTTCAGCAGCGACATCATGAATGTTGTCACTTTTCCCGTTTCGCCATCATTGCCCCAGCAGTAGTCCCGTTGCATGTCGGGTATCACTATCGTGATGTTCTCGCCTAAGAGCTGGCGCAGCGTGTAGGTATGTTTGGTGTCGCCCGGGCTATTTGTATCCATAATATATCTTCATGTTCTTCAGGGTGAGATTGTAGTTGTCCACGATCGAGTGGTGATCCCAGGTGTTGCAGGCGAAAATGCACACACTGTGCAGCAGGTTACGGCTCTTGAATACAGTCATGTCGCCCGGTGCGAGGAACATCATCTTCTTGTTGTCGAAGTTGGCGTTTCCGAAGCGCGCATTGTTCTCGCCGTAAAGTAGCACCAGATTGCCTATGCAATGCTCCGACAGCTGTGTGCCGTCGAGGTTCACTATCCGTTCACGGGGCATGAAGGTAGGATCTTTCATGATGGCGCGCACGCTGGTATGCAGGTCTTTGTCGTTGCCGTCGAGCACATGTCCGCTATCATCCAAGTGCCATACCTTGGACTTGGAGAAGATGTGTTCGAGCGAACGTTTGTTCCAAACGTTGAAGTCAAATTTCCTCCCGAGTTTTATGTCTTCGTCGATATTCAGCCGCAGCAGCAGATTGAAGGCATCGCGCTTTGCTTCGGTGTGGTACACATCAGCCATCGACAGCGAAGCGAGAATGTCATCGAAATATTCCGCCGGGGAATCGTGGCGGCTTATCTGGTCGAATGTCATTCCCAAAAATGATAACTTGTAGTATCGTTCCAGCTCCTGTTCATCTATGGCTGCGTCCACAAAGTAGCGGTGGAGGAATCTGTACATCTGCTCTTCCTGCTGCAGGAGAAGAATGGCGCGTATGCGGTTGTAAGTCACAGCTGATTCAAGTGCTTCCTCAAATCTCAACTGCACCCTTCTCAACCTTAGGAAAAAATGCTTTGCGCTGTGATAGCTTTCCGTGTTGCAATTTATGATGTGCAATCGGAATTCTTCGTAGCTGAGAGGACGCGAGAGATTGTCCTCCTCCCTTCGGATACATAGCCGCAGGGGAAGGGAGATGCCGGTTTCCGTGCATCGTGAGTAGTATGACGCCACGTCGGGTCGGTTCCACCATCTCACCCACGATTCCCATTCTCCTGCATATCGCCAACGAAGTGTGTCGAGGTTTCTGCCGTAGATGTTTGGCTGCCGTCCGTCGGCTGCCATACGCATCAGGTCGGCTTTGATAATGTCCGACGGTTGCATCGGCCCTTTGGCTCCGTTCATCATATTGTAGATTACTCTCGCATCAGTATCTTTCCCGAGGGTGATGAGCAATAGCTCTGTCTTGTCGAGTATATGTGACAGGAGGGTGTCTTTTTCTATGCCCGAATCTTCAACGAGGCTTTTTATGGTGTGGAGTGTGCGTTTGTAATAATAGATATCCTGGCTTTCTTCCTCCAGACTTTCGGAGATGTCTCCCGGAATGTCATTGAGCCATTTCCCGGCTTCCGGTCGGTTGTCAAATTTCAGAGGTACGGTCAGTGGAGAGCCAAGCGCATGCAGCAATAATTTCAGATAGGTGATGCGTTGCTGGCCGTCCACCAGATAGCCTTCGTGCTCTGTGATTCCTTGTAGGAAATAAGTCTCGCCGGCCTTGCAGGATTCTATCAGGCATTGTGTGAGATATGCAGCCGAGTCTTTGTCTCCGTCGCGGTATTGCCCCCACACATAGTGGCGTTGGTAAGCGGCTATCCTGAATCCATCGGGATGATTTTCTGCTAATTCCCTGATATTTTGTCGGTGAAGATGCATGTAATCAGAAATCAAAGGAGAGTCTTACGTTGATCTGGCGCCGGGTCAGATAGTTAGGCACGGCATATTGGATGTTGTTCACGTCGGTGACCCAATAATAGCTGCTCACATTGCTAATGTCCAGCAGGTTGAATACGTCGAGTCCGAGCCATACGTTTTTGAGGTTCCTAAGCAATCCGGTAGGGTGGTCGTCTGAAGTAAGGAGTCCGTAAGCGAAACCAATGTCCACGCGGCGGTAGGCCGGTGTACGGAAATAGGCTTTGTCGCGCGACGACCGGGGTGCCGTCACCGGCAGTCCGTCGGAAAGGATGCCGCGCAGGCTGAATTTTAGTCTTGGAAATTTTGGGAAAAAGTCTGTGAAATACAGCGCGAGATTGTAGCGGCGGTCGGTGGGGCGAGGCACATTCACTCCGTTGAGAACCTCGTTGGTCTTCATCAGCGAGAGGCTTATCCATGAATCTGATCCCGGCACGAATTGTCCGAAAAGCTTCATGTCGATACCGGCAGTGTATCCTTTCGATGAGTTCACACCAGTGTACACAACCTTGAGGTTGTCGATTTCGTAGGGTATGAGGTTGCCGAGAATCTTGTAATAAGCTTCTCCCGAAAGCTTGAACGGTCGGTTGAAAGCCCGGAAGGTATAATCCGAACCAAATATAAACTGAAAGCTGCGCTGACTCCGTATCTGGTCGTTGAGCTGAATGGTGGTGTTCCCGTTTGCATCTTCATCCGGCATGCGGTATTCTTTATAGAATGGCGATTGATAATATAGTCCGGTGGCGAAGCGGAATGCCCACATCGGCGAGTTTTCTGGAACAAAACCGATATTGATGCGCGGACTCACAAGAAATTCTTTGTTGAAATCCCAGTATGATATCCTCACACCGCCGTTGACATTGAAGAAGCCTGCCGATGTCGATAGGCGGTAAGTGTCCTGCAGGAAGAATGCCACACGGTTGGTGCTCAAGTCATGTTTCGAATCAAGATTGTACACCACTTTCAGTAGATCCGGGTCAAGGGGTAGGGAATAGCCTGCCGAGTCGCGTAGCTCCCATTCGCGCGACCTGTCGCGGATGGTCTCGCTGTTGTATTGTATTCCGTACGAAAGATTGTGCTGGTTGATGCCCGTGTGTCCGCGAAGACCGAGGGAGAATACTGATGCTTTCAGACGGTTGCGCGCATGCTCGTGGTAACGTCCGACACCGAGTTCACCGCCCACCTCACCGGTGCCCGCCTGATCGAGCCAGTACTCGCCTGAAATATCGTATGCTACAAGTTCGTTGCTTAGGAAACCGGATGTGAGGATTGTGAACTCTGTCGACCGGCTTGCCTTGTACTGCATGCTCAGTGCGCCGAAGAAGGTCTCGAAACGGTCTTTTTCCTGTCCGTCGAAATACACCTTGAAAGATTTCACATCTGTCGATGTTCCGAAACTCGTCTCGCGGCTGGTGGGGACAAACCGATAGTCGTTGATGGCTACGTTGCCTAATACCGACACCTTGAACCGCTCGGAGAATTTGTATGCCATCGTCGTCTGGTAGTCAAAGAATCTTGGGTCGTATTCTCCTTTGTCCTCCATCGATGACAGCAGCGATGCGTTGCTTTTGTACCTCACTCCGTGGAGCATGGTGAATCGTTTTGATGATGTGCCAAGCGCGAAATTCCCTCCCATGAGCGATATGCCTAACGTGCCTTCAAGGGATTGGGGCTCTCGGTAGGTGATGTCAAGGGCCGACGACATCTTGTCTCCGTACTGGGCTGGAAAGCCTCCCGTTGAGAATTGTATGCCTCCTACAAGGTCCGGATTGATGATGCTCAGACCCTCCTGCTGGCCCGAGCTTACCAACTGAGGCCTGTACACCTCTATGCCATTGATATACACGCTGTTTTCATCGTAGGTGCCACCACGCACCGAGTATTGACTCGACATTTCGTTGCTTGATGCCACACCCGCCATTGTGGTGATAAGCGACTCTACACTGCCTCCGTTGATATCAGGGGCAAGTTTATAATCCTTGATATCAAGTGCCTGCATCTGGCCCGTCTGCTTGCGGTATTCCGTCACCTCCACTTCGCCAAGGCTTATGGATAGCGGAGTCATCTTTACATTAACAGTAGCGCTGTCGCGCATACCCACAAGCTTGCGCTTTGATTCGGCATAGCCTATGCAAGTGAAGGTGATGCGTATGGTGTCGGCATCGGGAGCGGAAAGGGAATATCGTCCGTCGAGTCCGCTCATTGTGCCTATCGAAGTACCAGCTATCCTGATTGTAACAAATTCCAGAGGCTCGTTGTCTTCCTGCGTCACGCTGCCTGTGATTTTTACGCCTGCCAGAGATTCAAAGGCACTCATGGCAGTAAAAATCATACATATTATATAGGTGGTAAGTCTCATCGTTCTTGTTTCTTATTTATAACTAACGAAAATCATCTAAGAAAATTGCCCCGCTCTGAAAATCCCATTATCCCTGCATATTGAAAAGAATATTTGAAATTTAAAGGATTATTAGAATAAGCGAAGGGGCATGAGCTACGGAGATAGCCCTGACAAATCCCATTTCTTATTTTGGCCTGATGTTTTCGTGGCTATCCTGATTTTTTGCTTCCTTCTTTGATGCCTTTTTGAAAAAAAATCATTAAGTTTGCAGAAATTTTCCCAATACGATATTTCTTGCTGTTATGGAGGAGCCTTTCGAACTCATTCTTATCAATATCTCAGGTGCCGACCGTCCGGGGGTCACCAGCGCGCTCACTGAAATTCTTGCTAAATATGATGCCGGAATCATGGACATCGGTCAGGCCGACATACATCATGCGCTTTCTCTGGGCTTTCTGGTGAAGATCAATGAATCGGCCTCCGGCAACATGATGAAGGATCTGCTGTTCAAGGCCACCGAGCTTAATGTGCAGGTACGGTTTTCTCCCGTTTCTGTCGAGGAGTACAATGCCTGGGTCAACCGGCAGGGCAAAAACCGCTGGATCATCACTACCCTCGGACGTCGTCTCACCGCGCGGCATATTTCGATGATTGCTTCGGAGATTGCTTCCCAGGGACTGAATATCGACAACATTCAGCGCCTTACGGGCCGGCAGCCTCTGTCAGGCGAGGAGGAGTCGAAATCAAAATCGTGTGTTGAATTCTCAGTCCGTGGCAATCCTGTGGACCTGGCCTCGATGCAAAAGAAATTCATGGACATCTCTCAGGAAGGTGATTTCGACATATCCCTTCAGGAGGATACAATGTTCCGCCGTTGTCGACGGCTCGTGTGCTTTGATATGGATTCCACTCTGATAGAGACGGAGGTGATCGACGAACTTGCAATACGTGCCGGGGTGGGTGACCAGGTAAAGGCTATAACCGAGAGCGCAATGCGCGGCGAGATAGATTTCTCGGAGAGCTTCAAGCGCAGGGTCGCGCTCCTGAAGGGACTCGATGTGTCGGTCATGGAGGATATAGCACGGAATCTCCCGATCACCGAAGGAGTGGAGCGGATGATGAATGTGCTGAAGCGCGCCGGTTTCAAGACGGCCATCTTGTCGGGTGGCTTCACATATTTCGGTAATTATTTAAAGAATCTGTTCGGGTTCGACTACGTTTATGCCAATGAACTTGAGATAGAGGACGGACATCTCACCGGACGGTATGTAGGAGATATTGTCGATGGCAAACGCAAAGCCGAACTGCTTCGTATCATTTCACAGGTAGAAAATATCGACATTGCCCAGACCATTGCCGTCGGCGACGGTGCCAACGACTTGCCTATGCTCACCACTGCAGGCCTCGGCATCGCCTTCCATGCCAAGCCCAAGGTCAAGGCCACCGCCAAGCAGTCAATCTCTACAATCGGCATCGATGGCATCCTTTATTTCATCGGCTTCAAGGATTCTTTTATCCAGTAGCCGACATTTGAATATGAAATCATTCACCGTGCTCGGCGTTCTTGTAGCCGACACTATATAAAATAGTAAAAATGAAAAAATTTATCACCACAGCAAGTGTCTCACTCGCGTTCCTGTTGGGTGTCGCCCAATCACCGGTCTCGCATCTTGAGATGCTTTACCCCAATGAATTCAACCCGCAGGACGTGACCCTTCTCGACGGGCGTTTTCGTAATGCAATGATGAAGAACATTGAGGTATTGAAATCCTACGATGTTGATCGACTGCTCGCTCCGTTCTATATCGAAGCAGGCGTTGAGCCTAAGGCTCAGCCGTTCCCTAACTGGGCCGGACTGGACGGGCATATTGCCGGCCATTATCTCTCGGCCCTCGCCATTCATTACGCTGCCACCGGAGATCCTGAGCTTCTCAGCATCATCAATTATATGCTCGATGAGATGGCAGCCGTGCAGAAGGCCAATGGCGATGGTTATGTTGGTGGTGTGCCTAAGAGCAAAGAGTGCTGGAACGACCTCCGCCATGGCGATGTGAGCGCGATAAGCAAGCGTTGGGTGCCCTGGTACAACATGCACAAGGTATATGCAGGATTGCGCGACGCCTACATTTATGCCGGCTCGCAGCAGGCTCTCGATATGTTCCTCGTCCTTTGCGATTGGGGGCTGGATGCTATAGCCAACCTCGACGATGCACAGATGGAGCAGATGGTTGGCTCTGAGTTCGGCGGCATGAATGAGGTGCTGGCCGATGCTTATGATATCACGGGTAACGAGAAATATCTTGACGCCGCCATCCGTTTTTCACATCATTGGCTTCTCGACAGCATGGCTGCAGGTATCGACAATCTCGACAACCATCATGCCAACACACAGGTGCCTAAGGCTGTGGGTTATCAGCGTGTGGCTGAGATGTGCGAGAAAGCCGGTCGCCACGACCTTGCACGTACGTATACCGATGCAGCAGAATTCTTTTGGCATACTGTCGCCGACACCCGTTCGCTCGCTATCGGAGGCAACAGCCGTCGTGAGTATTTCCCATCTGCTGCCGACTGCGTAAGCTATACGGAGGAGCGAGAGGGTCCTGAGTCGTGCAACACCAACAATATGATGAAGCTCACCGAGGGGCTTTTCCGTATGGATCAGGACAGCCATTATGCCGACTTTTACGAACGTGCAATGTTCAACCACATCCTATCCACACAGCACCCCGAGCACGGCGGATATGTGTATTTCACATCTGCTCGTCCCGGCCACTACCGTGTCTATTCGCAGCCTAACAGTGCCATGTGGTGTTGCGTGGGCACCGGTATGGAGAATCATGGCAAGTACTCGCAGTTCATCTACACTCATGATGGTGATGATGAGCTGAATGTCAATCTATTCGTCTCTTCCTCTCTGAATTGGGGCGATGCCGCCATCACTCAGCTTACCGGTTTCCCGGATGCGGAGTCAAGTAAAATCACTGTGAACTGTCCTTCTCCACGCCCCTTTACCATGCGTATCCGCAAACCTGAGTGGTGCGAAGGTTTCGGTGTGAAAATCAACGGCAAGGATATCCACAGCTATTCACCGGTTGACGGGTATATCGAGCTTGTGCGTGAGTGGTCCGACGGCGATGTCGTAGACGTTTCTCTCCCTATGGAGGTCACTCTGGAAGAGATGCCTAATGTGCCGGATTATGTGGCTATCATGAGGGGCCCCATTGTGTTGGGTGCAAAAATCAGTTCTGACGATCTCGATGGCCTTGTCGCCGATGATGGACGTTGGGGACACATTGCCCATGGTCGTCTGTTCTCTTCTTCCGAAGTTCCGGCCCTTATAGGAGAAAGGGATGACATTGTCGCTAAGCTTAACAATATGAAGCGTCTGCCCGGTGATATGCCGCGATATCAGGTCGATGGATTGTTCGATGGCGAGTTCTCGAATCTAGTGCTTGAGCCTTTCGCCAACATCCACGACAGCCGATATATGATGTACTGGCTCACAATGTCGCCCGACCAGTGGCAGGAGGCGCAGGCGCTACGGCAGGCTAAGGAAGCCGAGCGGCTGCGTATTGATGGTCTAACTGTCGATGCAATCAATTTTGGCGAACAGCAGCCGGAGGCTGACCACAAGATGAAGCAGGAGAATTCTGAAGCCGGTAACTACCAGGGACAGTCCTACCGCCACGCTGAAAACGGCTGGTTCAGTTGTGAACTGGAAACCGGTGGTCGTACCGATCTATCACTTCTGGCAAAGTACTGGGGCAACGAAAGCGGTAACCGAAAATTCGATATCCTCATTGATGGCGAGGTCCTAACTACCTGCGACAACGCCAGGCTTACAGGCAAGAGCGAGTTCCTTGATGTAGCCTACGATATCCCTGAGCACATGCTCAAAGGCAAGGATATCATCACGGTCACCTACCGCTCTCATCCCGGTAATTTTGCCGGAGGTCTCTACTATCTACGTCTTCTCCGGGCTGAGTAGAAAAATTTCAAGGGGGCACAATCTCTCAGGCTGTGCTGAATTCAATTTTCAATTATGGGGCGCGATTTTTTCGCGCCCTTTTTCCGTATTATTTCATATCCAGTCAAAACAAAGCCCCCTTTTCCTTGTTTTAGAGATATAAGTTTCAACTATTCATCACTGTAGTTATGGGAAAGCACATATTTATTACCTTACTGTTGGCGGTCGCTTCTTTTTTCCAGTCAGCCGCTCAGGCTCCTCTTACTCTGCGTTATCGTGCTTCGGAAGCACCAGACAGTGCTGATGTCGCCTACTATGGTAAACGGGATTTCAAGCAAGCCGCCCTCACCGTGGCAGGCCTGAACGTAGGCGTTTGGGCTTTCGACCGATATGTGCAGAACGCGGATTTCGCCCACATTTCCTGGGATTCTTTCAAGGAGAACCTCTCGCATGGATTGATTTGGGACAATGACCTTCTCAGCACCAATATGTTCCTCCATCCCTATCATGGTAATCTATATTTTAACTCTGCCAGATCCAATGGTTTCAATTACTGGCAGTCGGGTCTTTTCGCTTTTGCCGGAAGCGCCATGTGGGAATTCCTGATGGAACAGGAATATCCGTCGACCAACGATATTATATGCACTCCCGTAGGTGGTATGGCGCTCGGTGAGGTCGCTTTCCGTGCTTCCGATATGGTGATCAGGGACAACACAAAGGGTTGGGAGCGTTTCGGCCGTGAGGCTGCCGTCTTTGCCATATCTCCGATGAGGGAAATCACGCGTATCATCAATGGCGATGCCTGGCGTTACCGCCCGACCACCGGCCGTTTGTTTGGTTCCCCGAATATTTCGGCTGACTTATCCGTTGGTGCCCGATGGCTTCGCCGTCAGAATAAATATTCCGATAATAATTTCGGTTTCACCACAGAATTCAATCTCGAATATGGCGACCGGTATGAGTTGCGCAGCTCTTCTCCTTACGACTATTTCAAGCTGCATATCAATCTTGCCGTGCAACGTTCCCAACCTGTGATCAGCCAGGTAAACATCACGGGACGTCTTTTGTCGCGTGAGATTATCGATACCGAGAACAGTGATGCAAGTGTCGGACTCTATCAGCATTATGATTTTTATGATTCCGACACCATCAGCTTTCATGAAGGAGCGAAGACTCCTTACCGTCTGGCCGTTCCGGCTTCTGCCGGAGTGGGTATGCTCTACAAAGGAGTGGATTTCGGCGGTTGGGCGGTGGATGCATTTGCTCATGTGAATGGTGTTTTTCTTGGTGGAATTCTGACCGACCATTATAATGTCAACGACCGCAATTACAACCTTGCCAGTGGTTTTTCAGTTAAAACAGCAGCCACATTAATCTACAAAAATGACCTTCTGTCATTTTCCGCAGGATACGATTATTACAGGATGTTCACCTGGGGATATCCGCGCGACACAAGAATCGAAGAGGAGGATCCCCGCACCCTCAACGCCGAAGGGGATGCCTCTGTGGCTTATTTCGGGATCGCGAAGGCCAGGGCAAGCTATCGTATTGCTCCGCGCATTTATCTCACCGGCGTGTTCTCGCACTATATGCGCTCCACCCGTTACCGCGATTTCGACAACGTAAAATCATCCACTTTCTCCACTCGCCTGATGATCACGTATAAATTCTAAATCTGCCGCAAGTTCGCATTGAATTCATCTGTCCTGGCCTGAGAGGGAATCGCCGACATAAATGTCAAAAAGCCGGAGCTATTGCCCCGGCTAAATTCATTCCACAATATTTAATCATCTATCTATATATCTTCACCTGCGATATGAGCTGTTCTTCTGTCATTTCGCCGCTGTGGCGCCACACTTCCTTGCCATCCTTGTAGAGAATGAAAGTTGGAAGGGTCTGCACGTTTTCGTCATCGGCAATTTTCTCGTTCTCATCAATGTCATACTGGAAAACTTCCGCCATGCCGACGATTTTTTTCTTCACCTCTTCCATTAGAGGCATCATGTGTTTGCAATGCGAGCACCATGTCGCATAAAATTCCACTAATACCAGTCCTGAGGAATTAATTGTTTCTTTATAGTCCATACATGAAAAACTTGAATATTAATAATTGAATTTTGGTTCTCTTTTGAAAATTAACATTTTTGACACTAAAAAAGTTCAAATTAATATTATGACAGCCTCTATGTCCACAGAATATTTATGTGCAGGCTAATATTTTCATACCTTACACACTTTTTATTGAAATTTGGTTAATTATACCAAAAAAATCACGTATATTTGTGCGAAAATTCTAATTTATTTCATTTATACTAATACCAAAGGTAATGAATTTGTACAAACTACCGCTTCTTTCTGCTTCGGCTCTGGCTCTGCTCGTATCATGTGCAGGCTCCGAGTCAAAGTCTGAACTTACAGCATCAGGGCTTGACCCGAAGAATTTCGTTGCTGATGTCAACGGAAAGACTACTGCTCTTTATCAGCTGAAAAATGCCAATGGCATGGAGGTCTGTGTCACTAATTTCGGTGGCCGTATTGTATCGATCATGGCTCCCGACAAGGATGGCAATTTCAAGGATGTGGTCCTCGGTTTCGACAGTATAGCCGACTATATCAACATACCCAGCGATTTCGGCGCTGCTATCGGACGATACGCCAACCGTATCGACCATGGTCGCCTCATTATCGACGGTGACACCACGTGGCTGCCTACCAATAATATCGTCAATCTTGCCTATAAAGGGGATACGATCAACGAGAAACCCTTCCTCCACCATCTCCACGGCGGTCCTACAGGCTGGCAGTATCAGGTATATGATGTCAAGGAAGTCAATGATTCTTCCATTACATTAGTGATGAATTCTCCTGATGGTGACAACAATTTCCCGGGCAACATTACTGCTGAGGTGACCTACACCCTTACCGCTGACAATGCTGTCGATATAGCCTACAAGGCTACAACAGACAAACCTACTGTCATCAATATGACCAACCACTCATATTTCAATCTCAACGGCGACCCGCAGCAGCCCATAACCAACTGTATGCTTCAGGTCAACGCTTCTGAGTTTACTCCTGTCGATTCTACATTCATGACCACCGGCGAAATTGTCAGCGTAAAGGAGACTCCGTTTGATTTCCTTCAGGCTAAGGCTGTAGGTGAGGAGATTGATGTCGACAACGTGCAGGTGAAGAATGGCAATGGATACGACCACAACTGGGTGCTTGACACCAAGGGCGACATGACTAAGGAGGCTGCAGTGCTTTCTTCGCCAGTCACCGGTATCACCCTTACCGTCTATACCGACGAGCCCGGTATCCAGGTTTATACCGGCAATTTCCTCGATGGAACTGTTACCGGAAAAGGCAACAACATCTACAACAAGCGTGCGGCAATCTGCCTTGAGACACAGCATTATCCCGATGCTCCCAATAAGCCGGAATGGCCCAGTGTTGTGCTTCGCCCGGGCGAAACTTACACAAGCCATTGTGTGTTCAAGTTCGGTACACAGAATTAATTACACAATCAACATTATCACTAATTATCTATTTTATGGCATTTTTAGATTGGATTGTCATTGCCCTTTTCTTTGCTTGCCTTATCGGCATCATTGTCTGGGTGATGCGTCAGAAGCAGAATGATGCTGAAGACTATTTCCTTGGAGGCAAGGATGCGACTTGGATCGCCATCGGTGCCTCGATTTTCGCTTCCAACATTGGATCCGAGCACCTTATCGGTCTCGCCGGATCAGGTGCTTCTTCCGGTATGGCAATGGCCCACTGGGAGATTCAGGGTTGGATGATCCTTCTTCTTGGTTGGGTGTTCGTGCCTTTCTATTCGCGTTCGATGGTTATCACAATGCCCGAATTCCTTGAGCGTCGTTACAATCCCGCTTCGCGAACCATTCTTTCAGTTATCTCTCTTATCAGCTATGTGCTCACCAAGGTAGCTGTGACTGTCTATGCCGGTGGTCTTGTGTTCCAGCAGGTGTTCGGTATCGACAAATTGTGGGGTATCGATTTCTTCTGGATTGCAGCGATTGGTCTTGTGCTTATCACCGCACTCTACACAATCTTCGGTGGTATGAAATCCGTGCTCTACACTTCCGTGCTTCAGACTCCTATTCTTCTCCTTGGCTCGCTGATTATCCTTGTCCTTGGTCTTAAGGAACTCGGTGGTTGGGACAAAATGATGGAGATTTGTTCTGCGGTAGAGGTTAATGAATATGGTGATTCAATGACTAATCTTATTCGCGATAATCGCGACCCGCAGTATCCCTGGCTGGGTGCTCTTATAGGTTCTGCTGTCATTGGTTTCTGGTATTGGTGTACCGACCAGTTCATTGTGCAGCGTGTCCTTTCCGGTAAGAATGAAAAGGAAGCTCGTCGTGGTACAATTTTCGGTGCCTACCTCAAGCTTCTTCCGGTATTCTTGTTCCTCATCCCCGGTATGATTGCCTTCGCTCTCCATCAGCAGGTTGGAGACTTCCTGCCGATGCTTCCCAGCGGAGCACCCAACTCCGACGCCGCGTTCCCCACACTTGTGGCAAAACTCCTTCCAGCGGGTGTTAAGGGTCTGATTGTATGCGGTATCCTTGCTGCTCTCATGTCGTCTCTTGCTTCGCTCTTCAACTCTTCTGCTGCTCTCTTCACAATCGACTTCTATCAGCGTTTCCGTCCGAATACGGAAGCCAAGAAACTTGTGCGTATCGGTCAGGCAGCAACAGTTGTAATCGTTATTCTCGGTATTCTCTGGATTCCTGTGATGCGTTCGGTGGGCGACGTCCTCTACCTGTATCTTCAGGATGTTCAGTCAGTCCTCGCTCCGGGTATCGCCGCCGCATTCCTTATGGGTGTATGCTGGAAGCGCGCCACCGCACAGGGCGGTATGTGGGGTCTTCTTGCCGGTCTGATCATCGGTCTCACCCGCTTAGGTGCGAAGATTATCTACACTGGTTCTGACCTCACCACCAATGAGAGTTTCTTCCGCTATCTTTTCTTCGACACCAACTGGCTATTCTTCTGCGGCTGGATGCTCGTGTTCTGTCTGCTCGTTGTCATAGTAGTCAGCCTTTTCACCAAGGCTCCCGATCCCGAGAAGATCCAGGGTCTTGTGTTTGGCACCTCAACACCCGCGCAACGTGCTGAGACACGTGCAAGCTGGAACCACTGGGATATCATCCACACAGTGATTATTCTCGGCATTACTGCTGCGTTCTATTACTATTTCTGGTAATATTTATTACTTATTAAGGTGAGGACTTCATGTCCTCACCTATTTTTATATTTTTTGTTTTTCATGGCAGCTATAATCTCCCGCTCTGCCAAAGATAATATTTGTTGTTATGTTAGAAGAGTTAAAAGAAAAAGTTTTCCGTGCCAACCTTGATCTGGTAAAGCACGGTCTCGTGATATTCACATGGGGTAATGTGTCGGGTATTGACCGCGCTTCCGGGCTTGTTGTCATTAAGCCCAGCGGTGTCGATTATGATTCTATGAAGGTGGATGACATGGTTGTAGTCGACCTTGACGGTAATGTTGTTGAAGGAAATCTTCGCCCCTCATCTGACACTCCGACTCATCTTGCCCTCTACAAGGCTTTCCCTGAAATCGGTGGTGTGGTCCACACTCATTCCACCTATGCCACTGCGTGGGCCCAGGCTGGCAAGGATATACCCAATATCGGCACCACACATGCCGACTATTTCCATGATGCCATCCCTTGCACAGCAGACATGACCGAAGCTGAAGTGATGGGAGCGTATGAGCTTGAGACCGGCAACGTCATCATCAAGCGTTTCGAAGGGCTCAATCCTGTTCATACTCCCGGCGTTTTGGTAAAGAATCATGGACCTTTCGCCTGGGGAAAAGATCCGCACGAGGCAGTGCACAATGCAGTGGTGATGGAGCAGGTGGCTAAGATGGCATTCGTAGCTTTCTGTGTCAATCCCGGTCTTACGATGAATCCTCTGCTTGTGGAGAAGCATTTCAGCCGCAAGCATGGTCCTAACGCCTACTATGGTCAAAAATAATTAAAAATTTGGCATTAGTCATTTTCTTTCCCTATCTTTGTGGAAAATAATGGTTATTGTTGAAGCACTTTTTATTACATTCCCGAGCTTCAGCGAGGGGAACATCAAAATCATTCCTAAAATCTATATAAGAAATGTACGAAAATCATGAAATCTGGTGGGTCACCGGCGCCCAGCTCCTTTACGGAGGCGATGCCGTGGTAGCAGTTGATGCTCATTCTAAGGAAATGGTTGATGGACTTAACGAGTCCGGTAATCTTCCTATCAAAATAGTATACAAAGGCACAGCCAATTCTTCCAAAGAAGTTGAGGCCGTGATGAAGGCTGCCAATGATTCTGATAAGTGTGTGGGTATCATCACATGGATGCACACTTTCTCTCCCGCGAAAATGTGGATTCACGGTCTGCAGCAGCTCCACAAGCCGCTCCTACATCTCCACACCCAATACAATGCCGAGATTCCGTGGGACACCATGGATATGGATTTCATGAACCTCAACCAGTCGGCTCATGGCGACCGCGAATTTGGTCATATCTGCTCGCGCATGCGTATACCGCATAAGGTGGTCGTTGGCCACTGGACCGACAAGAAGACTCAGGACCATATCGCCGTATGGAGCCGTGTCTGCGCCGGTTGGGCTGACTCTCAGGATATGCTCATAATCCGTTTCGGCGATCAGATGAACAATGTCGCAGTAACTGATGGCGACAAGGTGGAGGCCGAGCTTCGTCTGGGCTACCACGTGGACTATTGTCCCGTAAGCGAGCTTATGGAGTACTATAAGAATGTGTCCAAGGAAGATGTCCGCAATCTCGTGGATGAGTACACAAAGCTTTATGACTTTGCCGACGATGTGGTTGCTGATGAAGAGAAGCGTAAGGTCGTATGGAATGCGGCTAAGGCTGAACTTGCCATACGTGCGTGCCTGAAGGCCAAGGGTGCTAAAGGCTTCACCACCAATTTCGATGATCTCGGCACAAATGATATCACCGACGAGAAATTCATTGGATTCGACCAGATTCCCGGTCTTGCATCGCAGCGCCTTATGGCCGAGGGTTACGGCTTCGGTGCAGAGGGTGACTGGAAATCTGCCGCTCTCTACCGCACTCTCTGGTACATGACCCAGGGCATGGAAGGCGGTTGCTCTTTCCTTGAGGACTATACCCTCAATTTCGACGGTGAGAAGAGCTCCATCCTTCAGGCCCACATGCTTGAGGTTTGTCCGCTTATCGCTGAGAAGAAGCCTCGCCTTGAGGTGCATTTCCTCGGTATCGGTATCCGTAAGGCTCTTACTGCACGTCTGGTGTTCACTTCCAAGAAGGGTGATGGCGTCACTGCCACTATCGTGGATATGGGCAACCGTTTCCGTCTTATCGTCAACGATGTGGAGTGCATCAAGAGCAAGCCTCTGCCCAAACTCCCCGTGGCTTCTGCTCTCTGGATTCCGAAGCCCAATTTCGAAATCGGTGCCGGTTCGTGGATCCTTGCCGGAGGTACCCATCATTCTTGCTTCTCATACGCTGTCACTCCGGAATTCTGGGAGGACTATGCCGAAATCGCAGGTATCGAAATGCTGCACATCGACGAGAACACCACCATGGAGAATTTCCGTCGTGAGATGCGTTACAACGAAGTTTATTACATGCTCAACAAAGCACTGCAGTAATTTCCTGTCATGACACCTAAACAAACTATTCAAGACGGTCGGGCCATTCTCGGTATTGAGCTTGGCTCGACCCGTATCAAGGCTGTACTCATTGATGAGAACAACACTCCCATAGCACAAGGCTCTCATCAGTGGGAGAACCAGCTTGTCGACGGCCTCTGGACATACAGTGTTGAGGCCGTATGGTACGGTATGCAGGATGCTTATTCAAATCTCCGCAAGGATGTGCTCGCTAAGTACGATGTCGAGATTGAGAATCTTGCAGCTATCGGTATCAGCGCCATGATGCACGGCTATATGGCTTTCGATGCCGAAGGAAAGATTCTCGCTCCGTTCCGCACTTGGCGTAATACAAACACTCTGGAGGCGGCCACCAAGCTTTCTGAACTTTTCTGTTTCAATATACCGTTGCGTTGGAGCATCTCTCATCTCTATCAGGCTATTCTAAACGGTGAGAAACATGTGGCAGACATTACGTTCCTCACCACTCTTGCAGGATATGTCCACTGGCGTCTGACTGGTGAGAAGGTGCTCGGCGTGGGGGATGCCTCTGGTATGATTCCGGTCGATCCGGCCACAAAGAGCTATAATGCTGAGATGGTTAAGAAATTCGACGAGCTTATAGCTGATAAAGGTTTCTCTTGGAAACTTGAGGATATTCTCCCGAAGTCGCTCGATGCCGGTACGCCGGCCGGCAAGCTGACAGAAGAGGGTGCAAAGTTGCTTGATGTTTCCGGTCACCTGCATCCTGGTGCAGTGTTCTGTCCGCCGGAGGGTGATGCGGGTACAGGCATGGTGGCTACTAACGCTGTCAGCCCACGCACCGGTAATGTCTCTGCCGGAACTTCTTCTTTCTCTATGATTGTACTTGAGAAGGATCTTTCACGCCCCTACGAGGCCATCGATATTGTCACCACTCCCGACGGTTATCCTGTGGCAATGGTACATTGCAATAATTGCACGTCTGATCTCAATGCTTGGGTAGGTCTCTTCAAGGAATTTCAGCAGATAGCTGGTCTTTCCATGGACATGGACCAGATCTATGGTGCTCTATATAACCACGCTCTTACCGGTGATGCCGATTGTGGTGGTCTTATGGCATACAACTATGTCTCCGGCGAGCCTATCACAGGTCTTTCCGAAGGTCGTCCTCTTTTTGTAAGGTCTGCTTCCGACAAGTTCAATCTCGCCAATTTCATGCGCACTCACCTCTATTCGTCGCTTGCAGTGCTTAAGATTGGCAACGACGTGCTGTTCAACGAGGAGAAGGTTCATGTCGACCGTATCACGGGTCACGGCGGATTGTTCCGTACGCCCGTGGTAGGACAGCGTGTGCTTGCTGCCGCGCTCAATTCTCCTATCACTGTGATGGAAACAGCTGGCGAAGGTGGCGCATGGGGTATAGCTCTTCTTGCTGCTTTCACCGTGTGGAATCTGGATTCTTACTCGCTGCCTGCTTATCTCTCCAACAAAGTGTTCTGCAACTGCGAGGGAGTCACTCTCGATCCGGTGCCTGAGGATGTTGATGGGTTCGACAAGTTTATTGCCACATACAATGCTTGTCTGCCAATCGAGGAGGCAGCCGTAAAAGTAAAAAAATAGCTGAATGTATCGGCGTTTGATCGCCGTACTCACAGTTGTTCGATAAAGAAAAAGGTGAGGAATTCAATTCCTCACCTTTTTCTTTATCTCATCTCAGGAAAGAGTCTTCTGTAATATTCTGCCTTCCATTCAATCGATTTCGGATAAGCGCGGGATGAGGATGGCATTCGCCAAAGGCGGAGTCTCCTTCCATGATATTCCACGTCGCGTGGCTCTCCAATTTTTAGTGGTTCGCATCCGATGATACCGCAGAGTGTCTCTCCCGCCAGCTCACCGGTCACTGCTATCGACTTGCAATGCGGTGCCTCTTCAAGCAAAGCGTCGAGGCTGAAAGGTTGCAGAATCTGCAGGAATTTGTCCGACGCATTGTCCTTGAGCCTGACCACTTCCTGGCCCGTGTCGCAAAGTCCCAGGCCTATCTCCTGACAGAATTCCACTATCCGCTCCTTATCGAATCGCTTGTTCTGCACATCTACGAAATAGTTTTTGTCTCCTTTATATATGTACCCCCAGATTCGCCACATGTCATTCTGGAAATTAGGGTAAAACCATTCCATCGACCAACGGTGACGCTTGGGTGGAAAAGTTCCCGCCATAAGCACCTTCGTGCCTGCGGAAACAAACGGCTGTAAGGGATGTGTCTCTGTATTCATGAAATATCAACCATCTCGCCCCATAAATTGTTCAGCTTTTCGTTAAATGATCTTTCTCAGACATCCGGTATTTAGGAGGCAAATCTTCGGGTGAATATGATCAAGTTTACTAAATTATTACATTTTTGTTAATTTTATTAATAAAAAAACAAAGTTTTATCAATAATTTTCGTAAATTTGCGAAATTATCATTTAAATATTTAGTCCTTATGAAAAAGTACATTGCTGAGGGCATAGGCACTATGTTCCTCGTACTTCTGGCCTGCGGTAGTGCTGTTTTGGCTGCCGGTGCCAATGGAAGCATCGGCGCGCTTGGTGTCGGTATCTGCTTCGGTCTTGTTCTCATTTGCCTTTGCTATGCTATTGGCAATATCTCGGGTTGTCATGTCAATCCCGCTGTGTCTTTCGGCATGCTTCTTGCAGGCCGTATGAATGGCAAGGATTTCTGTGGCTATGTCATCTCCCAGCTCATCGGTGCCACTGTAGGTGCGGCTTTCTTGTATGGTTTCCTTGAACTCGGTGACGGCTCTTTTGCTTTCGGCGGTAACACCGGTGCCAACACCCTGGCCACAAATGTGCTCCAGCCTGGAGCTACTACAGGTATGGCTCTTCTCGCAGAATGTCTGCTTACTTTCTTCTTCGTGTTTGTGATTCTCGCCGCCACTGACTCCAAGAAGGGCGCAGGCAATTTTGCCGGTCTTGCCATAGGTATTGCCCTCGGTCTTGTCAACATAGTTGGTATTCCTGTTGACAACTGCTCGGTCAATCCCGCTCGTTCGTTCGGCCCTGCAGTCTTTTCTCCCGATGCATGGGGTGATTTCTGGATTATGGTAGTTGGTCCGCTTGTAGGTGCGGCTATTGCCGTGCTTTGCTGGAAAGCTATCGCCAATACTGATAAGAATTCCATCGAATAAATATCTATAGCTATGTTTCAACGTCAGATTCCATTTGGAGAGGCTGTGACACGTGCGCTCACAGTCAATTATTGTAATTTTTCCGGACGCTCTTCCCGTTCGGAGTATTGGTGGTTCGCTTTGTTCACATTCCTAATAAGTTGTGTGATTAGTATTGTATTTTCCTCTACTTTGGCGAAAGTAATCTCCATATTGGTAGGACTGGCATTCCTTCTCCCAAATCTGGGGCTCGCCGTACGCCGTCTTCATGACATCGGAAAAAGCGGATGGTGGTACCTTATTGGATTGATCCCTCTTGTTGGCCAGATCATATTGATTGTATGGTTCTGTAAGGAAAGCCAGCCGTTTGATAATGAGTATGGATCCGTTCCGAATGTCGCGTAATCAATTGCCTATCGTGAAATAAACGTTAAAGCCGGACTGTTCTTATGGATAATCCGGCTTTTTGCTTTTGGCAAATCTTATTTGGCACGATATTTGTTAATATACTGATAACAGTGAATTTTTGAAAGAATATGGAAAAAATTGTTCCGGGGAAATTCGTTTCCCTTATCTATGATTTGTACGCCATAAATGATGATGGCAATGAGCAGCTTGTGCATCAATCAGATCCCTCTGATCCCGAAAAAGTTATCTTCGGTGTTACTCAAGGAGTCATACGTCCTCTCGAAGAGGCTCTCGATGGGATGGTAAAGGGTGGGGAGTTTGATGTAGTGGCTGCTTCTGACGAGGCTTTCGGTTCCTATGATCCCAATCAGGTGATGACCCTTGATAAGGATATGTTTGTAATCGATGGCAAGTTCGACGACAAAGTCGTGGCCGTAGGCAACTATGTGCCTATGCTCACAGCCGAAGGCTACCGCATCAACGGTCTTGTTGTGGAGATTACCCCCGATAAAGTGAAGATGGACTTTAATCATCCTCTCGCCGGCAAGAAACTCCGATTCAAGGGCTCTGTGCTCGATGTTCGTGATGCTACAGACGATGAACTCCACTTGGCCACTTCTCCCGGCTGTGGCGGTTGTGGCTGTAATGGAGGCGACGGTTGCGGTGACGGCGGTTGTGGCTGTGGCGACAATTCAGGCGAAGGATGTGGTTGTGCCGGTGGCTGCGGAAAATAAATATAGTAGTAGTATATGTATTTGAAAGGCTGTTCCTTGTTCGGAGCGGCCTTTGCTTTTTCCTGGAAGATGAGATGATTGGGTGGCGGTGGTGTCAGGATATGGTTCTTGACACAATGAACTTTTTTAGATCGAGGCTGTTCATATTTCATAAATCATAACCATTCAATTCAAGTATAACGATAAAAAAAGATTTTCATGGACTGGTTCGTCGACACTCTACGCACATATCCGGAGCTCGCCATTTTCCTTACCATCGGTCTCGGATTCCTTTTAGGGAAATTAAAGTACAAGACATTTTCTCTTGGCACAGTCACGTCCGTTCTTCTTGTAGGTGTTCTTGTCGGACAACTTGATATCCCGATATCAGGTCCGGTAAAATCTGTTTTTTTCCTCCTTTTCCTATTTGCCATAGGTTATAGCGTTGGGCCGCAGTTTTTCCGCTCTTTTAAGGGAGACGGACTAAAGGAAGTGATTTTTGCAATTGTCGTATGTATTCTCTGTCTGGTATGCACATGGGGAGTTGCAAAGGTATTCAATTATAATCCCGGGATTTCTGCAGGCTTATTCGCAGGAGCGCAGACTATTTCTGCCGTTATCGGCGTATCTAATGACACTATCAACAATCTTGGAATCTCAGGTGCCATGAAAAAGGAATGGCTCGACATGGTTCCTGTATGTTATGCGGTGACTTATCTTTTCGGTACCATCGGTTCTGCTTATATCCTCGGAAATATTGGTCCATGGATGCTCGGGGGACTGAAGAAAGTACGTGAGGATACACGTCAGCTTGAGCAGCAGCTCAGCAAGAGCAGTCTCGACGATGATCCTGCCTTTATCACTGCTTGTCGCCCTGTGGCATTCAGGGCCTACAGGGTCACGTCCGACTTTTTCAAGGATGGTGTTGGTATCTCTGAAATTGAGGGGCATCTTGAAGCTATGGGCAAACGTCTGTTTGTTGAGCGCCTGCGTATCGACGGTAAGCTTGTTGATCCTTCGTCGGATATCAATGTGAAGATCGGAGACTCGATTGTGCTTAGCGGACGTCATGAGTCGATAATTGGTGATGAATCCTGGATTGGGCCGGAGATAGATGATGGCGCGCTGTTGTCTTTTCCGGTGGAGAGCCTTTCACTTGTTGTTTCTAAAAAAGGTGCCGACGGGCTTACGGTTGACGGGCTCCGGGCACAGAAGTTCATGTATGGCATCAGTATCAAATCCATTGTCCGTGGTAACGTGGATATCCCCGTGTTGGCTCAGACAAAACTATATGCCGGGGATACAATCTCTATCGTCGGACTGAAATCTGAGGTGGAGGCCGCGATTCCACACCTCGGCTATCCCGACCGTCCTACCAATGCCACGGATATTGTGTTCCTCGGTCTTGCAATATTCATCGGTGGAATCATTGGTGCCATCACAATCCATGCCGGTGGTATCCCTGTGAGCCTGAGCACAAGTGGAGGAGCACTTATCTCCGGTCTGTTCTTCGGTTGGCTTAGGTCGCGCCGCCCAACTTTCGGTGCTATCCCACAGAGTTCGGTATGGCTGTTGAACAATCTTGGTCTGAACATGTTTATTGCTGTGATAGGTATTTCGGCCGGTCCTACTTTCATCCCGGGTATCAAGCAGGTAGGTGTTATGCTTTTTGTTGCCGGTATTCTGGCCACAACTCTACCTTTGTTGCTGTCGATGTTGATCGGAGCCAAGATATTTAAGTTCCACCCTGCAATCAACCTTGGGTGTTGTGCTGGTGGTCGTACGACCACTGCTGCGCTTGGAGCCATACAGGATAGCCTGCAGAGCACCCTTCCCGCTATCGGGTACACAATAACGTATGCCATCGGCAACACGATGCTGATTTTGAGTGGGGTGGCGATGGTGCTCCTTATGGTCTGAGAATAATCTACGATTTATTAATTTAAAATTATATTGATATGCAGTCCGTTAATGATGAATTGCCTTCGAGAAAAGAAGAGAAGGCTCTTGAAAAGATTAGTCCGTTCGAGATTAAGAACAGATTGATTGCGTTGGCTGATGCCGATGCAAAAAAGTCCAACCAGACTCTGTTGAATGCAGGTCGCGGAAATCCCAACTGGATAGCCACCACTCCACGCGAGGCATTTTTCCTCCTCGGTAAGTTTGCAATGGCTGAATGTCGACGTGTCTATGATAATCCAATCGGGATTGCCGGCATTCCTGACAGGGAGGGGATTGCTGACAGATTCCGCTCTTTCCTTAAGGATAATTCTTCAGAAGCGGGTGCCGACCTTCTAAGCCATACGTTCGAATATCTTGTGAAAGAGCGCGGTGCTGATCCCGACGAATTGGCTCATGAATGGGCCGAGGGTATTACCGGTGACCAGTATCCTAACCCCGACCGTATCCTGAAATACACGGAGGTGATTGTGCGCGACTATCTTGCCCTCACGATGGGCAACAATGCTCAGCCTGTAGGGAACTTCGACCTATTTGCCACTGAGGGAAGCACTGCGGGAATGTGCTATGTGTTCGACTCGTTGCAGGAGAATTGTCTGCTACGCGCCGGCGACGGAATTGCCCTGATGACACCTATCTTCACTCCTTATCTGGAGATTCCCGAACTCGCCAGGTTCGATTTCAAGGTCACCAAGATCAGTGCCAATAAGGTTGAAAAGGACGGGTATCACGACTGGCAATATCCGGATGAGGAAATCAATAAGTTGCGCGACCCGCATATAAAGCTTTTGTGTCTCGTCAACCCGAGCAATCCACCATCCTATATGCTTTCTCAACACACGGTCGACCTTCTCGTCGATATCGTGAAGAACGACAATCCCGGGCTGATGATCGTCACTGATGATGTCTATGGCACATTTGTCGATGGGTTCAAGTCGCTCATGTACGTGCTTCCATACAACACCATGTGCCTCTATTCGTTCTCCAAGTATTTCGGGGCCACCGGATGGCGTGCGGCCGCTATAGCCATCAATGAGAAAAACATTTTCGATTATCTGATCCAGCGTCTGCCAAGACATGAGGTGACTGAACTTCGTCATCGCTATGCCTCCATCACTCCGGATCCCGATTCGATGAAATTCATCGACCGTATGGTGGCAGACAGTCGTATGGTAGCACTCAACCACACCGCCGGACTCAGCACCCCCCAGCAGATTCAGATGTCGTTGTTTGCGGCTTTCTCTCTTTACAATTTCCACGAGCAGGGAAATACATATCAGAAGGAAATGCAGAAAATCATCACCGACCGTCTGGATACCCTATGGGAGAATACCGGATTCAAACTTATGCCCGATCCTCTCCGTGCAGGATATTACACCGAGATCGACATGATGGTATGGGCGAAGAAAATTTATGGAGATGAATTTGCCCGGTATCTAAATGACAATTACGAACCGCTCGATTTTGTGCTTCGACTTGCTGCCGAAACCTCGGTCGTACTGCTCAATGGCGACGGCTTCGCAGGCCCGTCATGGTCGGTCAGAGCATCCCTCGCCAACCTCAACAGGTCTGATTACGAAAAAGTAGGACGTGCCATCCGAAAGATCATGGACGAATACTACGCCAAGATGCCACGTAAATAAGAGAAATACTTGTTGACAACAATCCTTTATCTTTTCTTATCAATAGTTTTTCACGTGTTTGTTCAGGCAGCCCTTTCAAGGGCTGCCTTTTCTGTCACTGGAAGCATTCTGTACAAATAAAAGAGGGAGATTCCTGAATCTCCCTCCCAGAGCCGCGAGTGGGACTCGAACCCACGACCTTTTCGTTACGAATGAAATGCTCTACCGACTGAGCTATTGCGGCCTTGTTTGTGGTGCAAAATTAGTAATTATCCTTGAGATATGCAAATTTTTTTGTCCATTATATTTTGCTGGTTCACGGGTCTTTCATTTAAGATTAGATGGTCGTATCCGCGAGAGTCATATTTTATA
>CAYZPI010000006.1:0-69605 GCA_964480085.1 uncultured Bacteroides sp. | reverse complement strand
AGCCAGATGATGAATTCCACCAGCGACATGATGACGGTGCTTCTGGCATGCATAGCCGGAATCTCGCTGCTTGTGGGCGGTATCGGCATCATGAACATCATGTATGTGTCGGTAACTGAACGAACACGTGAGATCGGTCTACGCATGTCGATAGGTGCGCGCGGCATCGACATCCTGTCGCAGTTCCTCATCGAGGCTGTAATAATCAGTGTCAGCGGTGGAATCCTCGGTGTGATCCTCGGCGTGCTTGCCGCGTGGATTGTGAATGTGGTGGCCATGTGGCCTGTCTACATCCAGATATGGTCGGTATTGCTGTCGTTTGCCGTCTGCACGGTCACCGGTGTGTTCTTCGGCTGGTATCCAGCCAAGAAAGCTGCCGGGCTCGATCCCATCGAGGCTATCCGTTACGAATAATCCAAATCAATAACTTATATCGACAGCCCGGAATGCAAGATCATCCGCGCTGTCGATATATTGCGCTATGGCGCGTCCGCTTTGCAGAAGGTGGTCACCTGTTCAGTGGGTGTGACGAGCGGACGCGGCATGCCGCGTCCCTGCAAATCAATACTTTACGTGGATTACGGATTGCTGGATAGTTACATTTTTGGTTGTTTGGAAAATTATCTTTAAATTTGTTTCGTAAGAAAGTATCATCATAATATCATGGAAAATAGATTTAAGAAATTTGTGGCATCCCTGGCTATCGCTATGGCGGGGACGGGATGTTGTCTTGCGGGAAATCCCGTAGAACTTTTCGCTTTCTCGATGCCGGACGGCACGGGCGGAATGAAGCTCGCCACACGCGCGACTGCCGACAAGGAATGGCGCACGATAGGGAATTCTTGGACATTCCTTGCATCGGACTATGGTGCCTGGGTCTCTCAGAAAAAGATGCATAATGTGCGTATCGGCAGGGATGATGACGGTAAGTATTGGGTGTTGTTCAATCCCGACAAGGAAGGCGAGGTAGTGTCCTATACCTCTACCGGCAATTTTGAGAATTGGTTGCCTCAGGAGTACCGCTGTTCGGATTCCGAATATATGAATGCTATTCCGGCCTCCGTAAAGTTTGCGGATGTTTCCGAAGAGACAGTGCAGGGCAATAAGGTGACAGGCTCAGTGATTACCGTGGATTCCGACCTTATTGCGCAGCTGGACGGATACGTGCATTACCGCACGTCGATCGACGCGAAGAATGATGAGCGTATGGATCAGGATCCCTGGCGGTTCAAGAACCTGAAGCCACTGAAAGCCACGGTAACGCTCGACAGGACGGCAGCAAAGCCAATCAGCGATGAATTCATAGGCATATTTTTCGAGGACATCAATTATGGTGCCGACGGCGGATTGTACGCCGAACTGATCCGTAACCGCGATTTTGAGTTCTCATCCGCCGACCGCCGTGAATGGAATGAAACCACCGGTTGGGAGACCATGGGAGACATAAGCCTCCGGATAGCAGAGACGGATCCCATACATGCCAACAACCGCCATTATGCAGTGCTGAAAAGTGGGAACGCATCAGGATCTCTCACCAACAGAGGCTTCGACGGTATAGTGCTTAAGAAAGGTGACAAATATTTATTCAGCATATTTGGGCGCGCGGCCGCCAAGACACCTCTTAAAGTTACGCTCACCGATAAATCCGGTAGGATATTGGCAAAGACTACGGTGACAGTTCCTGCCGGAAACGGATGGAACAAACTCGATGCTACGCTGACTGCAGCTGAGTCGTGCAGTGATGCCGTGCTGAAAATTGATGTGCCAAAGCGGTCGGAGGTGAATCTTGATATGGTGTCGCTTTTCCCCGAAAAGACATTCAAAGGCCACAGGAACGGAATGCGCGAAGATCTCGCTCAGGTTCTCGCCGACCTGCATCCCAGATTCATGCGTTTCCCCGGCGGATGCGTCACACACGGCAACGGTATCGACAATATTTACGACTGGAAGGGATCCGTAGGGCCGTTGGAAGCCCGCAAGCCGTTACGCAACATCTGGGGCTATCATCAGACCCGGGGATTGGGATTTTATGAATATTTCCGGTTCTGTGAGGACCTGGACATGGAGCCTCTGCCCGTGCTCGCCGCCGGTGTGCCTTGCCAGAACTCTTCACTTCCCTCCCATTATAGCCATGATGCACTCACCACCCACGGTCAGCAGGGCGGTATCCCCATGGAGGATATGCCTGCATATATTCAGGATATCCTCGATCTGGTGGAATACGCCAATGGTCCGGCTGATTCGGAGTGGGGCAGGGTAAGGGCGGAGGCCGGTCATCCCGAGCCGTTCAATCTCAAATATCTTGGAATAGGCAACGAGGACCTTATCAGCGAGACATTCAAGGAGCGTTTCAAGATGATACGCGATGCCGTGAATGAGAAATATCCGGAAATAATCGTGGTGGGGACTGTCGGTCCGTTCTTCGAAGGGTCGGATTACGAGGAAGGCTGGCGTTTTGCACGACAGGAAGAGGTACCGATAGTCGACGAGCATTATTATGTAGCTCCCGGGTGGTTCGTCAATCACCGTAATTTTTATGACGGCTATGACCGCAAGGGTCCGAAGGTGTATCTCGGCGAATATGCCTCGCATTATCCGGGGCGTGAGTCGAATCTGGAGTGTGCGCTGTCGATAGGTCTTTATCTTACGGATGTCGAGCGTAACGCAGATGTGGTGACGATGACGTCCTATGCTCCTCTGCTGTCGAAGAAAGGTCGCACACAATGGCGTCCCGACTTGATATATTTCGACAATGAATCGATTTCGCTCACCCCCGATTATTACGTGCAACAAATGTACGGCGCCAATCCCGGCAATACATATATCCCGGCATTGGTAAGGCTTGAGGAGAAATGCAGCAAGTCAGGCAGCAAAGGTGTTGGCGATGATGTGACCAACCGTTTCGGTGTCTCTACAGTGATGGATGAGGCTACTGGCGATACCATCGTAAGGATCGCCAATCTGCTGCCTGTTGAGGTTGATGTGAATTTCGATGGATATCCTACCGGTTTGTCCGATGTCATCACGCTTTCCGGTAACCCGCGGCAGACGGATGCTGTACCCGTCACCTCACGCGTCAATCTTGAAGGTAAAATTGATGTTCCGCCTTATTCCTTTACGATAGTAAGAATCCTGAATCATTGAACTGAACTCTATGAAAAAGCCGGAGCAGAATGGAGATTTTCCATTTCTGTTCCGGTATTTGTTTTGCAATTTGCTATTGTCAGAAAACCTTTACGTTGATGTAGCGCTTGGGATTCTTCTTGATGTCGACGAAAAGCGAGTCGAGACTCGTGATGGTGGAGTTGATATTGTTGTATAGCTCCGGGCTGTTCATCAGCTGTCCTACCGAAGAATTGGGGTCGTTGAGCTGATTGGTGAGGTCTTGCAGATTGCTTACGGTGGCCTGCAGGTCGTTGACGAGCGAGTCGACCTGCATCTGGGCGAGGCGGGAACTCAGCGAGCCCAGATCAGTGGTTATGGAGTCGACGTTGGTCGTGATATTCTTCACATCCGACAGGATAGGGGACACCTTGGCAGTCATCGCTGGCAGCTGTGCGCTCATCTTCGCGAGATTCTGGGTGGTGCGCTGCAAGTCGGCGGTGAGGGCATCGAGACGCTGCACGGCAATACGTAACGCCGGATCAGCCACAACTGCATTTATGGATGTCAGCAGTGTGTCGATTTTCGGGAAAATCTTGCTTACCGTCGGCATCAGCTCGCTGCTTACGGCATCCATCATGCCAGGCTTCACCTCGCCCGGTAAAGTCGAGCCCACCTCAAGGATGTTGGTAGAAGTGCCAAGCTGGAGCACCACGGATGCAGTGCCCAGAAGATCTGACTCCACCATGGCTTTCGTGCCTTCCGGCAGTTTCAGATCCTTGTCTACGCTGATTTCCACTATGACATTGCCGGGATGGGCGTAATCATAATCCATTTCCCTCACAAGTCCGATCTTGAAACCGTTGAGGGTAACCGGGGCGGAAACAGTGAGACCGTTGACATTCTGATATGTCACGTAATAATAATTCGAGGCCTTGAAGATGTTCACACCCTTGAGATAGTTGATGCCGAAAATCAGAATCGCGATGGCTATGATCACCCAGATTCCGATTTTCAATTCCTTAGTGAAATTTTTACTCATGTTGTTATGATAGTTACTTAGTCCGTTCGTAGTATTTTTTGAAGGCTTCGAAGAGGGCGGAAGCGCATTTTTCCTTACCTTTGGATGAGTTGAGGAATTTCTCCTGTGTGGGGTTGCACAGATAGTCGAGCTCAACCAGCACAGATGGCATTGATGTAGACCATAGCACCCAGAATCCAGCCTGACGCACTCCCTTGCTCGTGCGCTGTGCGTCGGACACCAGATGGCTCAGAGCTTCCTTGGCGAACTGTATGCTCTGCTTCTGATGCTGGTTCTGCGACAGCTCGAACATGATGTACGATTCCGACGACGATGGGTCGAAGCCTTTGTATTTGGTGGTATAGTCGTTCTCAAGTTCCATAACGGCGTTTTCGCGCATCGCCACCTGAAGGTTGTCCTGCGAGCGGTGGAGTCCACAGGTGTACACTGAGGCTCCCTCCACTGTGCAACGCCCTTTCGTTGCTTTCGCCACTGAATTGACGTGAATCGATATGAAAAGGTCGCCTTTAGCGGCATTGGCTATCTCCGCACGTTTTTTCAGCGTGACGAAGGTGTCGTTGGAGCGTGTCATCACCACTTTCACTTTCTTATTATAGGTGCTTTCGATTTTGTCGCGCAGTCGATTTGCCACGTCAAGCACGATATCCTTCTCCTTGGCTGTGGTTCCGACACAACCGCTGTCTTTTCCGCCATGGCCGGGATCAATCACTACGGTGAATACATCGTTCTGTGCAATCGACATTAAGGCGGTAAAGAGGCTTATGATAGTTACTGTTACAATTCTTTTGATTTTCATAAATCTAAATTTGTCACAAAATTAGCAAATTTCATGCGTGGAACGGTCATATTGATTGAAAAAATTATAATTTTTCCAATTTTCTGACCAAAAAAGCCAATTCTGTGTTATAAAATTGTAATTTTGATGTAACAATTCGCTATTTTATGACAAAGTTGAAACAATTATTACCTTTCCTGATAGCTTTAGCGGCAATGTGCGTGACTGGATGCTCGCGCGATAACGCAGTGACGGATGTGCCCGTGATGAGGCTCGATAAAGTTCTCGCTTCTTATGCGTTCTGCGATTCAGCTCGCCAGTCAGAGCTCCTTGACAGCGTGCGTGTCGAGGCGGACGCTATGTTTGCAGTGCTCGGTGTCGACAGCATCTCTCCATCCATGCTGGATGCGTGGAGTCGTTCGAAGGTGGTCGAGGTGTTTCAGCCAGCCGTGGATTCCGTATATCCCGATCTCAGAGGTGTGTCCCATCAGTTAGGATATATGATGGAAAAAGCGCACAAGGAATTGCCCGGCCTTCCGAGACTTGATTTTGCCGCGGTGACGTGGGGAAATCCTCGTCCTGTGGTGAGGGTGGATTCTGTGGTGCTTATTGCGCTGAACCATTTCTTAGGAGACGACTATCCCGGATATGCTCAATGGCAGGAGTACAGGCGCGTGAACAAGACTCCGCGCATGCTTCCGTACGCTGTGGCATCGGCCGTTGCCGCCACCCAATATCCGATGGAGATGGCCGATGATGCCACTCTGCTCAACTGGATGCTCTACGAAGGCGCGTTGGTGGAGGCCCGCCTCCGGCTTGTGCCTGATTCCAGACTCAACGAGGCATTGGGATATTCTCCCGAACAATTGGAGTTCGCCGATGCTCACGTCAGTGAGATATGGCAGGAAATGTCGGTGAAGCGCATGATATATGACATCGATCCTCTCTTCATCGACAGGATGGTGGCCCCGGCTCCTTCTTCTCCTGTTCTGATGACAAAAGCACCGGGACGCATCGGATGCTATATCGGCTATAGGATTGTGAAGGATTATCTTTCCCGGAACCCCGGCACCACTTTGGCTGAATTGCTGTCGAAGGATTTCTATGGCAATCAGCAGTCGCTTATCAGAAGCGGTTTCTCCGGCCGGTGAGATATGTGACGGGCGAGTGGGGTGGCTCTATTTTCCGAGTAATATAGTGTCTATTGCCTTTGCCATTTCCCAGCGGTCGCGGTCATGACGATTCTCGAGCACTATGATTGAGAGTCCCTCAGCCGGATATTTCGCCACATAAGCTTGGAAACCGCCGTTGTCGCCTGTATGGTACACCTTTGTGGCTGCAGGATTCGATGTGTCGATAAACCATCCTAATCCGTAATATGTGTCAGGGCGGTTCTGATAGTCGCACCATTGGCTACCGCTGACCTCAATCTGCGGAGTATATGCTTCCTTCAGGCAATCAACGTCGATAATTTTTCCCTTGGCGAGAGCCCTTTCCCAGCGGAGCATGTCGCGTGCGGTGGAGTAGATGCCTCCGTCCGGGCGGGTGGCGAAGAATGTCTCTTCACCATAGTCAAATTCTTTCCATCCGCTTGTTCCGTCGGGTTCGTAGCCATGGGCGGCATGATCGGGCGTGCAGGCAGGATCAAAATAATATGTCGAGGTCATGCCTGCCGGACCAAACACTTTATCGCGCATGTATTCGGTGAATTCTTTTCCCGAGGATTGTTCCACTACCCTTGCAAGCAGGATGAAAGAAGGGTTGAGGTAGTCGTAGGCTGTGCCGGGGGAAAATTTCAGGCAGTCGACATGCGGAAAGTATGCTTCTGAGGTGGAGTCGGTGGCGTAGATGCATTTTTCACGATCGCTACGGTCGCGGCTGTCGGGCACACCGGATGTATGGCTTGCAAGGTGTCGCAGAGTCACATCATTCCAAAATGGCTGAGGAAAACTGAAAAAATCACTCACCGGAGTGTCGATGTCTATGCCTTGCTGCAAGCACGCTACCACAGTGAATTGCTTTGAAACAGAAGCTATGTTGAATCGCGTTTCGGCTGTGACTGGCTCGCCTGAAGACATGTCGGCGATGCCGAAATAGCGTTCGTATAGGATGGAGTCACCACGGGCAATCACTACGGCTGCCCCTGGTTCATTGGCGTCAGGATAACGCTGCTCGAAGAGAGAGTCGAGCTTTTGGGTAAGGTCGGATGCCATGGCTAGGATCGGACATATTGCTGAGATAAGGATTGCGGATATTCTCATGTGAATCATTGGATTGGTAAAAGAAGCGGACAGACCTTGGATGTCTGTCCGCTTGCTGAAGGTGAATTTTCAATGTCAGAACAAGCTCCAGCTCACTGTGAGTCCGGCCATCACTATGGCTACCATCGACATGAGCTTGATGAGGATGTTGAGGCTCGGGCCGGAGGTGTCCTTGAAAGGATCGCCTACTGTGTCGCCTACCACTGTGGCCTTGTGCACTTCGCTGCCTTTGCCGCCGAAATGGCCTTCCTCGACATATTTTTTTGCGTTGTCCCATGCGCCGCCGGAGTTGGCCATGAACACTGCCAGTACGAAGCCTGCGGAAAGACCGCCCGTGAGGAGTCCGATGACACCCGGCACACCGAAGATCAGACCGATGAGGATGGGCACGATAATGGCGATGATCGACGGGAACACCATCTCACGCTGTGCACCCTTTGTAGAGATCTGCACGCAGCGTGCGTAGTCGGGTTCGGCTTTTCCGCTGAGGATACCTTTGATTTCGCGGAACTGGCGACGCACTTCTTCCACCATGTGTCCTGCGGCACGTCCAACGGCGTTCATTGTAAGTCCGCAGAAGAGGAATGCCATCATTGCGCCGATGAACATTCCCGAAAGTACTTTCGGATTCATCAGTGTCACGTCGAAATATGTCATGAAATCGGTGAAGGTTGCCTCCTTAAGGGTCACAAGCTGGGGGTTGAGGGCGGTGCCTACATCTATGGTGGTCTGTCCGAGTCGCTCCAGTCCGATGCGGATTTCTTCTACATAGGAGGCAAGAAGAGCCAGACCCGTGAGAGCCGCGGATCCTATGGCGAAACCTTTGCCGGTGGCTGCTGTAGTATTGCCCAGGGAGTCGAGGGCATCTGTGCGACGGCGCACTTCTTCGCCAAGTCCACTCATCTCTGCGTTGCCGCCTGCATTGTCGGCGATAGGTCCGTAGGCGTCGGTGGCGAGAGTGATGCCTAAGGTTGAGAGCATACCCACAGCCGCGATGCCGATACCATAGAGACCCATGCCTACGTTAGCCATATCAAAGCCAGAAGCGAGCCAGTAGGACAGGATTATGCCTGCAACCACAGCAATGACCGGGATGGCTGTGGAGATCATTCCTAAGCCAATACCGGAGATGATCACTGTAGCCGGACCTGTCTGTCCGCTTTCCGATAGTTTCTTTGTGGGGGTGTAGGATTGGGAAGTGTAATATTCTGTGGAACGTCCGATGACGATACCTACCACGAGACCGACTACTACAGAGAGCGAGATATTCACCCAATTCTCTATCTGCAGAAGCCACATGATTCCGAACGTTGCCACAACTATCAGCGCCGAGCTCAGGTTGGTGCCCATCGACAGAGAGTTGAGCAGGTCCTTCATTGTGGCGTCTTCCTTGGTGCGTACGGAGAAGATACCTATGATCGAAAGTACTATGCCCACTGCGGCAATCAGCATGGGGGCGATCACTGCCTTGTATTGCATGACCACATCGCCAGATGTCATCAAGGCTGCCGCACCGAGGGCGGAGGTGGCCAGGATAGAGCCGCAATATGATTCATACAGGTCAGCTCCCATGCCGGCAACGTCGCCAACGTTGTCACCGACATTGTCGGCGATGGTGGCAGGGTTACGCGGGTCGTCTTCAGGAATGCCGGCCTCAACCTTTCCAACCAGGTCGGCGCCCACATCGGCTGCCTTGGTGTAGATACCGCCACCCACACGTGCGAAGAGGGCTTGTGTGCTCGCTCCCATGCCGAAGGTCAGCATTGTGGTAGTGATCATACAAAGTTTTGCCGTAGGTGCAATGGCATCCTCAGGTACGAAATAGTCGAGGAGAAGATACCAGAAGGAGATGTCGAGAAGACCAAGTCCTACAACCACCAGACCCATAACCGCACCGCTGCGGAACGCTACGCGGAGTCCGCCATTGAGCGAATTGCGTGCTGCATTGGCTGTACGCGCTGATGCATTTGTGGCTGTCTTCATTCCTAAGTAGCCAGACAGACCTGAGAAGAAACCTCCTGTAAGGAATGCCACGGGCACCCATGGATTCTGAAGGTTGAAGCCGTATGCCATTATGGCGAAAAGAATAGCCAGGCAGATGAACACAATTAGCACGATCTTATATTGCTGCCGAAGGTACGACATGGCGCCTTCACGCACGAACCGTGCTATTTTTGCCATCTGCTCCGTGCCTTCGCTCTCTTTCATTGTCTGGCGGTAGAAATACCACGCCAGAAGCAATGCTATCACAGATGCTACAGGCACAATCCAAAATAGATATTGATGCATGACAAAAAGAATAAATGTTGATTGTGAAATTTTTTGCAAAATTACTAAAAAAATCTGTCAATCAAATATCAATAATTATCCTTTTTTTGCTGATCTGATGCAAAAGTATTTTCATGTAATCAAATAGGAAGTAGAGTTATCCCTACAAAAAGAAAGTGCGTGAATGCCACCACGGCAGCCACGCACAGTTTTCTCATTAGGATTGTCGATTTTTTAATACGTTACCTGTATCCTCACCTTCACGCAACGGTTGAGTTTGGCATTCAGACCTCTTGTACTCGGATCCGACACCTTGTTGATGCCGCTCGTGAATCCGTTGTCGACCGAAACAATCGATTCTGTATCGCTGAAGACCTCAGTTCCCTTGAGCCATTTCACTACAGTCTTTGCTCGGTTCTCGGCGAGAGATTTATTTCGTGTCACACCTACTTGCTTGGCATTATCGCCCGAGTAGTTGTCCTGGCTGGTGGCAACACCATGAGCCTCAATCTTTGTGATGATGCCCTCTCTGAATACTTTTCGTATCATGTCCACGGTCTCGGGATTGGTGTACTGCGCCACAAAACCTGTATTGCCGTTCAAGGCTGCATATACATCAGCGAAACTTACCAGACAGTCACCTGCTTCAGTGTCCATGTGCTCCAGAAGCAAGGGCACACCGGAATGAGCGTTGAGTCCGTATGTCTCCTTCTCGTAGTAGTTGGAGCTGCTGACGAGCTGCTGCTTCAGTGTCGCATCATCGATTCGGTAATGCCATTCATGTAGGCCGTCCCAGATGGGTGCGTAGAAATAGTTGGCCTGCTGGTAGAAATTGTCCATGTCCATAGGCATCATGCTCAGCGACATCGGCACTGACTGACTCATCTCATAACCACGCTGTACGCAGTTGATGGCGAAATCATTGGTGGCAGGTTCGGTGGCTATGTCGGAATAGGGCTGATGGGTGACACGTTGTCCGGATGAGAGCATCGCTGCCACAGTGGCGGGGTCGTTGTATTTCTTCTGGGTGAAGATACCGCCAAGTAGATATTCGATAGCATTCACTTCTGCGTTCGACACTATAGGAGCATCGTTGCGTCCGGAATAGTTGTTGGGATAGAACACGTAGAATGTCAATGCCCTTGAAGCTCCGCCTGCCGGTCCCGGGAGCATCACTGTGTCTACACGCTCACGATAGACAAGAATGTCCTGCTGTCGGAAATCCCTGCGGTAGACCTGAGTAACTCCGGAGCTCCAGCCGTCAGCTCTCTTTTTGCCAAGATAGTAGGTGAATCCTAAGTCGATGCCTAAGTTAGAGTCCCATTTGTTGGATGCTCCATCGTAGCCACCATATTCAAGGTCGAAATTGGTCTGATAGAAGATGCCTCTTAGCTTCAGGTCGAGGGAGAATCTTTTTGCCTTGGTGAAAAAACGGCTATACTGAAGCTCAACATGACCGGCCCATTCGTTATCCGATCCGTGGGAGTGCTCAAAGCCTAAGTGGTGCACACCGCCGAATCCGAATGCCATCATAAGTTGATTCATGCGTTTCGGGCTATTGTAGCCTTCGTAGCCGTAGAACAGACGTGTGAAATTGAGGATCACACTTCCGCTGATATCCCACCATGCTGTCTCCATGTCACGGAATGGGATGTTCTTGTCGTTAAGCTGGATGGGACCGGTACCATAGTGTCCGGTGAGGTACTGGGTGTAGCCCTGTGATTTCGAACGTATGAATTCGAGCTTGAGGGCAAGGCCCGGTGTGAACCATTTACCGATACCTAAGCTCCAGTCGGGAGAGATGGTGCCGGAGAATTTGCTTGTGCTTGAATAGTCGCCTTGGAATGTATGCGCGCCCACAGTACCGAACACAAACCAGTTGTTGCTGAATTTGTTTGTGACCACGCGAAGGGGATTAAGGATGGAGTCGCGTACTTCAGTCGTAGAATACGATCGGTCGATGGTGTCTCGGTAGATTTCTGTGAAGGGACGTTCGGGGTCGTTCTGTGGAACGCCGGTGTGTCTGAAATCTAATGTCCGCGTCTGTGCTGCAACTTGGATGCCCAGTAGAAAAGGTAAAAAGACGAGCAGTGCAGCGATTCTTTTTTTGAGCGTGTTCATAATTGATTAGACTGTGGGGTATGTGAGTTTTATCTTAATATTTGTTTTAAATTTTCCTTTATATTTAAAAATCGTGTAAAATTACATCTAATTTCCGACCTGACAAAAAAAATATTTAAAAATGTTCAAAATATAATTTGAAATTTATTATTTTTAACATAATTTCTCTGAAATGCTGCCGGGACTTATGGTCATGAGTGGTGTATATCGTTGATTGATAAAGAAGCGGCTAATCGATTCCGCAATAATTGTGGACTGTATCTTCTGTCTTACCACCCTAAACGAAAAAAGTTGTGGAGCTGCCCTAATAAGGCAGCTCCACAACTTTTTTCCCGATTGACAACCTCGGGTTTGCGTCAGTTGAGCACTTTGAATCCTGATTCTTGCAGCCCGCGGCGTATGCTGTCGACATGAGCTTTGTTGCGTGTCTCAAGTTCTATCTCTAAAAGGCAGTCGTTGAATCCTGATGCCTCGCGCACACGTTCGTGATTGACGCGCATCACGTTCGCTCCTAAGCCTGCTACCACAGCACAAACTCTCTCAAGCTGTCCCGGCTTGTCGCTAAGGCTGATCTCGAAATTATAGATACGCCCGCTTTTGGCGAGTCCGCGCATTATGATGCGGTTCACCATGTTGACATCTATGTTGCCGCCCGACACAATGCAAACGACTTTCTTGCCCTTGATAGGCACCTTATTATACATGGCGGCGGCAACTGAAACAGCACCGGCTCCTTCTGCCACCACTTTGTTGTTCTCCATCAGGGCGAGGATGGCAGCGGCTGTCTCTTCATCGCTCACCGTCACTATTTCGTCTACGTATTTCTGACACATCTCCAGGGTGTGTTCTCCAGGCTCTTTCACAGAGATGCCGTCGGCGATTGTGCCCACCTGGTCGAGATGCACACGCTTGCCCTCTTTGAGGGATCTTACCATTGAAGCTGCTCCCTCTGACTGCACGCCATATACCTTGACCTCCGGATTCAGCGATTTGATGGCGAACGCCACACCGCTTATTAATCCTCCGCCACCTACCGGCACGATCACTGCCTCCACATCGGGCATGTCGTTGAGAATTTCAAGGCCTATCGTGCCTTGACCCGCTATCACCTTCTCGTCGTCGAACGGATGCACGAATGTGTAGCCATGTTCCTTCTGAAGCTCAATGGCTTTGGCATAAGCATCGTCGTACACTCCGGGCACAAGGCACACCTCTGCTCCATAACTCTTCGTGGCCTCAATTTTTGAGATGGGGGCACCTTCGGGAAGGCAAATTATCGACTTGATGCCATTGTGCGTGGCTCCTAACGCCACCCCCTGGGCATGATTGCCTGCCGAACAGGCTATCACTCCCCGCGATTTCTCTTCATCGGTGAGCTGCGAAATCTTATAGTAGGCGCCTCTGAGTTTGAACGACCCCGTGAGTTGCAGGTTCTCCGATTTGATCCATACATCGGCATCGGGATTTAGTTTCGGGGCTGCGACAATGGGTGTACGACGCGCCACAGCTCCGAGAACGCGCGCTGCATTGAACACTTCACTTATTTCAAGCATATAATCTGGTGTTTTTATTCATTGCCGCAAAGGTAATGAAAATTATCGGATATTTTTCATTACCTTTGCGAAAACTAATTCATGTTCTTATGCAAAGAAGGGATATTTCAAGAAGCGTTTTCGCGCCGGCAATTCTTGCCGGTATGGCGATATCTATTGGTTGTGTGGTGTTTTTGCGCGTCGGAGGTGTGGCTGGAGCTGTGCTGTTCGCTTTCGGTCTTCTCACCTGTGTCCATTTCAAGCTGCCGCTCTACACCGGCACAGCGGGATTCGTCATGAACAGGAACGAGCTTGGAAGGCTTTTTGTGATTCTCGCCGGCAACATTGTGGGATGTCTGCTCATGGCGGTTGCCATGCGCTCTTCGCTTGATGGAATCGATGTGCTTGCCGGGGCTGTTACAGCCCGAAGGGCGGCCTTGCAACCGTGGCAGGTGGTGATACTGTCGTGCATGTGCGGATTCATCATGACCACAGCCGTGAAATTCGCCCGGGCCGGCTCTTTTTTGCCTTTGCTCTTCGGTGTGCCTGTGTTCATCTTGTGCGGATTCATCCACAGCATAGCAGATGCTTTTTACATCCTTGCCTCGCCCGAAGAGATTTTGAGTACAGAAACGGCCATGATAACGATTAACTATTTGATGGCTGTATTAGGCAATTTCATCGGATGCAACCTCTACAGGATTGTTTGCCTCACTGTGCGTTATCCCGATTGAATCTCAATGGCATCGCCGCATCACTACTGATGAGTTGACCGTCGCGCCACACACACTTGCCGTTCACCCATGTCTGTTCCACCTTATGGCAGAGTTTCTCGCCATGCAACGGCGTCCAACCACATTTCGACAGCACATGTGAGTCATCGACAGTGTAGGGTGCGGTCCGGCGCACGAGCACGATGTCGGCGTAGTAGCCGGGGGTGAGCTTTCCGCGGCGGTCGATATGGTAGACCTTAGCCGGGTTCTCGCACATCACGCGCTGTACGGTGGACTCGCTGAAATTATCGAGCATCCATAATAAGGAGAATTGCACCAGCGGAGCACCTGAGGCTGCCGTAAGCGCGCCGCCTTGCTTGTCGGACGGCAGATGAGGGGCGTGGTCGGTGGCTACCATGTCGATGAGTCCGCTCTCAAGTGCGTCTCTGAGAGCCTGTTGCGAGTCGCTGCCCTTTACAGCCGGGTTCATCTTTATGCGTGTGCCTTTTGTAGCATAGTCAGCATCGCACCACATCAGATGGTGTGGCGACACTTCCGATGTGATCAGTTTCTTCTCCAACGGGGTGTCTTTCTCCAGGAGTGCGAGTTCGTCGATCGTGGTCAAGTGGCATACGTGCAGTCGTCGGCCGTAGTTTTCGGCGAGAGCGACTGCCCTGGCGGTAGAGGCAAAGCATGCCCTGGCGGACCGGATAACTGAATGGCGCGCGACAGGAACCCTGGCCCTGTCGCCGTAACTCTCGATTTCTTTCTGCGTGTTGGCGTTGATTATCTCCTGGTCTTCAGCATGGACTGCAACTATGGCGTCGACGCTTTGGAATATGCGCGATATTGTGGAGTTGTCGTCGACGAGCATGTTGCCTGTCGACGAACCCATGAAGAGTTTCACCCCGGGTATGGCTGAAAAGTCGGCGTAGCGGAGAGTGTTGACGTTGCTGTTTGTGGCTCCGATGAAGAAGGCATAATTGGCAGCGGATTTTTCTTCTGCAAGAGCCATTTTTTCTTCCCATGCACTGATGGTGGTGGTGGGTGGGGTGGTGTTGGGCATGTCGCAGTAGGATGTCACTCCACCGGCTAAAGCAGCAATGCTCTCGCTGTGGATATCGGCTTTTGCGGTGAGTCCGGGCTCGCGGAAATGCACATGGCAGTCGATTGCGCCTGGCAAAGCCAGCGCGCCTTTTCCATCTACAATTACATTGACGCCGTCGGCTGGACACCGGCCTTTTCCCACGGCTTTGATAGTCTTCTTTGCAATCAGAATCCAGCTGTCAGCCGTAGCATCGCCGGCCAACCGTATGTTGTTTATGAGTGTCATTCGAAAAAAAACTAAAGCCTAATATTTCGGATATTTCCTGAACATGCTGTCCAAGCGGAGCCTCAGCACGCCGAACATTGCCTCGCCAAATATGCTGGAATTCATTTTCGACGTGCCCAACACGCGGTTGACGAAAATGATGGGTACTTCCACCACTTTGAATCCATATTTGTAGGCCGTGAATTTCATCTCAATCTGGAATGCATATCCCTTGAACCGGATTTTGTCAAGGTCCATGGCTTCGAGGACGCGCCGACGGTAGCACACGAATCCGGCTGTAGTGTCGTGAACGGGCATACCTGTGACTATCCTCACATATTTGGATGCGTAGTATGACATCAGCACACGTCCCATAGGCCAGTTGACCACGTTCACTCCGTTGCTGTAGCGTGATCCAACCGCCACATCCGCTCCGTCGATGGCTGTGGCTTGGTAGAGACGCATCAGGTCGGCGGGATTGTGTGAAAAGTCGGCATCCATCTCGAATATATAGTCATATCCATTCGATATGGCCCATTTGAATCCGGCTATGTAGGCTGTGCCGAGGCCTTGTTTGCCACTGCGTTCGATCAGATGCACCCTGCCTTCATGCTCTTTCATCTTGTCCTTCACCACGGCGGCCGTACCGTCGGGAGATCCGTCGTCCACAATGAGTACATCAAACGGATGGGGAAGAGCCATCACTGCCTCGATGATGGCCGCGATGTTCTCTATCTCATTATATGTGGGAATGATGACGATACTGTCAGAATGTTCTCTTTTGCCTGATTCCATTTAAATAGAGGTTGGTGTGATTGCTATAGCGATTTAACCGACAAAATTAGCACTCCTGAGATAAATACAATACGATATAGCCGTAAATTTAACAACATTTAGCAATAATGGGTCAATTTGAAAAATATTTAAAAAATGTCTTGTACAACCAACTATTTCTACCGAAAAAATGTTCTTTTAATGAACACTCAGAAAATCAAAGATAACAAAAATAATATATATATATGGAAACAAAAAGTATCAAAGGAACCCGTACAGAACACAATTTGCTCGCTTCATTCGCAGGTGAGAGTCAGGCACGTTCGCGTTACACACTTTTCGCACAGAAAGCTCTTGAAGAGGGCTACCAGCAGATAGCTGCAATATTCCTGGAGACTGCCGAGCAGGAGCTCAGCCACGCCAAGCAGTTCTTCTCGCTTCTCGAAGGAGGCACTGTGGAAATCAAGGCTGGTTATCCTGCCGGTGTTATCGGCACAACAGCAGAAAACCTTGCAGCCGCAGCCGCAGGAGAGAAGGAAGAATGGAGCGACCTCTACGCCTCTTTCGCCAGGACTGCAGAAGAAGAGGGATTTCCTCAGATCGCTCTCCTCTACAGGAATATCGCCAAGGCGGAGACCATGCATGAGGATCGTTACAACCGCGTGCTCGCCCGCCTTCAGAACGGCGAGGAATTCTCCAGTCTGGAACCGGTGGAGTGGATGTGCCGCAAGTGTGGTTTTGTGGTTACGGCCAAGAGCGCACCAAAGCGCTGCCCGGTGTGCGGTATGGATCAGGGATGGTTCGAGCGCAAGGCCAGCAACTATTGATCTTGAATCGCATAGTGAATACATAATATAAATGAGCCTCCGGGCGCTGTCGCAGCGACCGGAGGCTCTTAAGTCATAAGGCACGTAGCCAAATAGAACTTTTCACTAAAGTGTAGAGATTATATCATACTTACATGTCATAGAATGACTCGACCATTGTGATGCTGCCTCGCGGCGGTATCGCAAAAGTTGCTTCCTTAGAAAAATAATTTTAGGGAATTGTGTGTCAGTATATATCAGACTAAGATGAAGCTTGAGTTCTTTCTTGATACAAAGTTAGCTATAAATTTTCTTTACGCAAAATATTGGCGTGTCTAAAAATGTTAAATATCAATTATTTAACAAAAATATATCACAGCTACACATCATTTAACCTAATAAACGGGAACGTAATGAAAAAACGCTGTAAGCAATCTGCTTACAGCGTTTTTTGCCTCATTATGGGGCTTTGTGAGTGCGGCGTTTTATTATTTATTGCCGGTGGTGGGGAGTGTGGCCGGATTTTTGAGACCTGTGCCGGCCGGAGTGCTCAGGGATGCGGGGTTGTTCAGCGACGTGGGAGCGGTGGTTGTCGCTCCGCCGATAGCCTCGCCCGTGTAGCGCTTGTTCAGACCGTCGACCACTTCTTGAGTGATGTCAAGCGATGGATTGAAATAGAGACCGGCATCGCTGTAGAGGATGGCGTCGTATTTCTTGTCCTTGTTGTAGACGTTGATGAAATTCATGATGGAATCGCGGAGCTCCTTCTGGAGATTGTCCATGGTGACTGCAGCATTCTGCTCGCGCTGTGCGTACTGACGCTGGAAGGAGTCGTTCTTCTTCTGGAGCTCTTTCATGTCGGCATCGTAGCTTGCCTGACTCAGATAAAGATTGTTCTGAGCCTTCTGCTGAATCTGGTTGGCCTGGTTTTGAAGCTGGTTCTGCAGCTGCATCTGATAGGTCTGCAGTTCTGTGACGAGAGTGTTGGCTTTAGCAGCGATGTTCTGTGCAAGAATGTAATTCTTGGAAATGGAGTCCATCGATACATAGCGGATGTTGAGGCTCGTCTCGAAGGCTTCGTTCTCTATCTTTGTGGAAGCGGAGGGAGAGGCTTTGTCGTTGCCTCCTTTTCCATCCGACGAGCACGATGTGGCAACCATGGCGATTGCGCATGAAATAAGGATTGTAGATTTATTCATCAATTTGATAATTAGTTGTTTTTATTTCTTCTGTTGTCAGTGTGTTGCGATGCGCATGTGATGCCTCTGTCCCTCATCGCCTTCGATGAATGGATGTGTCCGGAAGGAAATTTTCCTCCCTTCACGAACAGCACCTTCACGCCCAAAAGCACGAAAGCAATCGCTGTCAGAACTATGGAAATTATCACCAGTCGCATCGCTGTTTTTTTGTTTTCGGAGTGCAAATATATAAAAGGTTTGTAAATTTTTTGCTATATATCAATTTTATTTAGTAACTTAGTAGGCGAATATGCGACTTTTTTAACATTCTTTGCATTAACTCTATTTTTGTTAAAACTTACATAAGACCATTTAACCCTTAAAATCAAGCTTAAATATGACACTTAAAGACTTGCAACCGGCACGTGTGTTCGAGATCTTCGACGAGATCACAAAAGTGCCCCGTCCTTCGAAAAAAGAGGAAAAAATACGTCAGTATCTGCTCGACTTCGCAGCCAAGCACAATATAGCAGTGAAGACCGACGAGGTCGGCAACGTGGTGATGAGCGTTCCCGCTACTCCCGGCCATGAGGCTGCTCCTACCTTGATTCTTCAGGGACACATGGATATGGTGTGCGAGAGCAATGATAAGAATTTCGATTTCGCCAACAACCCCATCACCACCATCATCGACGGCGAATGGGTGCGTGCCGACGGCACAACCCTCGGAGCCGACAATGGTATCGGCGTGGCTGCTTCGCTGGCCGCCCTGTCTGATCCCGATCTCGTGCACGGACCTCTGGAGGCCCTCTTCACCGTCGACGAAGAGACCGGCATGACAGGTGCCAACAATATCGGGGCCGACATGATATCCGGTTCAATCCTGCTCAATCTCGACTCCGAGGATGATGCCGAGGTATTCATCGGCTGTGCCGGAGGCGTCGACACTATGGCTACCTTCTCCTACAACCGCTCTGTGGCTCCCACCGATTTCCACTATTTCAAGGTGGAGGTAAAGGATGCCCTCGGCGGCCACTCAGGTGGTGATATCCATCTGGGGCATATCAATGCCAACAAGATGCTCGCGCGTTTTATCTGGCGTCTGATGCAGAAGCACGAGGTGTCGCTCTGCGAGATTGACGGCGGAAATCTCCGCAACGCTATTCCGCGTGCTGCTCACGCTGTGATAGGTGTGCACACCTCTAAGAAGGAAGATGTACGTGTGGAGTTCAATCATTTCCTCGCTGATGTGGAAAACGAATTCCGTGCTATAGAACCAACATTCAAGGTGGAGCTCGAAAGCGTGGAACGTCCGGATTTCGCACTCGACCAGGAGACCGGTGCCCATCTGATAGAGGCTCTCTACTGCGCTCCTCACGGAGTGGTGTCGATGAGCCGCGACCTCGAAGGACTTGTAGAGACCTCCACCAACCTGGCATCCGTGAAGATGAAGCCAGATAATAAGATTGAAGTGTGCACAAGCCAGCGCTCTTCAGTAGAGTCACGCAAGTGGGACATCGCTCATCAGGTAGAGGCTGTATTCGCCCTTGCCGGTGCCAAGGTGACCCACGGTGACGGTTATCCAGGCTGGCAGCCCAACATGGATTCACCCATCATGCACATAGCATCCGACGCATACGAGGAGCTCTATGGCGTGAAGCCGGCCATCAAGGCTATCCATGCAGGTCTGGAGTGTGGTCTTTTCCTGACAAAATACCCGAATCTCGACATGGTCTCGTTCGGTCCCACTCTCCGAGGTGTGCATTCGCCTTCTGAACGCATGCATATTCCTGCCGTAGAGAAATTCTGGGGGCAGCTCCGCAGAATCATCGAGAAAGTGGCCGACTTAAAGGCTTAGCACTCGCTTTTAACAGTTGCCGTAGCCGCCATAGGGTGGTGGCTACGGCAACTTTCAAAAAAATGATGAAATGCTCGAGGCTGTGCGATGTGACGTGTCGGACCAGCTGGAGCCGCCGATGTATGTAGGGATTGATATCATACTGAATATTAACGTAAACCTATGAATTATGCGTAATTTCTTGTTAGTTTCCTTCTTTGTCCTGATATTCCTGTCATGCAGTTCGCAGAGAAAGCCGCTGGAAAGCATGTATCTGTTGGCTGATCTCGACGAGACTGAAGACCTCTCGGCTCGCCCTCTCACTGAAAACGACTATAAAGAGGTGGCAAAAAAACTCAAGGTAGAGGTTGCCGCCATCAAATCCGTTGTCGAGGTAGAGGCTGGTCCGGCACATCAGGGATTCTGGACAGAAGGAAAACCGATAATCAATTTCGACCTTACGGTGTACAAGAAGAGCGCGGCGAAACGCAATGTTCTCGCCAAGGCACAAAAATCCCGTCCGGAGATTTTCCGAAAATCCGATACGCGTAAGTATGGTTCCCTTCAGGCCGCCCGACAGGCGCGTGTAGATGCCGCCATGAGTATAGATTCAGTTTCTGCTATCGAGGGCACGTTCTGGGGTATGTTCCAGATCGGGGGATTCAACTATAAATTGTGCAACACGGAGTCGCATGAGGAATTCTTCAGGAAAATGAGCCGCTCGGAGCGCGACCAGCTCGATCTGTTTGCAAATTTCCTGATCAACACCGGCATGGTAGAGTCGTTGCGCAAGAAAGACTGGGCGGCCTTTGCCAAGCGCTACAATGGGCCCTCCTATGCCTCCAGAGGCTATCACACTAAGCTTGCGAGCTCATACGCCAAACATTCCAAGTAAATGAATTATTCACGTTTCGCTTGCGAAACGTGAATATAAAATGAAAGTGCATTGCTTCACAGCAACGCACCTCCCTCATAACCAAAATTCAAGTATATATCTTATAAGCTTATGGGATCTCTTGTCTCACAGGCTTGTTATGTCTTTTTTTTGTCATTCGGAAAATCTATACGCATTATCCATTATTACACACAAGGGGGTAGAGTGACAATACGCGAATGGATGGAAATCCAATGCAAAGATAAAGCCTTTTCCTGTCAAATCCAAATCTTGAAAGATGTAAAATTGTTAAATTACACTAAACGTGTTCCTTTTTTCTATTCTTTTGTATTTCGGTGGCTTTCTTCGCTTGCTTTTTTTAGATGATTGTATTCTCCGCGTGTGATCCTCATGAATGATCCATGCTGCGGCGATTCCACTCCCATGATGTCGGCAGGATCGCTGAAATTGCGCATGTTGCGGTCGGCTTTACAGATGCGGTAGTGCTTCGGGTTGGATGAGTATTCAATATAGCCGATGCGCCAGCCGTCCTCACCGTGGATACGGAAAGCCGACACACCCTCGCATTTCTTGTTGCCTTCAAAATTGATGTAGTCATTGTCAAGGGGCTGGGAGTAGGGGCCGTCGGGCTTGTCACAGGTTGAGGTAAAAAGTCCGGGCTGGCCGCCCTCTTTCTTTATCATCATGTGGTATAAGCCGTCGCTGTCCAGATAATTTATGTCGGCATCGATGGTGGCATATCCCCAGTCGAACATCAGGCGTGGCTGGGTCAGGGTGGTGAAGCTCTCGTCGGCGTAGCTGCAGTACATTCGGTCGTATGGATCCTCACCGTTGGCGTCGTTGAGCAATGAAAAATATATCATATAACCACCTTTGCTGCCATCAGCCCATGTGTACTGTGGATTCCACAGTATCTGCGGGGCCCAGACGCGCCGTATTGTTGAATAATCCTTGTAGGTAGGCTCCGCCTCTGCATCGCTGAATATCGATGGCCCTTCGCGGAAATCGAAAGTCACCGACTCCCAGTTGAGCATATCGTCGGATGTATAGAGATCGATGCCGTAGTTGTTCCACTGATGGCTCTTGCGCACACACATGTCGGTCGTCACCATCAGATATTTGCATCCATCGTGGCTGCGGCAGATATAGGCATCACGGGTGCCTCCCTCAATGCGTGCGTGCTCCTCCGGGTCGAACACGGCTTCGCCTCCGAAGAGATCCTCGAAATGTACGCCGTCTTCGCTCACTGCGTAGGCTGTCCATTCGCCACGTCCGCTCATGTGGCAGAAAAGATAGCAGTCGCCTTCTTCGTAATTTCGCGCAGGAGCATTCTCCTGTGCCATCGCCATCGACGAAGCTGCCACGGCAAGCATAGATGTAATAATCAGTTTTTTCATGTGTAGGTTATTTTTTGCAAATGTACGAATTTTTTTGTAGCTGGCATAATTTGCATAGCTTTCCCTTTTTGCGTAACTTTGCAAACGATTTCACAAATGATAAAGGGCGTGGCGCTTTATATGTGCCGGTAGGTCCCATAACACGAACATCGAACATTTATATTATATGAACCCATTAGAATTGAGCGAGCAGGAAGCAATCCGCCGCAATAGTCTTGCAACTCTCCGCAGCCTTGGCATAGAGCCATATCCGGCTGCGCTTTATCCGGTGGATGCTTACACCGACGAGATCCGCGATAATTTCGACGACAATCTTCAGCCTCCGCGTGCAGTATGCGTGGCCGGCCGTATCATGAGCCGACGTATCATGGGAAAGGCTTCGTTTGTAGAGCTTATGGATTCGCGTGGACGTATACAGGTCTATATCTCACGCGATGACATCTGCCCCGGAGAGAACAAAGACATGTATAATGTGGTGTTCAAGAAGCTTTTTGACATAGGCGATTTCATGGGTGTGAAGGGTTTCGTGTTCCGCACACAGACAGGCGAGATCACCGTGCACGCTCAGGAGATCACGCTTCTGTCCAAGTCGCTCCGTCCGCTGCCGATCGTGAAGATGAAGGATGGAGTGGTCTACGACTCTTTCGATGATCCCGAACTGCGCTACCGCCGCCGGTATGTTGACCTCATCGGTCGCCGTGGCATCAAAAATATTTTCCTGAAGCGCACCAAGGTGTACAGCTCAATGCGTGAATATTTCAACGCTGCAGGATACATCGAGGTGGAGACTCCTATCTTGCAGTCGATTCCCGGTGGAGCATCGGCGCGTCCGTTCATCACCCACCATAATGCTCTCGACATTCCCCTCTACCTGCGTATCGCTGATGAGCTATATCTCAAGCGTCTGATCGTCGGTGGATTTGAGGGCGTATATGAATTCTCGAAGAATTTCCGAAACGAGGGTATGGATCGCACCCATAATCCTGAGTTCACCTGCATGGAGATATATGTAGCATATAAGGACTACAACTGGATGATGGATTTCACAGAGAAGATGCTTGAGAAGATATGTCTCGATGTAAACGGCACAACCCGTGTGAAGGTAGGCGACAACGAAATCGATTTCAAGGCTCCATATCGCCGGGTCACCATGATAGAATCCATCAAGGAGTTCACCGGCATCGACATCACCGGAATGGATGAGGACGCTTTGCGGGAGGTTTGCCGTACACTTGGCATCGAGGTTGATCCCTCGATGGGTAAAGGCAAGCTGATCGATGAGATATTCGGCGAGAAATGTGAGGGAAATTATATTCAACCGACTTTCATAATCGACTATCCCATCGAGATGTCGCCCCTCACCAAGCGTCACCGCGACAATCCCGAACTCACAGAACGCTTCGAGTTGATGGTCAACCGCAAGGAACTTGCCAATGCCTACTCCGAACTCAACGATCCCATAGATCAGTATGAGAGGTTTGTCGAGCAGATGCGTCTGAGCGAGAAAGGCGACGATGAAGCGATGATCATCGACCAGGATTTCATCCGTGCTCTTGAGTATGGAATGCCTCCCACATCGGGAATGGGTATCGGTATGGATCGTCTGGTGATGCTCATGACCGGACAGACCACCATTCAGGAGGTCCTTCTGTTCCCGCAGATGCGCCCCGAGAAGGTGGAAAAGCGCGACAAGCCCGAGGCTTATGTTGCCATCGGTGTGCCCGAAGAGTGGGTGGCACCGCTGCAGAAGGCCGGGGTGCTGACGGTGGAGGCTCTTGCGTCGGTAAATCCCGGCAAACTCCATCAGGATTTGTGCGGAATCAACAAGAAATTCCATCTGGATCTCAAGAATCCGTCGCAGGATGAGGTGAAATCATGGATTGAAGCTGCTAAATGATCGAGATATGGCTTTTCCCGGTAATATAGCTGTTATGGGTGGTGGCAGTTGGGCCACCGCCCTGGCAAAGCTACTCATGCGCAATTGTGAGACTATCCATTGGTACATGAGGCGTGACGACCGCATCGAGGAGTTCAGGCGGCTGCGTCATAACCCTGCGTATCTTACGGATGTTGAATTCGATGTCGACCGCATAAATTTCTCTTCGGATATCAATCTGGTGTGCAACGAGTGCGACACATTGGTGCTTGCATTCCCGTCGCCTTATTTCAAGGAGCATATCGCCAAGATCTCCGAAGATATCAGCCAAAAGGCCATTGTGTCGGCGATAAAGGGTATTGTGCCTGAGGATAATGTGCTGGTCACCGACTATATGCACTCGCATTTTAATGTCCGTAAGGACAATATGATGGTCATTTCCGGTCCATGCCATGCTGAGGAAGTGGCCCTCGACCGCATATCGTATCTCACTATCGGCGGTCATAGCCAGCCTTTGGCGGAAGCTTTCTCCAAATGTATTGCCTCGAAGAATACCCATACTATCCTCTCTACTGATGTCGACGGTATAGAATATGCCGCTGTGCTGAAGAATGTCTACGCCATCGCGGCCGGCATAATCCATGGTATGCGCCGTGGCGACAATTTCCTTGCCATGCTTGTGAGCAATGCTATCCGTGAGATGGAGCGTTTTGTAGATGCAGTGTGTCCGCATCCGCGTCAGATATGCGATTCAGTGTATCTGGGCGACTTGCTTGTTACGGCCTATTCGAAATTCTCACGCAATCACAATTTTGGTTCGATGATCGGCAATGGTTATTCCGTGCGTGCTGCAAGGATGGAGATGGACCAGACGGCTGAAGGATACTACGGAACAAAGTGTATCTACGACATCAACACACGTTATGAGGTGGACATGCCAATCCTCAACTGTGTGTATGATATCCTTTATCGCAGGGTGTCGCCCTCGCGGGCGATGTCGGCGCTCACTGAGCACCTGACTTGAAAATTGTGAAATTCACCGATCCGTAGCTGCGATGGTCGTAGTAACCCGGTAAGTGTGAGAAATCATGCTTGGCTGAATGCTCGATGATGAAGATTCCTCCTTCGGAAAGCAGTCCTGACGTTATGACGGACTCCGGCACCTTCTCGAAATCTTTCATGTCGTAGGGCGGATCGGCGAAGATTATATCGAATTTTGCACCTGATGAGGCGATGAATTTCAGCGCATCGGCCCTCAGGACACGATGATTGTCGCAGCCAAGAAGCTGCGACACTTTTTTTATGAAGGCATATTGAGTGCCGGCCATTTCCACAGATGTCACCGACGCGCATCCGCGAGAGAGCAGTTCGAATGATATCGCACCCGTTCCGGCAAATAGGTCGAGCGCATTTTTTCCTTCTAAGTCAATGATGTTTTCCAGCACATTGAATAAATTCTCACGTGCGAAATCGGTGGTCGGACGAGCGGTGATGTTCTTGGGTACTGGAAAGCGTCGGCGTCCGTATTTTCCTCTTATTATACGCATAGCGGCAGGAGTGTGAGTTCGAGTGGTGCGACCAATGCACCGGTGCCTAAAGCTGCCACCTCATAGGGTGGATCCATCGTCAGCACTGTGCGTGCGTATTTTCTGATGAACGATCGCAGACGCTCAGCTTCTTCAGGCTCACCGCATATCACCATCTCGTCTTTGTTGATGTTCATGTTGCATCCCTTGGCAGTGTTCATGATATAGTAGAGCATATCCTCGGGAGTGGGGGTGTCGTAGGTGTTCACGGCATAGAGCCCATGCTCGTTGAAATATATCACATCAATGCGGTTTTCACGCACGTTGACGTACATTGTGATTGTGCCTACTTCGTGGTCGTTGGTGATCAGATACGACAGCAGCGGCACGAGCCTGTGGCGAACTGTGGCGGTTGGGAACGTGCGCCGGATGAAGGATATCACTTTCGTGTCTACCCCGGCGAGCATTGTATCGACCGATCCCACGATCGGATAGCTTACAACCGATAGCTTCTCATTGGGCCAGATGGCGGAAATTATGGCGTTGTCCATGCCCTCGGCGCACATTTCAGCCGGGGCGATAATGAATCGTGGAGTGTCGATAAGCACATCTGTTATTGCAAATTCACTGAGCAGTAACGTGTTGTCATACACTGCATCACCTAATGCCGCAATAGGGCTTGTCGATGTATCAGCCAGCGGTAGACGGTGATACATGAATGTGGATTGTTGTGTAGGGTTGTAGACCACCATTTCAAGCTCCTTGTCGGAAATTTTCATCGACAGGCGCCAGTCCTGAGGATTTTCCACGAGCTCTTTGCCAAGCTTTTCGTTCTCCATGTCACACGAGCTTTTCAAATGCAGCCGGAATTGCTGATGTGAAGTTCATATCCTTGCGGGTGATGGGATGGGCGAACCTCAGTGTCTTGGCGTGGAGTGCAACGCGGTGGATGGGCGATGTTCGCGCGCCGTAGCGCTTGTCTCCGGCAATGGGGTGGCCAAGATCTTTCATGTGAACACGTATCTGGTTCTTGCGGCCTGTCTCAAGCGACAGCTCCACAAGCGAATAGCCGTTGCGGCGCTCCAATGTCTTGTAATAGGTCACGGCAAGCTTGCCTTTGGCAGGATCCTCGGTGGAGTACACCTCATGGCGTGCATTCTCCACGAGATAGCTCTTCACCACGCCTTCGTCCTCCTCCATGTAGCCTTCGACCACAGCCACATATTTGCGCTCAAGCACCATGTTGTTCCAGTTGTGCTGCATGGCTTCTTTTGCCTGCTGTGTTTTTGCGAACATCATCAGACCGGAGGTAGCTTTGTCAAGACGGTGCACGATGTAGAGTTTATTGCGCGGATCCTTACGCTTGAGATAGTCGCGCAATATGGAGTAGGCGGTAGCCTCCTTTTTCTTGTTCATGTCGCGCTCGGTGGACACGCTGAGCAGTCCGTAGCCTTTGTAGGCCACAATGATATCATCGTCTTCGTAGTAGATTTTCACCCGTGAGTGGCCGAATACCTGGAATTCACGGGATGTGTTCACATTCACTTCGTCGCCCGGCATCAGGTTGCGGTCGAACTGACGGGTCACCTCTCCGTTGACCATCACCTGATTGTGTTTCAGATAATTTTTCACGGTGGTGCGCTTGCATTCAGGCATTGAGGCAAAGAGATGTTCAAGCAGAGTCACAGGCTCTTTCACCGGCAGCTCTGCAATGGCGTCGGGAGTGTAGGTATTGCGCTCGGCTCCTGGTTTGTATGGTAATGGTTGACGTGCCATGTCTCTGTTCTATTTGCTTGATTTCTTTGTGGCTGTTCTTGCTTTTTTCTCTTTCTTTGGCTTGCTGTCCTGGCTGTTGACAATTTCCATCGCCTGTTCGTAGGTGAGCGAGGCCGGGTCGGTGACGCTCTTGGGCAGCTTGTAGTTGCTCTTGTTGAAGGAGATGTAGGGTCCGTATCTGCCATTGAGTACCATCATTTCGGGAGCATTATCGAAGATCTTTATAGTCTTCTTGCTCTCAGCCTCCCTCTTCTCGTTGATCAGGACTATGGCTTCATCAAGTGTCACTGCCGCAGGAGCTATGTCCTTGGGAATTGACACGAATTTTCCATTGTGTTTCACGTAGGGCCCAAAGCGTCCGATCGCCACGGTCACTTCCTTGTCCTCGTAGTCGCCAAGGGTGCGTGGGAAATCAAAGAGTTTCAGGGCGTCCTCCAGTGTGATTGTCTGCACCGACTGCCCTTTCTGCAGCGATGCGAACTGCGGCTTTTCGTCGCCCTCGCCGTCGCCGATCTGCACTAACGGCCCGAATCGTCCGATCTTTACCGACACCGGCTTTCCGGTCTCGGGATGTGTGCCAAGCATACGTTCGCCCACCTTATGCTCAAGGCGCATGTTGCTGGCTTTTTCAATATCGGGATGGAAATCCTTGTAGAAGCTCCCCATCATCCCGTCCCATTTCATCTTGCCTTCGGCTATGTCGTCGAACTGTTCCTCCACGTTTGCCGTGAAATTATAGTCCACCACTCCGGGGAAATATTCCTCCAGGAATTCATTCACTACCATGCCTATGTCGGTGGGTACAAGTTTTCCTTTTTCCGAGCCTGTGGTTTCCGTGCGTGTCGATTTAGAGATTTTGCCGTTCTTGAGAGTCAGGATCTCTATCTTGCGTTCCACTCCCGGACGTTCGCCTTTCTCCACATATTCGCGTTGCTGTATTGTGGAGATGGTAGGAGCGTATGTCGACGGACGTCCTATGCCAAGCTCTTCCATCTTTTTCACAAGCGATGCCTCGGTGTAGCGCGGAGGCTGCTGTGTGAATCGTTCGGTGGCTGTGATTTCGGAGTTTTCCACCATGTCGCCTTTGTTGATTTCCGGCAACATACCGGTGTCGTTCTCCTCTGCATCATCATGGCCTTCGATATACACATTGAGGAATCCGTCGAATTTTATCACCTCTCCTGACGCCACGAAATGCTCCGAGCGTGTGGAAGGAGTGATTTCCACGGTGGTCTTCTCTATTTCAGCATCTGCCATTTGCGATGCCACGGTACGTTTCCATATCAGGGTGTAGAGGCGTTTTTCCTGGGTAGTCCCTTCGATTGTGTGACGGTCGATGTAGGTTGGGCGGATTGCCTCGTGAGCTTCCTGGGCCCCTTTGGATTTTGTATGATAGTGGCGCACCTTCAGGTATTCAGGTCCGATGTTGTCGGTCACTTCCTTTGATATGGTGTTGATGGCCAGGCTGGAGAGATTGGTGGAATCAGTACGCATATAGGTGATGTGTCCCGACTCGTAGAGCTTCTGGGCTACCATCATGGTTTGCGACACGGTGAAGCCGAGTTTGCGGGATGCCTCCTGCTGAAGGGTGGAGGTGGTGAATGGTGGAGCGGGCGATTTTTTCAGTGGCTTAACCTGCACGTCGGTGACCTTGAACGATGCATTTGCACAGTCCTCGAGATATTTTCGGGCTTCAGCTGAGTCGGGCATACGTTTGTGCAGCTCAGCGCCGAAGGCCGCTCCGGAAGGAGTGGTGAAGCAGCCATTGATGCGGAAATATGGTTCGCTGACGAAGCGTTTTATCTCGTTTTCCCTTTCTACTATCAGACGCACCGCTACCGACTGGACCCGGCCGGCCGAAAGTGCCGGCTTGATTTTCTTCCACAGCACCGGCGACAGCTCAAAACCCACGATGCGGTCGAGGACGCGGCGTGCCTGCTGTGCGTCGACAAGATTTATGTCGATGTCGCGTGGATTGGCTATGGCGTTGAGTATGGCACTTTTAGTGATTTCGTGGAAAACAATTCGTTTTGTATTCTCAGGCTTGAGACCAAGCACTTCGTAGAGATGCCACGCTATAGCCTCTCCTTCTCGGTCCTCATCGGATGCGAGCCACACGGTCTCTGCTTGGGCGGCATTCTTCTTCAGTTCGTTCACCAGCTCCTGTTTGTCGGTAGGGATTTCGTAGATAGGTGCGAATCCGTTATCTACATCGATGCTGAAGCTCTTCTTCTTTAGGTCGCGGATGTGACCGTAGCTCGACATCACTTTATAGTCCTTGCCTAAAAATTTCTCTATGGTCTTGGCTTTGGCTGGTGACTCTACTATTACAAGGTTTTTTAGCATACTCTACAAATATTTATTAGCGTCGGTGAAATGTTGGCGCCGTTGTCTTTTACTAACAAACATCATGCCGTAAAGGTCGACACCGCGCTAACTTTATAGTATTCGGGGCGTAAAATTAATTAAAATAATCCTACATTGAAAATTTTTAACATTTGTTTTAAATAAGTTATAAGTGATAGTGAATAGTGAATAAGTGCCATCCGGAAGGAACTTATTCACTATTCACTATCACTTATAACTTACGTCAGTTGCCGAATGACAGGGTAGTATAGTAGCGCAGCTGTCCGTCCATGGCTGTGCCCCCTTGATAGGTGAGGCTTACATAGCGACCATCCATACCGAACCAAGTGGCCTGCATGCCTCCGCCGGCGAGATAATCCATCGATACAGGTAGGCCGTAGCTTGCCTGTAAGGTGTTGTACACTTGATAATATCTATCGGTATTGTAGAAAGGCGACAGATACACGAATTCTGATCCGGCGAGCCGTCCTCTGTTGTATTGCAATGTGGCGTTAGGCCAAACGAGGTTTAGCATCAGCACATCGTTGAGATATATCGCGCTGTTGGTATAGCCGGCCACGTAGTATCCGCAGTTGAAGAGCCGGCTGAGGGTATAGTCTATTGCCGATCCCAAAGCTACGCCGAGGATAGTGCCGAAACTGGGTGCGTGGGGTGCCGGACGGAAAGCGGGAGGTGGCACAGGACGATAGTAGTGGGGAGGTGGAGGTGGCAACATCGGGCGGTGAGGGGCGTGATGTGGAATGTCATGGAAATTTCCGTGCCACCGGTCTCCGCCGGGTCCGTATCCGTAGGCCGGAGGAGGCGTATTGTGATTGCCGGGAGCGAAATTGTTTGCGCCACCGGGCTTGCCGCCATTGTTTGGACGATGGTTGGCGTTAGTACCCGGACGAGAACTTCCTCCTTCGTTCGGACGGTTGTTTCCCGGACGTGTTGCTGCATTATTGTCGTGCCCGTTGCCGTTACTTCCCGGACGTGTTGCGCCATTGTTGTGGTGCCCGTTGCCGTTATTTCCCGGACGTGTTGCGCCATTGTTGTTATGCCCGTTGCCGTTATTTCCCGGACGTGTTGCGCCATTGTTGTTATGGCCATTGCCGCCGTTTCCCGGGCGAATGGAGTTTCCGCTGTTGGCCGGATGGTTATCGGTTTTTGTCGCTTTTACTTGATTTGTAGGGGCCGGTTGCTCCTTGCGTAGAGAGCTGCCGGAACCCCGTGTGGCACTCTGCACATTCTGTTTATTGTTGCTACGCTCTGACTGTGCGCCGGCAGCCGGTGCATTTCTATGCTGAGAGGTCTGCGACGAGCCGCGGCCGTTGCGGCCCTGTGCCTCTGCAGAAGGAGATGAAAGTGCCGCACATACTATGGCGACTGCAAGAAAGTGTAAAAAGCGTCTCATGGTGTCTCCTTTTTTAATGTTGAACCTTTTATTGATATATAATATAGATGGTGGGTATTGGGAAAGGTTTAAAAGGATCTTGAATTCAATAATTTTTATCAAAATCTTACAATTTGTTGCATTTGTCGGTAATTATCATTAATTTTGCAGCAAAATATTAATCAAAAATATGATTTTATGAAAAAATGTTTACTTTCTATGGCGATGTCGCTTCTTATGGGAAGCTCATTCGCTTCTGCTGAGCTGGCAAATTACCCGCTTTTGGCGGAGAAAGCTCCTGCTGCGGCAAAGGTGCAGTCGCGCGCTGCTACCGATGACGGTTACGAGCTGCGTTTCTGTGGCGATTTGTACAACTGGAGCCGTTTCACAGATCAAAATAATGTGACCTACAGATGCTATATTGAGATTTCACCTGAGGTGGCCACTTCATTGGCTGGAAATACCCTTACTGACGTAACTTTCAGCGTAGCCTTGACAGCCGGTTCGTCGAAAGCCGGATCGGTGTTCGTTTCCGAGAATCTTGATGCCGATCCAGTGGTAAGTCAGGATGTGTCTGTGAAAAACGGTTATGTGAACGATAACGTTGTGCCGCAGACAGTCACCCTTGAAACTCCATACGTCATTAAGGAAGGTGTGGGTTTCGCGTTTGGCTACACTGTCACCAAATGCACCAGCACTACATATCCCGTAGGATATGACGGAACGGCCCCGACGCCCTTTGCCGGCATGTGCGATGTATTTACGAGCGCCGGTGAATATATGGGTTCAGTTCCGATGGCTGATATGGAGGCCAATCTCTTCCTCTACGCCAACACCATAGGCGAGAAGAAAGCTCTTGAGGATGTGTTTGCTGTCAGCTACATTTCCCTTGGCTCCTTTACACTTCCCGTAGTGAATGCTTCCAGTGGTTCGGTGGGAGTCTTTGCCGGTATCAATAATATTGGCTCAAATCCTGTCACTTCCATAGGTTATAAATATTCTCTCAATGGTGGCGAACCGGTAGCGGGAACGCTGGAAACAAATATTGCAGGTGAGACAGAAGATGCTGCCATCATTCCTGTACCTGTAGAATCTACAGGACGTGGAAACGTGGATGTCGTACTCACATCAATAAATGGCAAGGAATGTAACGTTGGTGCCGAGCTGTCGTTCCTCGCTATTGATGGTGAAGGCTACAACCGCAAGTTCGTCGTTGAGGAAGGTACCGGCACAGGATGCGGTTTCTGTCCACGTGGAATCGTAGCTATGGAGACAATGGCCGAAAAGTACCCTGAGAAATTCATCGGCATTGCCATTCATTGCGATTGGTTTGGCACAGATCCCATGACCGTTTCATCATATCAGCCTTTCCTCCAGAGCTATTTCTCCGGTCTGCCCTCTTGCATTATCAACCGAGATCAGATCTTCAACATCGATCCGTCTCCCAATCTTATAGAATATGCATACCAAATATGGGAGCAGCAGAACAGTGCTGTTGGCGTTGACCTCAAGGTAGTGAAACCTGCCGAGGATGAAAAGTCGTTGAAAGTAGAGGCTTCCACCGTATTCGCTTTCGATGACGAAGCCGCCAACTATGCCCTTGCCTTTGTCATCACCGAGGATGGATACAGGGCTATGCAGAGCAATTATTATTCTGGCGGTCAATATGGCCCGATGGACGGATGGGAATCAAAGGGTTCGAGAGTATCTTGGACATACTCTGACACAGCCCGCGACATCTTCGGTCTTTGGGGACTCGATGCCAGTCTCCCCGCTTCTGTGGAGAAGGGCACAGCTTACGAATACGGCTATGACCTGAGTCTGGATCATGTGAAGAGTCTGGAGCAGACTTCAGTGATCGCCCTCGTTCTTGATAAGACCACTGGCACTATTCTTAATGCTGAGAAGGTGGAATACGCCGACTACACCGAGCCTTCAGCAATTTCGTCTGTGGCAATTGATCCCTCTGCTCCCGCGGAATACTACAATATCCAGGGTGTGCGCATGGATGGCGACAATCTCCCCGCCGGACTCTACATCATCCGTCAGGGCGACAAGGTGCAGAAGACCATCATCCGCTAAGATCGTAACGACCCTTCCATATTGCCCCGGCTATCCTGCCGGGGCATTTTTTATTTGGTGTACAATTTATTGAGGATTCTGACGTTAAAAAGTAATGATTCTACTTCATGCCATATCAAAATCAATGAAACTTTTTCTTAATCTGTTACTTTTTTTCGCAGCTCTCTTGTCTGTATTAAGAGCTCAGGCTGTCGAGAGACCACAATGGGTCATCGATAGCGCCGAGGTGAAGAATCTGAATCTTGAAATCAACAGTACCCTCTTCTTTCAAGACAACGAATTCGACACCCCGATGATGAGAGGCTACACTCTTCCCGGCTTCAAGCTTCGTCCTTCTGTAAGCTATCGTCCTAATGCTAATGTAAGTGTAGATTTGGGGCTCTATATGTTCAGATACTGGGGTACTGACTCTTATCCTAACCTAGCGTATTCAGATATCTGCGAATGGACAGGCAAGGAGAACGTGACCAGGGGGCTTCATCTGCTGCCTTTCTTCCGTGTGCAGATGGCCACCAACGGTGGATTGAATATTGTGCTCGGTAGCATTTATGGAGGGCGGCATCATCGCCTTATAGCTCCGTTGTACGCTCCGGAACTCAATCTTACTGCCGATCCTGAGGCCGGTGCGCAGATACTCTACTCCAACCGTTGGCTTGATTTCGACACCTGGATCAACTGGGAGAGTTTCATATATAAGAAAGATTCCCATCAGGAGGCTTTCACGTTCGGTGTGTCTTCGCGTCTGAAATACAATGGTGAGTCTTCGCGTCTGCACATCTATTCACCCTTGCAGATTCTGTTCCAGCACCGTGGCGGTGAGATTGACACTCTCTTCACCAATTCTGTGCAGACCCTTTTCAATGGAGCAACGGGTGTGGCTGCCCGTTGTAATATACATCACCGGGCGATAAAAGCTGTGGAGCTTGAAGCCGACGCCCTTCTCTACAACCAGCAGGTGGGACATCTTTGGCCTATCGACCACGGCTGGGCTTATTTTTTGCGTGGCTCACTTGATGTCGCGAATGTGCATACAAGGTTCGGACTCTATGAATCGCATAAGTTCGTGTCGCTTTTGGGCTATCCATTCTTCGGAAGCATCTCCACCTCCAATCCCGACCTCACTTTCCACAAGTATTCCACTCTTTTCATGGGTATAGATTTCAGCCACGAATTCGCCCCGGGATATGTTTTCGGAGCCGATGCGGCAATCTATCATCATCTTCCTGCTACAGGCTATATGGCAGGCTATCCCCAGACTTTCGGTGCGTCCACCAGCTTCTACGCTGCAATCTATTTCCGCCTCAACCCCTCTTTCCTCCTCAAATCATTCAAAAATTAGAAAATTGTCAGAATCGATAAATGCACTTTTCTTTTATGCGTTTACAATAATAAGACAAAAAGCTGCCGCTGACCTTCTTGGGATTCAGCGGCAGCTTTTTTATTGTCAGATTCCTTGGCGTTGATCAGAAGAGGAAATTAAGTCCGAAATTGAGCGATGCGTCATTCATGGGAATCATTGGTTTTCCGAATTTGGCAGGGATGCGGTCCATGCCCAGGAAGAGGTTGAATCCGGGAGCGTGGAGATTGGCTATCCAGCCGAAATTGGATCCGAAAGTTCCCGTGCCCAGGCTTACGGCAGCGTCGAACACCTTGCAGGGCTCCCAGGTGGCTACAGCTCGGAATTCTGTCCATGACAGCTCCTGCTGCATGCGTGTGGTGTTGAGCACACCCACCGACAGTGCCTTGTAGACAGGCAGTGTGTATTCCGCACCGATATTGAATGTGGTGCCGATGCCTGTGGTCTTCCCTCCCTGGTTGCCTTCGTCGTAGAGTTCGTACAAGGCTGTGATCTCATCGCCTATTCTGTCGAGCTCATGGTCAAAACTGTTCGGTGCATCCTTATCCACGTTGAATGTATAGTCGTTGGTGTTGAACACATGCTGTCCCTTGGTAGAGCCTGTCAGCGTGTTCTTCCAGCTCATGTAGCCTAAGTCAAGAAGGGCAGCTGAGAACTTGAAATCGGGCAGGAACGACGGAGCCCATTCGGCACCTAAGTCAACTCCTAAACCGAAACCGGAGAGACCTTTGAAACCATCAATATCCACGCCGCTGATATATTGGTTGCCTGTGGAAGAGTTTATATCATGATCAAAACGTGCTCCATCGAAATTGAGCTCGACATTGCCTTCTGTCACGGCCTTCCATTCATTCTCGCCAAGCTGCAGATCGGCGTGCTTGATGTCAACGTTGGCTCTCGCGCCGCCAAGGAGAACCTTCACGGTAGCACCCACACGGATATCTTCGGTGATCTGACGGGAATGGCCGAACGCCACGTCAGCCATGACGAGAGCGTTGGCTTTCACTGCTCCTATGTCGTAGGTGTCGTTGCTCACTCCTTCTTTCAGCATCCTGAAAAGCGATCCCGGCAGCTTCACGCCTACATCGGCTCTCGCACTTACCGTCACGGTATTGTATCCGCCGAAGGCATTGAATCCGAATGCTATCACCGGAAGCTTCAGGTTGACACCGAGTCGGTTGGAGTCGCCCACCTTCGACAGAAATTCGTCAGTGCTCACCCCCGGATTGAGGAATGTAGTGGTCTGACCGTTCACATTATATATGAAATCGGTGAGATTAAACGATGTCAGGACGTTCACATTAATATTGCCCAGGGTAGGGAATGCCACGAAGCCATTGTCGTTGGCCTTCGCGGGGTTCATCTGATATCCGTAGGTGTAGCCGTCGAGAAAATATGCGGTCGAGGTGCTCTGGGCTGATGCTCCCGCAATGGCGCTGACTGCCATAGCGCAGCCCATGATATATTTATGATAATTCTTTTTCATTGCTTGTGAATTTGATTCTCCTTTGAAGTATTCTTGCTTATGTCGGTCGCTGGAGCGGTTAGAGTTCTTTCTCATAATATCCCGAAACGCACGGACGCACATTCTTTAGCTCGATCGACATGTCAGGGCTCAGTGCCTGACCTTCCTGGGCCGATGCCTTTGCCTCGAATTCCATACCGTCGAGATTCCGTATGGTACCTGTCACGGCCAGGCGCACGGACTGATTCTGGGCATTGGCGTCGATTGTCACCGAGGAGATTGTCACGCCCGACATCCTGTTGCCATTCTTGTCGAGAGGGTAGCCGCTGAATTCTATAGCGATGGGAATGTCGGTGGTGATGTCAAAATTCACTTCCAGCTTCTCTATAGTCATAGCCTCAAGGTCTTCGCTGCTCCATCCGTCGAGCTTGTCGGTGTATCTGATGGCAGTGCCGTTCTTGAACTGCAGGGGAGCCACGAATTTATATGTGCCATGGATTTCGCCGAAATCATGCCCTATCTGGAAATTTTGAATATTCTGTCGGGGCAGGGTAGGGGATGTGAGTTCCACCTTTAGTTTATCGGGCAGGCCGTCGCCGGATAGCACGTAGCTCAGGTCGGAGAAGGCAACATGGGTGTAGTTGGAGTATTCGGCGTCGCCGCTGTGGGGGTCGGATGGCGATATGCAGAAATTGTTGACGGCTTTTGCGGCAATGGTGAAATAGCCGTCGTCGAGTCCGTATGTCTTTGAGTCGTTGCCGTGGAATGACGTGATATCAAGGCCGGTCTGGGCATATACGCCGCTTTCCCATACAGGATTATTCACGCTCAGATACAGGCAGGGGTTGTAAAGCTCAAGATTTGTTCCGGGCTGGGCGAGTACATCGGGCAGATTGCTGATGTCGATGTCGGGAACGCTCACATTGCCGATATTATATTGGATTGTACCGCTGATGCTGCGCACACTGATATTGCTGATGTCGAAATTGATATTCATTCCGATATTCTGGGGGAGGGTAACGGGCTGGTTGTTGCTCTTCACTTTGAGATCGCCCCCAAGGATACCTACTTCTCCGGTGATGCTGATGCTGTGGGTCGACTCATTGAATGCTTTGTCGGGGATTGCAAGCCCGCTCGCTTTCAGCGTAAGCGTCAGTTGAGGAGTACTGATCTCGCGGTTGAGGGTAAGAATGCCTGTCGAGGTGTCCAGATTTGCTCCGTCAGTCGAGGTGAAGACGATGTCCTTGGGCAATTGCAGCTGGAGGTTGCTCAAAGTGTAACCGGCGGCCATGCCGTCAAGACCTATGATGTTGAGTGTCACTTTCACATCGAAATCTCCGTCCACCTTTGTAAGGTCGCAGATATCCTCGGTGATGTCGTCGGCACGGAAGGAGTAGCCCTTGATTTCATACGGCAACTCAAAACTAAGGTCGGGTAGGGCGATGCCTGGAAGCGCTCCGGCATTATAAGGCGGGGTGAATGATAAATTGATACCGGGGATGTCAGCTGATTTTATCAGAACCTGGGGTATCGAGATACCGCCCGACTTGAATTCGCCATTGTTGACGTAAGCATATTCTCCGTTCACTATCTGGATATCAGCATTAGGATCAGTCTCGTCGATGTCGATCACACTGCTGAGCTCTATTTTGTCGAGGTTGATGGGAACTACAAGATCGTTCACTGACAGTCTTGCAGTGGTGTCAATGTCATTGAAGTCATAGGCATCGTCGACACAGCTTGTTGCTGCCAATGCAAGCGCAGCAATAGGGATAGCTTTATAACGACTAAATTTCATAAATGAGAATTTTGTTAATGATTAAGTTTAAATTACAAATTTATACATTAAATTATGATTTAAAAAATAAGAAAATGTTAAATATTGTTTTGTTTAACTTGATCCTGCAAAACTTCAGGTTCAATGACTCAAAATTGAGAATAATTCGGTAAATTTGCACGATATTACCATTTCATATTGATTCAGAAATATTGATGCACATGAAAAACCGTTTTCTTTCCCTTCTCCTTTCATTGATCATTATGCCGGCTGCAATCATGGCGGCGGAGGATGCCGCCACACGTATCGTAGTGGCCTCAGATGCTTCAGGCGATTACGCCACTATAGGCGAGGCCCTGCGCAAAGTGCGCGGGGATCTGGATACACCTGTGACCATATTCATTAAGAACGGAGTATATCGCGAGAAGCTGCTCGTCAACTCCACAGTGAACAATCTTACTATCGAGGGCGAAAATCCCGACAGTTGCATAATCACTTGGGACGACTATGCCGGCTTGCGCAACATGGGCACATCCAACAGCTATACATTCAAGGTGGAGGGCAACAACATCACTTTTCGCAACCTCACAATCGAAAATGCCGCCGGACCCGTAGGGCAGGCTGTGGCTATGCACGTCGTAGGCGACCGAATAAGCTTCTTCAACTGTCGTTTCCTCGGGTATCAGGACACGCTTTATGCCAGCGGTCGCAACTCCCGCCAATATTATGAGGACTGTTACATCGAGGGCACAGTGGATTTCATATTCGGGGCAGCAACCGCACTTTTCAACCGCTGCCATCTCCACGGCAAACGCGACGGATATTTCACCGCCGCCTCAACGCCTGAGGAAACCGCCGTAGGCTATGTGTTCTACAGATGCAGGCTCACGACAGCTCCTGAGGTCAATTCGATGTATCTCGGCAGACCTTGGCGACCGTATGCCTCAACCTATTTCATAGAATGTGACCTTGAGGGCAACATCAATCCGCAGGGATGGAACAACTGGGGCAACAAGGACAACGAGCTGACCGCACGCTACGGCGAGTACGGCAACACCGGCAACGCGGCTTCCACAGACGAGCGCGTGGTATGGAGCAAAGTTATTCCCGAAGAGGAAGCAATGCAGCTTATCGACCCCGGCCATATCTTCACCCGGGTGCAAAAGTGGAATCCATTTTGATTTCCTTTCAGCTATTGTCCATCACTCTCTCTGTCGCTTGGCGTATTCCCCGGGAGTGCATCCCTCCACTGACTTGAAGACCCGGCTGAAATATTGAGGAGAGGAAAATCCGCAGTTATAAGCAATCTCCGCCACTGTAGATTTTCCCTCGGCGAGCAATGTCCGCGCGAGCTTCATCCTGACGGATGCGAGGAGTTCTACAGGAGTGGCATTGAGAAGCGATTTCACCTTGCGGTTGAATATTGTGCGTCCAATCCCCATGGCGTTGGCCATCTCATCGATAGTAAGGTCGGGACGATGTGCTTCGCCCTCGATGTATTCCATCAGCTTCCCAACAAATTTTGAATCATAGTCAGTCAGAGGCACGCTGTCCCGGGTATCGGAAGTCTCACTGGTCCGGGAACAGCTGGAGAGTTCCTGGAGGAACAGTTCCCTGAGCCTTGATCTCTGGCCAAAGATCGATTTCAGACGGGCCCGCAGATACGACGTACTGAACGGCTTGGTAAGATAGTCGTCCGCGCCATACTCCAGACCCTCGACGCGGTCGTTCACCGAAGCCTTCGCAGAAAGAAGGACAAACGGTATGTGCGACCATTCGCAGTTACCCCTCACTCTGGCCAGAAGTTCGAGCCCATCCACTTCAGGCATCATTATATCGCTGATTATCACATCAGGCTGTTTCCCGGAAGCAAGAATCTCCAATGCCTTTTCACCATTCTCGGCTTCGGTGACGGTATATGTCTCACTCAGCATCCTGGCAATCATCCGGCGTAATTCATCGTTGTCATCCACGACAAGCACGTTCCGGCGTTCGTCAGAATGATCCGGGTCGCTGATATGGGTGGCCTGATCCTCGAAGGAGGTATCGGTAATGTCGTCCATCTGGGCACCCGGAGTGTCGTCGGCGAGTATAAGCTCCACATTCGAGTCAGCGGCGTATGTCTCGTAATCTCCCGGAAGCGTTACGACGAATGTGCTGCCTTTGCCTTTTCTCGACTCTACCTCGATTGTTCCGTGTAGAATTTCCACCAATTCCTTAGTCAGGGACAGTCCGATGCCGCTTGACAATACCCGGCGTTTCCTGCCAAATGTCTCGAAACGGCTGAACAGTGCGTTTTTCTGCCAGTCGTCCATTCCCTGGCCTTCGTCGCTGACGGAAATGACCAACTTGCTTTCGCGATAGTCTGCCGAAATGCTCACACTTTTGCCGGCAGCGGTGTATTTGAATGCGTTGCTGAGCAGATTGAACACTATTTTTTCCACCTTGTCGGTGTCGGAGTACATCTTCTTCTCGCTGGCATTGAAGGAGAAATGGAATTTTATATTCTTTTGGTGGGCGAGGCCGGAAAAATCGCTGTACAAGTGCTTGAGAAGAGCCTCGATATCGATATGTTCGAGATATACCTTCATCTTATTGTTCTGAATCTTTCGTATATCAAGCACCTGGTTGATCAGCCGCAGCATGCGGTCGGTGTTGCTTTTCGCCAGCGACATGTACTCTCTTGAAGAGGCGGAGAGCGATTTGTCGGCGAGAACCTCGTCGATCGGATTGACAATGAGTGTGAGCGGCGTGCGCAGCTCATGCGACACGTCGGTGAAGAATTTCAGCTTCATGGCCGTAAGCTCTTGCTCCATGTCGATTCGGCGTTGAAGACGCATGATATAGACCACTGCATACCACACTAACAGGCCGATAGCCACAAAGATCAGGAGATAAAGCAGTTTGGCCCATATTGTCTCTATGAACGTGGGCTTGATATGCAGCCGCAGACTATGGATGTCCTCGCTCCATACGCCTTCGCTGTTGGTGGCCTTGACTTCGAGAATGTAATCTCCCGCCGGAAGCGCGTAGAACGACGCCGTATGGCTGTGGCCATTGTCGATCCAGTGGTCGTTATAGCCTTTCAGACGGTAGGCGTAGGAGATATTTTCAGGATGGTTGTAATCGAGGGCGGCGAAGGACACGGTGAGATTGCGATATTCAGGATCGAGGGTCAGTTGTTCACCCTGTATCCTGATTGTCTTTCCCGAACCTCCCTTGTCCTGGAGTTTAGCTTCATAAAACACGATATTGGGCGAATAGTCGCTTTTCGCGATATTGTGCAAGTCAACCTGCAGCAGGGAGTTGCCCAGGCCGAGGGTGGCTATGCCTTTGTCATCCACTACAAACGGTACTTCCCCGATATGAAGCGGAAGGTTGAAATCATAATTGTCGAACACCTCCATCCGTGCGCTCTCCGTATCGTAACGACAGAGTGCGTTCTCTGTCGCTATCCATAATTTTCCGTCGGAGGTCTCACGCAAGGAATAGACCATATCGCCGGGTAGGCCGTTGCGCTGGTTGATATATCCGAATTTCAGACTGTCAGAAAGAAGATCCTGGGCTTTCAGATGACACACTCCCCCCGACAACACGGCGAGGTACACGTCGTGTCGGCTGTCCTCCATCACGTAGAGCACATCGCTGTTGCTCAGGGTGGAGTCGCCGTTTACATCACACGAGTTTATGTAGAACCTTATATCTGCCGGGTCTTTGAAATTGCCGTCGAATGTTACGAATCCCCCCGAGGTGCCGAGCATCATCTCTCCATTGGAGCTACATGTTATGTGGCGCACTTTGCTGCATTTCTGTCCGGGGAATGTCGGCAGTCCGCCATTGGCAGAATGCTTGAATTTCAGTGTTCCGTCCGGCTGTTCGTCCACCAGGTTGAGACCTCCGCCGTAGGTGCCCACCCACACACGCTGGCTGCTGTCCTCGTAGATAGTGTACACTGCATCGTTGCTTAGCGACATACTGTCGTCGCCATTATGACGGTAATTTTGTATGCTGTAGCCTGCGCCTGAGGGTGTGGCGAGATATAGCCCGTGTGAACGCGAGCCGAGCCACATCCGGCCCTTGCTATCCTCCATGAATGAATAGATCGACTCTCCGAATTTCAGCGACTCGTCCTTGCGGATTTCTCCTGTCGGGGAGAGGTTGCCGATGTGGCGGTAGGAGCTGTCGAGGAGTGCTACGGAGGTGTCTTTGGAGCCAATCCACAGACGTCCGCGGCTGTCAATCATCAGTCCACGACATTCAGCCTCGTTGTTTTCAAGGCTACGGGCTTGATTTGATGTGAATGTATATTTTTCCATGCCGTGCGGAGTGGTGCTCCACATGTTGTTCCGGTCATCGATCATGCAGAATACAAATGTGGGAATAACACTTTTGCCCATGTCGCTGTATATGTATGCAAGCTCCAGTTCACCGGTCGAGTTGTTGTAGTGGCAAAGATGGCCTTTGGAGGGATTTATCCACATCTCGCCCCATGCGTCCTGATGGATGAAAGGAAGGACAAAAGACTCAACGGTGTCGGTGTATGGTTTGGCGAGAACGGTACCTTTGAGTGTCGGTATGTCTATCCTGACTATATCGCCTGCATCCGTTAGTGCCCATAATGTGCCTCCCGGAGAGTCTTTGGTCTCTTCATGGAGTTTGATTATGCTGCCGTCAAATGGTATGTCTGTCATGGATAAGGTCTTGCTCCGGGGATCGAATATGCCGATTCCTCGGTCGGTGGTGAGCGCCACCCGTCCGTCCGACAGGCTCAGTTGAGGCGAGGCGGGTTGTATGGGTGTGTCCAGCGGTATGTCATGCAAATTACCTGCCTCGATATTTGCAAAAGCGAGCCGGCCGTCGCTTCCGGTCAACAGCAACTTGCCGTCGGCCCATGTGGCATTGCAGAATTCGCGCTGTCCCTGTATTCCGTCGCGTCCGTACACCCAGTATCCACGGTTGGTCAGCACCCATTCTCCTCCTTTTCCATCCGGAAATATTCCATGGATTATCTCGCCGTGTTCGGGACGTGCAGCCTTGAAATAGCGCACGCTTCCACGCTCCCGGTAGTTGTTGCCATCGATACGCCATAATGAGCCGTCGTGAGCGGCCAGCCACATGATTCCGTCAGGCAGACTGAATTTTACGGAAAATTCCTTGCAGGGTTCAACCTCCGGGTGGAGTGCGAAAATGTCGATGAAACGTTCGTCGAAAGTGTCGAATATGTACATTCGTGAGTCGTAGGTCTCGCACCATAGGAAATGTCCCGGTCCGGGAATGATGCTTACGAGGCGGTTCGATGTCAGGCGCACAGAGTCGGTGGGGTACGACTTGAAGTTGCGGAACGTATAGCCATCGAATTTCACAAGACCGTTCCATGTGGCAAGCCATATCAGATGGTCCTTGTCTTGTGCAATCTGCACTGTCTTTTGAGTCAAGCTCTGGTCCAGTGAGTAGCTTGTAGCTTCCACGATATTGTGAGCCTGACGCGCCGTAGCGGAGAAGCCCGCACAGGCTATCGGCAATATGTACAAAATGAGCCGTAGGAGTTGATTCATTAATAAAATACAGATTATTTGTGTTGGGGATTAGATCAATTATTGGATAAAGTTACTAAAATTTCCGCAAACAGAAACGCTTTTCTTTATTAAATTCTCGAAAAAAAAATATACCGCCTTTATTCTTTCCGGCTAAGCCTGAATTTTACATTTTCCGTTCCTCATCCGGATTATAGAAATTTGCAATTTATTGTAATTATCAGTACTTTAAGGGTAAATGTATAAAATTACAATAGAAGTGCAAAAAAATACAATCGTCCATTCGATGCAAGCCGTTAACTTTGTCACGAAAATCTATTCTGGCGCTACAATCAGTGAATACTGATGGGTAGGCCGTGCCTATGTTTTTTTCATGCCAATTGAGTTAACCAAGTTCTATTAATAAAATTAACCATGAAACGAAAAAATCTTTTTCTGCAACTATTCAGCCCCGACACATCACGTTGCGGTCGCACTGTTGCTGTGGGTGGTCTTATGCTTTGCTCGGCTGCTGCAGGTTGTGCCCTGACGGCTTCTGCCGGAGAGAGTGCGACGTCAGTAAGCCAGGCTGCCCAGACAGTGGCTGTCAAGGGCCATGTCCAGGACGAAAATGGCGACCCGCTCATTGGAGTGTCGGTGACAGTGAAAGGCAGTGAGGGCATTGGTGTCGTTACGGATTACGATGGAAATTTCGCTTTGAAAGCTCCCGCCAACGCCTCCCTTTATATATCTTATGTAGGTTATGACCCTGTGACGGTGACACCTGTCAACGGAAGGGTGGACGTGGTGTTGAAGTCCAACTCCGTGGAGCTCGACGAGGTTGTGGCCATCGGTTACGGCACGATGAGGAAACGCGACCTCACCGGTGCCATTTCATCGGTGAAGTCAGACGAAATCAAGCTTTCTCCTACCGGCAATGTCATGGAGGCTATACAGGGAAAAGTGGCTGGTCTTGACATCACACGCAGCAGCGGTGACGCCGGAGCCGGAGTGAATATCCAGCTGCGTGGTACGCGTTCGATCTACGGCAGCAACGGTCCGCAGTTCATCATCGACGGTATGCCGGGATCCTACGACGACATCAACCCGAGCGACGTTGAATCAATCGAGGTGCTCAAGGGTGCATCCGCCACTGCCATCTATGGTTCGGCAGGTGCCAACGGTGTGATAATCATCACCACAAAGAATGCCGAGAAGGGAAAATTCCGTATAAATTTCGACGGCTACTGCGGATGGAACACCGTATCAAAGTATCCTGAAATGAACACCGGCGAGGCTTATGTCAATTTCCGCCGCGAGGCTATGCGTACGGCCGGAATGTGGAATGGTCCGGAGGATGACGCCAACCTCTTTCCTGCACACATTCAGAAATATGTGGACCAGGACAAGTGGATCAACTGGTTCGACGAAGGCACACAGACCGGCAAGACCCAGAACTACACCTTCAATACTTCTTATTCCAACGACCGGGCGAGCTCGAACTTCAGTTTCAGCTATTACGATGTGGAAGGTATCTTGAAGGATGACAAGTTTCAGCGTTACACCATACATGCCAATCTTGATTTCATTGCCAACCCTTATATCAAATATGGCTTCTATCTCAACGGCAAGTATGTGAAGAACGGTAAACGCAGCAACCGCATCTGGAACCGCATGCTCTTCAACGCTCCTCTCGGAGACATATATGCCGAGGATGGCTCGCTTAACCTGTACCCGATTGAGGGTGAATCCACATACACCAACCTGCTTGTCGACAACCAGAACGGTGTGTATCTCAACAACACACGCAGCATCAGCGTGATTCCGCGTGGATATGTTGAAATCACTCCGGTGAAAGGTTTGGTGATCCGTTCGGTGCTCGGTGCTTCTCTTTCAAGCAGCAAGTCATCCAACTACACAGGCCCCAACTCTTATGTGGGTCTGGAGAGCAACAAGAATGAGGCTTCTGTGGGAAGTTCGATGTCGTGGTCGTACAACTGGCAGAACACCGTCACCTATAAATTCAACATCAAGGATATCCATGATTTCATGTTCACCGGCGTGACAGAGTGGGCCAAGAGTAAATCCGAGAGTAGCACCGCCACTGCCTACGGTTTCGACAGCGATGAGTTCGGATATCACAACCTTGGCGCTGCCACCGGTGTTCCTGCCGTGGCTTCGTCATTCGGACAGTCGCAAAGCATGTCGTATGCGCTCCGTCTCAACTATGTCTTCATGGGGCGCTACCTCGCAAGCGTTACAAGCCGCTGGGATGGCGCTTCGCTCCTTGCCGAAGGAAGCAAGTGGGATGTGTTCCCTGCTGCCTCTCTTGGCTGGCGTATCAGCGATGAACCCTTCATGCGCAACCTTCGCTGGCTCAACAACCTGAAACTTCGCGCTGAATATGGCGTGACCGGTAATGCCGGTGCCTCGCGATATGCCACGATGGCCTACAGCGTTCACGGTTTCCTTGGTTTCCAGGACACTCGTCTGCCTTACAGCGCATATTCCACACAGTTCGGTAACAAGGATCTCGGTTGGGAGAAGTCGTACAACTGGAACGTTGGTCTTGACATGGGATTCCTCAACGACCGTATCTCGGCAAACGTTGACTGGTATCACACACGCACAAAAGATCTCTTATTCAACAAGCCTCTGCCTTTCGAGATGGGCGGTACCGGTAACGCCGGCGACCAGCTCCGTATATGGGCCAACGTGGGAGAGACAGAGAATATCGGTGTCGAGGCTGCAATCACAAGCCACAATATCGTGACACGCGATTTCCAGTGGACCACCACACTCACTTTCGCAACCAACAAGAACAAGGTGCTGAAGACCATTCAGGAGTCGCCTATGCAGTTCAACGAATGGTGGCTTATACCCGGCGAGGGAATCCACACCCTTTATGGCTACAAATATGATGGCATCTGGGGTACGGCTGAGGCTGAAGAGGCGAAAAAATATGGTCAGGAACCCGGTCAGGTGCGAATTGCCGAGAATGGAGAAGCTGACTACACCCTCAATGCCGATGATTACCAGATTCTCGGCAACACCGATCCCAAATGGTCGGGCAGCTTGCTCAACACTTTCAACTATAAGGGATTTGACCTTAGCTTTCTCTTGATTACTCGTTGGGACTACACGCTCCACTATGGCATAGGCGGATGGTATCGCATCGATGGTATCAACCCTGCTCCTGTGATTTGCGACTACTGGACTCCTGAAAATCAGGATGCACGTTATCCGCGCCCGGATGCAAGAAGCTCCGATGGCAAGGCCTTCAACTATGATTCAGCCAATTATTTCGATGGATCTTACGTGAAGGTGAAGAACATCACATTCGGTTATACACTCCCGAAATCGCTGCTTGCCAAGTTCGGTGTGACCAACGCGCGCATATATTTCACTGCCGACAATCCCTTCGTGTTCACAAAAAGCAAGTACTTGAAGTACTATGATCCGGAGAAGGGTGGCAGCGAAGAGTCGGCTCCGCTCTCCAAACAATTCGTGTTCGGTCTGAATCTCTCTATCTAATCTTAAAATCGAATCACTCATGAAATTATACAATTCACTCTCCTGCACCGCAATGGCGATGATGATGCTGGCCGGCATGTCATCGTGCTCGCTGGATGAGATCAACAAGTCTAATGCCTTCACCGACACCGAGTGGGTCACTCCTGAAGGATATGAAAAGAAGATTGTCGACTGCTACAACTATATGAGCGGCGATATCTACGGCCACAGCAATAGCGACACATATATGTTCAATGCCGAGTGTGGCACGGATATCTGGCAGGACACACCCCGCCATCAGGCTCCTTGGAATTTCTTCCATCTCTACGAAGGCGACATGGGACGTATGACCGGCGAGGGCTACCAGGGCTTCTACGCCACCCTCAACGCCTGCAACGGCGCCATCCTCTTTGCCTCCAAAGTCGAGGGTATGCAGCAAAGCGCTGTCGACGAGCTCGTAGCCGAGGCCCATTTCCTCCGTGCCCATTCCCTCTACAACATCGTGGAGGTGTGGGGCGGCAAGTATCTTGCCACCACGCCTACCTCAGCTCCTGTCACTTCGCTCACTTGCTCAAAGGTCAACGACTTCTACGATGTTATTCTCGATGACCTGCGGTTTGCCACCAAGTATCTGCCTGTGGACCAGCCTGTCCGCGGGCGTGTGACCCGTGCTGCCGCCTATCACCTTCTCGCGAAGGCTGCCCTGACTTATTCTACATACACCGATGGTCTGGGCTATTGCGACGCCATATCCGAGGCAAAAAGCCGCGAGCTGCTTATGGAGGCAAAGGCTGCTGCTGATTATCTGATCGACAACGCCAGCTCTCTGGGTGTGGGGCTCTACTCTGATGTGAATGAAGTGTTCAATGAGGACAACAATAAGAACAACAAGGAGTCGCTCTTCATAATAACACATACCGATGACGAGACTCTCTGGCCGTTGGGCAAGATGACCAACTATCCTAATCGCGTATGGAGGGATTTTGCCGCTTACTCCAACCAGAACTTCGGAATCTATCTCGAGGGACTCACTCCGCTTATCGCCGATGAAGTCGATGGCAAGAAGACCAAGATACTTCCTCCGGGCAACATGTACATCATGCCCTCGAAATATCTTATCGACCTTTACGGCGAGAAGGATATGCGGTACGATGCTTTCTTCAGCGATGTATATTATATCAATAAAGTCAACGACAAGTCGAAGGGATGCTATGTGTGGTCGGAGGCCGATGCCAAACGCTTTGAGCTCGATCTCGCACGTGTCGGGAATGATGAATTCAACCTTGAGATTGGTGATACCGCCGTATATCTCTCAAGAAAAACTATTTCACAGGCCGAACGCGACAAGATCCACTACGCCTACGTGAACCTCTCCGACAACTATGCCGATGAGGAGAACCCCAAGGCGTTCTATCCCAGCCTGATCAAGCACGATGCTCCTAAATATTACATCGCCGGCTCGAAACCTACGAAAGTGTGCACCTATGCCGACCAGTTCATTTCACGTCTTGGTGAGACTTATCTGCTCTCCGCCGAAATCGACTGGCGTCTCGGAAGCCCCAAGGCCGACCGCATAAATGTGCTCCGCAACCGTGCCTGCAAGAATCATGATGGAAGCATGAATGTCAGTGTGGCCGACATCACCGAGGATTTCCTTCTCGACGAATATGCCCGTGAGATGTGCGGCGAGTGGACACGATGGTTGGATCTCAAGCGATTCCGTGCCTTCGAGAAGCGTCTGGCCCTTAACAAGCAAATCAAGAGTTTCGACAAGAACAAGCACTATGTGCGTCCTATCGCCAACTGGGTGCTCGACGCTATCGAGAACCGAAGCGAATACCAGAACCCTGGATATTAATTTAACTTTTCTCCAGACAGATATGTCAGCAAAATTCATGGTTGAAATAGAATGACCGACATGTGGTGATCTCTGGAGATTCACGTAACCACTCTGTCACGACAATTTGGGAGTCGCATTAGTTCTTCTGAATGATTGACAGGGTGGTTACTTTTTTTACGTATAATTCAGCCGGGCTTCCGTACAGGAGTTCTCCGGAACAATTTCCGTGATGGAAATTCAAAAATAGTCAATCGTCGTGTATTTTATATTAATTATTATTAAAATGCTGAATTTTTATAGCAAATAGATAGAAAGTTTTTAAATTTGCAAAAAAAAGTCTATTTGGCGTATAAATATAAATTACACATTGTAAATAAGAATGGAATTATCCTCTAAAATCGTTCTTGCGAGTGCTTTTGCAATTGCAAGTAGTAGTCTGAGCGTTTTGGGTCAGAACAATCCTGCCGGACATTTCGATTTGTCGAACCAGATGTATAAAATCGATTCTCCCTCAGTGTTCCATAATCAGAAATCAAGGGATATTAAACGCATCAATTCGCTCATTGATGCAAAAAATGAGGCACGTCGTGCCGTATCTTTCCAGAATCCCGAACCTGAAAAGACTTTCCCGGCTTCCGACATCACCGGCAACATCGATGCTCCCAATGGCGAATTGTGGTACTACACAGGCGAATTTGTCTATGAAGAGATACCGCCGCACGACAATGTGATATACACCGAACGTATTCTTCAGGAATATACTTTCCATATCTATGATGCACAAATGAATGAAATCGGTGTTATCAAAGATAAGATGAACTATGCCGAAAATGAAGTGAGAGTGCCTTTATGCGAAATCACTCCCGTGGCAACACGTAATTTCTTCAACACCGATGACAATGTGGAGATCATGGTGGCTCTTGCTGTCAACTTAGAGGAAGGAGGCAACAACTACCGTACTCTTGTGTACACTCTCGACGGCACAACCGATGCCGAAGGCTACAACAAGCCCGTCACTGTGCTCGACGATTTTGTCGGCGATGTCGTGGAGGGTCCGTCGACTGATGGCTCCGACAATTTCTACATTACATTCACGAGCGATGTGTATGACGAACCTGCCGGTGACGGTTTCTGGGATTATTTGCTTGCTCAAAAGGCCGGCATAAATATCTATGGTAAAGCACTCGATGACAAGGGACCGAGGAAAATCTTCGAAAAGGTGATTCCCCTCATTCAGCTTCCCGGCGATCAGGAGAGTGTACCGATGCTCATTTCAATGCGTCGTGGTGACGACGTAATATTCTGTATGTCGGAATATGAATTGCCTTTCTACAACGAGTACAACGATCCTTTTACTGAGGATATGACTCAGCGTGAAGGCAACTCGCTTGTCATCAACCTATACAAAGCCAATGAGGAAGGTCTCGATCTTTTCTCCACCACCAGGATTCCTGTGGTGCTCGACGTTATGCCCGATGACAGCGGCAATCCTACCTGTCTGTTCTCGTTCTATAGTGTCGGAGGCCTTAACTACAGCAAAGACATACTCTTTGATGCTCCAGGTGCCTCCACGGAGAAGCCCGATTTTGTAATCACCCGCGGCAACTATCAGGTCTCTACTGACGATATCACCAACTCATATTTCACTTACACGAGCGACGGTACGCTGAAGAATACTCTCTTCTTATATGCCGACGGCACTTTTGCCATGGGAGATATTCCCGGATGTGAGCCTCAGCAGATGTTTGTATCGCTTGATGCTTACGGCTATATGTACAACTTTGTGGATCTCTATTCGGCTAAGACCGTTACCAGGATCGATGCCAACTACTACACCGACGATGATGCCGAAGCTGAGCTTCTGAGCTCGAATGTGGCGCGCACTCCCGTTGGTGATTCCTACAGGTATGTCTTCGAGCTTCGTTATCCGATGGTCGATGACTATGACAATGATGTGTTGCGATTCATGTATATTGACACTGATGGCAAATATGACCATACTGAATATGTAAACATGGGTCATGGTGTGGCATACGCCCAGAGCTACCTCTCTACCGATGCTCTTGCTCCCCATGCTTACAGCACATCCGACACTCCTGCTTTCATGTTGCTCGTCAAGCGTGGCATTGACGGTGCTCAAGGCACGGTTGAGGAGCTGATGGTGGCTGAGGCAACATCAGAGGATAACCCTGAAGGAAAGACACTGCTGCTGCTCGGTGCCAACGATAGCGGAGTGCTCGCATCCATCGTACCGGATTTTGCTAAAGAAAATGTTGATGGACGCCTCTTCGTTTATTATTATGATTATGACACCTCAAAATACACGCTTGATATCTATGGTCTTCCATTGGATAAATCGACCACAGGCATCAACGGTGTCGGCAGCGATGCAAGCCAGCTGACAGTAGCCGGTTCTTCGATCCTTGCCAAAGGTGACATTAAGGTCTACGGCGTTGATGGCCGTCTCGTGGCTGCGGGCAGCGGCTCTGTAGAGTTTGCTTCGCTCCCCTCGGGATTCTACATCGTAAGTGCCGATGGCAAATCTTTCAAGATCAAAAAATGATATCTTAGCATTTGACGGTATACAGGGGATGTCCCGCACAAGCGGCGCATCCCCTTTCAGAATATTGAAACCTCACATAAAATCATATCATGAATACACCAAGGATTTCAGCTCTGCTTATAGCTGCTCTGGTTATCCCTGCATCGGCCAAGGAGATTTCCCCACAGGAGGCGCTGGCGCGTGCTGGATTTGATTCGCCCGCCCACGTGGCTGCCAAGGCAGGGAATGCTTTTATCAGTCCCGTGTATACTGCCGTGACAGACAAAGGTACCCCGGCTGTTTATGTCTTCAACAACGCTGTTGAGGGTTATTTCCTGCTGAGTGCCGATGATGCTGCGTTGCCCGTGCTCGGATATGCCGACCGGGGAAGCTTCTCTGTTGATTGCATGCCCCCGCAGATGCAGTGGTGGCTCGGTGAATACGCAAGACAGATTGAGTACGCCCGTGATAACCACCTGCAGCCTTATTCGCCCATGGGCGCAATCGTCTCCCGCTCAGGCGCGCGTGAGGATATAGCCCCCATGCTCCATACCTTTTGGGACCAGGTGGAGCCTTACAACAATCAGTGCCCCCTGAGCGGCACACAGCGTACCTGGACCGGCTGTGTGGCGACTGCCATGGCTCAGGTGATGAACTACTGGAATTATCCCGAAAAAGGTAATGGCTCCATTACCTACACCATCGAGGGGCTTGGGAAAAAGGTGTCGATGAATTTCGGCTCGAAGAAATTCGACTGGGACAATATGCTTGATATCTATATCAATGGCCGTTATAGCGATGAAGAGGCTGATGCTGTGGCATATCTGATGAAGGCATGCGGTTATTCGGTCAAGATGCAATATTCGATGGATGCTTCCAGTTCGCTGGGCTTGAACATTGGGAATGCTTTGGTAAAATATTTCGACTATGATCCAAATGTACTTTACACTCAGCGCTGGTTATATTCCATAGCCCAGTGGGATGACATGATGTATGAGAATCTGAAGAATGTAGGTCCGGTGGTGTATGGTGGCAATTCTGCGCTTGGCGGTGGTCACTGCTTTGTGTGTGATGGCTACGATGCCGACGGGTACTATCATTTCAACTGGGGATGGTCGGGCATGTCGGATGGATATTTTGCTCTCGACGCCCTCAATCCTGATGCCCTCGGCACCGGCGGAGGCACGGGCGGCGGATACAATTTTCTTCAGGAGGCTGTGTTTGGTATCCAGCCACCTACTGGCAAGCCCGCTGAGGAACGCCCGGTGTTCCTGACCCAGTATGGTGAACTCGTTGGCTCTATTTCCGGGGATATTCTGCATTTTAATCTCACAAGCGCTGAGGACGGTCTGTGGGTCAACAATAACTCCTCCACTCTCAGCCTCAAGTTTGGCGCGATGTTCTATCCTCAGGGAGAGGAGGCTGCCGACACAATGTATTATGATATCTCCGACCGCCGGTTCGATCTCCAGGCCGGCTATGGCGTGAATGCGAGTGTGCTCAACGCGTCGGTGAACCTCTCCGATATCAATCTCTCCGACGGCACCTACAAGGTTGTTGTCGGGTCGGTCCCTGTGCCCAAGAACTCGATTTCTTCTGCCACGGATTCAGTGGGATTCGTTGGGGTGAGGCCAACCTACGGTTGCTCAAATTTCGTCACCCTTAAGGTTGAGGATGGCAAATACTCGGTGGCAAACGATGTGCTTGCTCCGCTTAAGGTGCAAGGTGAGATATTGGGCGACCTATATTTCGGCACATTGGCGAGAGTGAGACTGACAGTGGAGAATCCGGCGGACGTGGAGCAGACAAGTGGTTTTGCCCCGGTGTTCTTCGACAACGAACGTCTTGTGTTGATGGGCGAAAGTATATGCCTGACTATTCCGCCTCATTCCACCGTGACACGAGAATGGGAGACGGAACTTACACAGCTGGTGCAGTTCATCGACCCGTATCTTGGGCAGTGGATAGCGTTCTCTTTCTTCAACGAGATTGATTATTCTTACTATATCGATAGCTTTGTGTCTGAGATAATGCTCAAAGCCAATCCGGGAGTACCTTCGGTGAGACTGACTTCTCCAATGGAAATCGCAGGATCATTCACTGACGGAGCCTCGACCATTATCCCTGATTGCTCAAATATTGAAATATCAGGCGAACTGTCTATCCAGAAAGGTTATTTCAATTATCCGCTGATGGTTTGCCTTTGTCAGGAAATCATGGGAAATGAGGTGGGAATCGTTTGCACGGTTGCTCAGAACCTTTATCTTTCGGCTGACGATCCCGAAGCCATCAACGCTCCCTTTGATGTGAGGATGTCATATCCTTTGGGAGAAACCGACAAGCAATATTACATAGTGCTGGCGTTCGGATGGTCGGGCAATCTGATACAGATTGCCAACATTCCCGTGCGGTTTGTCGACCCGGCATCCGTCGGAACTATGGAGAATGACCAGAAGCCAACCCTGATCTTTGATAAAGGCACATCTGTGGCACACATCACATCAGGCAGCCCGCTCGTTGATATTGAGGTCTACGATATTTCCGGTCGAAAGGTGGGCGGAGATGTGGCGATTGATGGACAGAATGCCTCTGTGCGTCTTTCCGGAAAAGGTGTGCACATCATATCTGTTGAGGATGCCGCCGGGAGAACGGAAACATTCAAGATATTCAAGTAAATCATTTGTCAATTAATAATTATAAATTATGAAACAGAGAATCAGTAAGTTCGGTCTCTTTCTTGCGTTGCTGTTCTGCTTTGGCCTCAATGCCCATGCGCTGGAAGTGACGTTCGAATGGGATGTTCCCGGATCGGTGGCTATCCAGCTTGATAGTTCGTCAGGCAGATATGTGGATTTGTCGCCCGACCAGACATCCTACACTCTGCAGAGTGCAGGATGGTGCTATATCTATGGTGCTGACGGCTATGTCGTGACCGGTGCTGAAAGCACCGACGGAAAGTTCGTGCTCAAGCCCTTTACCAATTCCAACGGTATAGTTATCGGAGAATTTTTCGGTGGAACGAGGGAAGGTATCACCTACAAGGTGTCGGTAGAAAAGGTGGAGCGTAATGACGCGTTTACTGTCGATGTGGTCAATGGATTGAGCTACATCAATGCAAAATTTACATCAGGATATGTGCTCGATCTCCAGGAAGGAAGCCATACCTATTATTTCAATCCCGATATTGATGGAGATTTGACACTCTCGCTGTCAGATGTGTCGGGTGCATATATGGTGACTCTAAATGGTGAAGAAGTAAATAAAAACAATTTCTACTCCAAATATGAAGGAATTGACATCAAGGCTGGTGATGCGCTCGTGATCAAGGTGTTTGAGGGTGCGGAGCCTGAGACATATTCATTCACTTTAGAGTACGGCGAGGGCATGGAGGGCTCTCTGTTAAATATCTACAACCGATCCTCCGGTAATTTCATCTATCCGGACGATATAGTGGATAACACCATAAACGTGAAGGAAGGCACAGAGCTCAGAGTCAACCTTCAGGGTGACGATTTTACCTTCTCTCATCTTTATCTCAATGGCTCGGACATCATCTCGACCTTAACGAATAATTCTGTCACCTTCTTTGTCGACCAAAACACTACCCTTAAGATAGAGGGTGCGGCAAGGGTGTACGGCACTGTAGATATCACAGGTTATATCATCAATGCGGAAGGAGTCAGTCTGTCCTACTCTTACGACGGAAATCCGTTTGCCATGCCTCAGGGCGAGGCCATAGGATCAGATATCTGGGTAACAGGCGGTCTTGTGATGACACCGGCCGATACCAAGAAATACGTAATTTCTGTTTCGGAGAAAAAACCGCAGTTCTTCTTCGCTCCCAAACAAGGATATTATATTTCCAATCTCTATGTGATAAATGACAAAGGCCAGGTAGAGCAACATGCCGGCAACTCCTCAATCAATGCGAATATCGACGGCACCACATTCTATATGGTCGTAGAGAAACTCCCGGAGGTTTATACTGCCAATCTCAATATCGTTGGCGAGGAATTCTTCATGAGGGTGAAAACGGGTGGGGTGATCTCAAATGTATGGGGTAACCCTGCACCTCCAAGTATCTCGATCGAGGCGGGCGAGCAAGAGATTTCCTTCTTGCCGGGCTATGGCACTCCCATTATCTTCGGTTTTACCGGTGATGAGAGCATGTCTCCGGCCGTGTATCTTGATGGTGCCGAAGTGACCGGTGTCCTGAATTCAGAAAGCGGTTCTAAAGAGTTCTCGGTCACACCCTATAGTCCCTCCACTGAGGAAGAGGCCGCAGACGTGCATTCGTCAATCCTTGTTTACAACTCACTCCAGAGACGTCCTCAGATGTCAGGAGCCTCTCTTCAGCTCGAGAACGGTGCGAAGGGCGAGTTTTATTATAGTCCAGTGATGCATGTTGCTAACCCTGCCGGCCAGCCCGTGATTTCCGGCACACAGTTCACCGTTCGTCCCACTACACCCAACACTGTAGTAATGTACAAGGATGAAGTGGTGTCGCTCAATGAAAATGGCGAATATGTATTCACGGCTACCGGCAATGCACGCAACAATGTGGTAAAACTGACTGTGGTGGACTGTGCTGTGGAGGTGACAAACAAAGGTGGTGTCAACGACAATGGACTGGCGACCGATCTTTCCGAGATATATCTCTATTTCCCTGATGCTGTTTCCGGTGAGATCTCCAATGAATCAGGTGCCCGTCTCAGCAACAGCGATCTCAGTTATTCCAAGACAGGTGTCATCACTGTCGACAAAACCGTGGAGCAGGGTGTGAGATTTACAATCACCTTTACTCCGGCACCTGATGAGGCAGGCGAATACTTACTTCAGGTAAGTGAGGGCACGATCACCATAGATGGAGCTATAGCTTCGCCTTCTGTGGAGGAGACGTTTGTGTTGGACCGGACTTCCGGCATCGCCGACGCTCTTGCTGAAGGAAACGGTAATGTCACTGTTGTGACCATCGATGGAAAGGTTGTGCTCGACAATGCCCCGGCTTCAGAGCTTCGCACCATCGAAGATGGCTTATACATCATCAATGGCAAAAAAGTGCTCAAAAAATAATTGATTGCTTGTCAATTCTTATAAGGACGGGGTATCCTATCGGATGCCCTGTCTTTTTGCATCATGCCTCAATTTGCCAATTTTTAATATTGATCCGGAAAACTATTTTTTTGAATCGTAGAACTTATGGTTCATTGGATTTGTTGGAATATTGTTGACCGGTCGTTTTTCACCCATTTCAAAATACCATTACACAATTATGAGCACAGATTTTAGAAATAGCCGCAATTCAGACAACGTGAAAGTATGTCGTTTTAAATCCCTGCGTAAGATGGGGTGGCTGTTCTTAGTCATTGCAGTGTTGATTGTAGTGGTTTTATTGGCGATCCTTAAGCATCCCAAGCCCCATCAGGATTCTGTTCCTGAGGTGGATGTGGTGATTGTCGACACGGCGAGGGTAGAGGTGTATGGTGAATACGACGGCTCAATCCGTGCCAGCCAGTCGGTGGAGGTTACAGCCCGTGTCGAAGGTATCCTTGAGAAAATGTTGTTCAAGGAAGGTTCCTATGTCACTAAAGGGCAGACTCTTTTTGTCATTGACCCCAGGCTCTATCAGGCGCAGGTGGACCGCGCCCAAGCTCAGCTTGACCGTGCAAAAGCGTTGCTGAATAAGGCTACCCGTGACTTGGAGCGTATTCGTCCGCTATATATTCAGAATGCAGCCTCTCAGCTCGATTTCGACAATGCAGAGGCGGCGGTGGAGTGTGCCTCGGCTGATGTCGAGATCAACAAAGTGAATCTTCTGGAGGCCCGGATCACTTTGGGATACACTCGAGTCTCGGCTCCGATTTCCGGATTTATTTCAGAGAGGATGGTCGATGTAGGGGCGCTCGTAGGTCCCGGCGGTCGCTCTTTGCTGGCCTCTATCGTAAGGAGTGACACGGTGTTAGTAGATTTCCCTCTTACTTCGCTGGAATATCTCAAGGGTAAGGATCGAAATGTCAACATACGATGTGAGGATGATGGAGAATGTCTTGATAGACTTCCTCTGTATGTCACCGTCACCCTTGCCGATGGTTCGGAGTATCCCCATCAGGGATTGGTGGATTTTGCAGATCCGATGGTCGACACGAAAACCGGTACGTTCACCGTGCGTGCAGAGATGCCGAATCCGGAAGGCCGTCTGCTTCCCGGTGAGAAGACAAAGGTAAAGGTGCTTCTTGACGTGGTGGAGGGGGCGTTGACCGTGCCTGTTGAGGCTGTGCGTGGAGATGACGACAATAAATATGTCTTTTTAGTGTCGGCCGAGGGAATGGTGGAGAAGCGTCCGGTGTCTGTGGGTGATGTCACCGGAAAGAACATCATAGTGAAGAAAGGTCTTAAGTCTGGTGAGATGGTCGCTATAGATCATTTTGATCTTCTTTCCAATGGAATGGAAGTGAAAGTTGCGGATAAATCTAAAATGGCGGCACGGCCGTAGGAGGAATCGGTATGAAAGGATTAGCAGCTGTAGAAATCTTAGTGTCGGCGATGTTGTTGTCGGCATGTTCAGGTGTGAGTGGTCTCCAAGCCCCCTATATCCACCATTATGATGATTTCTCCAAGATAGACTATGTGGATTCTCTCTGTCTCGCCGATCTTGAATGGTGGAATTTTTATTCTGATTCAACCCTTTGCTCCATTCTCGAAAAGGTGGTCTATAACAATCGGGATCTCCTTAAGTCGGAAGCCCGCATGCAGCAGCTCAAAGAACTGTATGGCATATCGAAGGCCAATCTCTTGCCTGAAATAGGGTTCGATGTGTCGGCGGAATATGAGACAACTGATTTTGGAGGAAAGGGAGCCTCTACAGGCACTACCTACAAGGCTACGTTGCCTGTGACATGGGAAATCAATCTATGGGGCTCCCAGATATGGGCACGAAGGGAGGCTGAAGCTCAATACCATGCCACGGAAGAGGATGCACGTGCCCTGAAGATGGAGCTGATTGCGGAAGCAGCCGAGGCTTACTATACACTTATGGCTTTGGAAAACGAACTTTCAATCGTGCATCGCACCATGGAGACACGAAAGGAGTCGGTACGGTTGGCAAAACTGCGTTTCGAGGGGGGATTGACGTCAGAAATGCTCTATAAACAGACATTGGTGGAATACTCATCTGCTGCTGCCATGGTGCCTGCGTTGGAGCAGAAGATGTATGTCACCCGCGACAAGCTCACCCTGCTCATGGGGGAGGTGCCCCATGATATTGATCAGATGGGGCAGTTGCCACAGACTTTTTTAGGTCCTGAGCAACTCCCTGCCGGTATGCCGTCAGATTTGCTGAAGCGTCGTCCGGATATCCGTGCTGCTGAGCAGCGTCTCAATGCTGCGAAGGCGAATGTGGGTGTTACGTATGCCGAGCGCTTTCCTTCATTTAATTTAAGTTTTCTCCCGGGTGTAGAAAATTGTGAACTCACCGATTTCCTTAAATCTCCTTATTCAGATATTTTCGGTTCGTTGGCTGGCCCGATTATCGATTTTGGAAAGCGAAAGAGAAAATACAAGGCTTCCATTGCCGCTTACGAGGAGGCTCGCCTTGAATATGAGAATGTGGCATTGAAGGCTTTCACTGAAGTCAATACTATCCTTCACACATATTATCATGTCCAGGAATCCTACAGGCGTACGAAAGAGCTGCTCGATGCATCTGAACAATACATGCAGTTGGCGCAATTGCAGTTTAGGGCAGGCATGATCAATTATATTGATGTGCTGGATGCTCAGCGTAGCTATTTTGACGCCCAGATATCGTTCTCGAATTCCATCCGCGACCAGTATATAGCCCTGGTCAACATCTACAAGGCTCTCGGCGGGGGGTGGCGCCACAATCCAAACATCAACCGCAAGGACAATAATTTATAGTGCTCCCCGCACAGCTCGTATTAGAATCCCTTTTCTATCTTGATGACTTGATTTTTCTGAGGCGATTCCAGCTTGGGATTCCTCTGAAAAGATGCACTATGACTGAAACCGTCATGATAATGCCAAACCAATAGTGCCAAAGTCCAAGATGTGGAATCTTCACAGGCGAGAGTAATTTTATACCACCTGTGATAAAGGTAAGGCAGATAAAGACCATCACAACCCATGTATCTCCCCAGAACCAACGGAATTTCGTTTTCATAGCCGACAGCATCTTCTTGAACTGCAAACCATGAATATAGGCGAAGCCTACCATCAGGAATCCGGCGATCCAATGAATGGCTTTAATGACGGGACGTGGCTCAATAACCATGCCATGCTTTTTTAGATGAAGGATGATGCCCGTTACGAGGGTAATTGCAAACAATATGATTAAAGTCATGCCTATGTTTGCTTTAGATTTCGGAGTCGCCATTTTTTTCTGTTATGGATGTTGTTTATTCTGATTAATGATTTAACGTATTAGCTGTTATATTATTTTGTAAAAGTACAAATAATTTTAATAACCTTAAATTTGAGCGTGCGAAATTTAAAGGTTACCGCTTCGCTGGTTAGGGGCTTTAAGGTTGTTTTTTCCTTCCCGACATGCAATCGTACCCATTTGGGTATGGCAAGGGATTTTTCCCGGTAGTAATTTTGCACTTGTAAAAGTTCATCGATCTATTCTAATAATCGTAAAAATGAAATAATATGAAAGCAATGCCCATGGCTGTTCTGATGTCTTTGAGTGCGGTTGTAGTTGTCGCCCAGGAACCGGCAGATACAATGGCTACCCAGCAACTGCACGAAATCGTGATTCAGGCTCCTCGCGTAATCCGCAAGGCTGATATGGATGTGTATTATCCCTCAAAAAGTGCGGTCGATAACTCCAAGAACGGTGTTCAACTCTTGAACAATCTTATGATCCCTTCGCTCTCCGTCGTTGATGCTTTGGGTACAATCCAGGCGGCCGGTGAATCCGTGCAGGTTCGTATCAACGGACGTGAAGCATCAGTTGACCAGGTACGCGCGCTCCTTCCCGAAACCATCAAACGTGTAGAATGGATTGACAATCCCGGGCTCCGCTATAATGGCACTAACTATGTGTTGAATTTCATAGTAGCCAATCCAACCGTAGGCGGCTCATTGCAGGCAGAGGCCGAACCGGCACTGAATGCTCCCTGGGGGTATGCATGGACTGACCTTAAGCTCAATTCCGGACGTTCGCAATGGAAGGTCGGCGGAAATATCAAATACAGCAATAAGTTGAAATCTCACCGAGAGTTTTCCGAAACATTCACATTCCCTGATGGCGATATCCTTACCCGCAACGAGACATCCCAAGGGGGATATCTGGATAATACAATGGGCAGGGCATGGATTGAATATAGCTATATAAAACCTGATACCACAATCTTTTTTGCAGGAATCAATGATTACCATACCTTCAGAAACCGTACGCATTATGACGGTGTGATGGATTACAGTGACAATCCGGAGGATATTCTCCTGACCGATCAAACAGGCTCTGATGGCAACAACCCCCAGTTTTCAGCGTATCTGGAACAGCATTTCGACCATAAACAGACGCTTGTGGTTGATTTCAGGACATCTCTGTATTTTGGCAAATCGTATTCGGATTATGTGGAACAGCTGCCGGGCGCAACAGGTTGTCTAACCGATGTCCACACCTTGATCAAGGACCGCAACCAGGCATACGCAATTGAAGCCGACTACATAAAGAAATGGAGCACCTCACGTTTCACTGCCGGAGCATCATATTCAGCCAACCGCAACCGCTCGGTCTATGAGAATCTTGGAGGCGAGATATTCCATCAACGCCAGGATAAGGTGTATTTCTTTGCAGAATATTTCCAACGTATCAATAAATTCACTTTCACCGCAGGCCTTGGAGCACAATATAACGATTTTCTTTTCAAAGAGTCAAATCAAGGAAGCTCGTCTTGGAATCTGCGTCCCCAGGCCACCGTGACTTACAGCTTGAACCAGAACCATAATTTCAGGCTCAATTTTGAATCGTGGCAATCTACGCCTTCGTTGGTGGAAACCAATGTTGCGCCGCAACAGCTTGACGGCTTCCAATGGCGTATAGGCAACCCGAACCTGAAGACATCCAATTCATATATGCTCACCCTGCGTTACAATTTCAATGTGCCGAGAGTGTCGGGACAATTCGGAATACGGGCATTTACGAGTCCTGACGCCATAACACCGTTGCTGATGTGGGAGGATGACCGTCTTGTCACAACCTACGAAAACAGCCGGGGCTTGAAAAACCTGACATTCTTCCTGGCGCCCCAAGTTGAGATTGTTCCAGGCTGGATGATGTTCGGCGGATATATCCAATACCGGATGGAGAATATGCGGGGCACCGGTTATGACTATAACGGCTACAACTGGAGCGGCAACGCCAATCTGCGTGTAACCCACTGGGGATTTACATTGATGTTCCAGTATCTCAAAGCTCGCCGCGACCTTTGGGGCGAGAAGATCAGTTGGGGTGAGGATATAAACATCATTGACTTATCATACAACTGGAAGAATTGGCAGTTTGGAGCCGGAATGATCATGCCGTTTGGCAAATATGACCAAGGCTCGAAGATGATAAGCAAATGGAACACCAACGAGCAGCACATGCGCCTCGACATGCGTATGCCCTACATAAAAATCAGCTACAACGTGAATTGGGGACACCAGAAGCGTGGCGCCAACAAAATCATAAATGCTGATGCCAATGTTGATACTTCAACGACAGGAGGACGATAAAACAGTTTTTCATGCAAAGAAGGGAATTCCCGGCAGTGATGCCGGGGGTTTCTGCTTTTTTTGAAATTTTTTGTTTGAGAGGTTGGTTTTTTAGCATGTGAGGGGTCATATATATGTATGACGAGATTTGATGACATCATAAATATTGCTTGAGCCCATGGCACGTATCATAACACTTATCGCGGTCATGTTGACTGTCTTCATTGCCGGAGCCGAGACCTTCTCATATCGTTTCAGCTCCACTCCACTGCCAAAGGCCTTACAGATGGTTATGGATGATCATCGTGATCTCGACATCAATTTCATCTACAATGAACTTGAGAACTACAATACAAGTGCCACGGTCAATGCCAACAATGCCTACGATGCCCTCCGCCAGATCGTAGGTCTGAATCCTGTGACAGTTGCGAAATCTAAAAAGGCATACTATGTCGAGGCCCTCCAACATGGTAAATATATTTTTTCGGGTAAAGCTGTCAGTAATGATGGTGAACCCGTAGTGGCTGCCACCGTATTGCTTCTCGCGCAACGTGACTCAACTGTCCTGACCTACGGAATCACTGATGCCGACGGTAGATTCTCCATACCCTGCGACCGGCAGAAAGTCATAGCCAAACTCTCCTGTATGGGTTACAATACAACATATCACCTGTGCAATACCTTCAACATCGGGACAATAGTCATGCCGGCGCATTCTGTAAAACTCGGCACTGTCACTGTCGAGGCAGACAACTCCCACTTATATGCCGATCGCTCGGTGTATATCCCGACTGCCCGTCAGAAAAATGCTTCGCAAACAGGAACTGATCTGCTTGACCACATGGCCATTCCTCAACTGGGTCTTATATCCGGTGGAACGGTTGTGACCAATACCGGTAAACCTGTGGCGGTGTTCATTGACTACCTGCCTGCTACTGAAAATGACTTGCAGGCGATGAGGACGGAAGATGTCAAGAGGGTTGAATACTATGAATATCCTTCTGATCCCCGGCTCCAGGGCAAGCCCTATGTGGTCAATTTCATCATGCAAAAATATGAATATGGCGGGTACTTGAAAACTTTGGGGCATACCAATCTAATCAGTAATCCGGTAGGGGAGCTTTTGGCGAATCTTCGTTTTCAACGGAAGAAAATGACTTATGACATCATGGGGTCGACATATCATTATGATCGAAAACATGATGGAGCGGAACTTACGGAAACATATCGTCTGCCACAAGAGACAGGCGACATTAAGGAATTCCAACGTTTTTCCAATACGACAGCCTCAGAACAAAAGCGCAGTTGGTACTTTGCCACGGTGAAGGCGACCTACAGTTCGGACGACATTCAGGCATCTTCACAGATTAAAGGCAGGATTGACAGTCAGCCAAATTCGGAAAAGAGCGGATGCGTCACATACAGCACTCCGGACTATGCCAACTCCGAATATTCCTCTCTTTATGATGAACGTTCTCAATTCATTGCATACGAGGGTTATTATTTCTTCAAGTTGCCAAAGAACTATTCAATGGTGTTGAGCCCCACTTACAGCTATTCCCATACTGAGCAGAACACTCTCTATAAAGAGACCGGCTTTGACGACATACATAACGGTGCATCCGACAATACCAACAAACTCTCCGGAATCTTGAAATTCACCCATAATTTTGGCAATTACGGGAATTTGTTATTTGGCCTTAACGGCTCCTATGAATATAACGTAACCCGTTACACCGGCTCTGCCACTGCTCTTGACCGGGCAAGGTCTTCACGGATTGAGGCCGGCATCGGCTATGACATTACACTCGGCAAGGTATATGGCTCAGCTTCTTTCGCATGGGATTGGGACAGGTTGCAATTTGGAGATATGGTCGATAAGCCTTCGACACCAAAAGCAAGCCTTTCATTACAGTATGTTCCGAACGACCATAACTCTCTGAGCCTTTCGGCAAGCTATGAATCATGGCTTCCGTCTCCGAGTTATAAGAGTGATAAAATCATAGAGTCAACTCCGCTTATGAAATATACCGGTAATCCCAACCTTGTGCCGTCAAAAAGCTATGACTTTGATTTCACATACACATGGATTCCGAACAATAACTTCAGCCTTAGTGCTTTTGCATGGGCATGGTTTGTCGGAGACAGATATGTATATGATTACGAAGCCTCGCCCGCAGGGATATTACGCACGATCAAGCAGCCCATGGGTAGTTTCGCCCAAGGAACTTACGGAATTAGTGGCTCAGCCAAGTTCCTTGACCGATCTTTGGTGTTTTCTGGCAGGGTGGGTCAGCTGCTGAATCACAATGGCATACCATATAACGTCAACCATTCCTACATCAACTGGTATGCACGGGCCAGATATTATCTTGGAAATTGGAATTTCACTTTTACCTATTCTTCCGACAACGGGAGTGCGGACGGTTGTATGAATGGTCTGTGGTCTTACGGTAAAAGCGATTGGTACATCACGGTTGGCTGGTCAAACTCCCGTTGGAATATTCGTGGTGACATTATCAATTTTACAAGGTGGAACTATCGAAATGACCACTATGTGATGAAGAGCAAATATTATGACACCGATGAAATAAGATTGGGCGGAAAGAGCCGTGCGTTTATCCAGTTAGTGGCGACATATACATTTGGATTCGGTAAGAAAGTCGGACGCGATGACGAGCCGTCAGTTTCGGGCTCAGCATCATCCGGCATATTGAAATAAACATAGGCTTCCGTAGCCCGGACCTAACCTTGTATTTTGCTTCATCGGGAAAGTCACCATAGTGCCGATTTATGTTTATTTGGCGTATTCCTTGCTTATTAACATCATGTTTCTTGGATTATTGGTAATAATCAGGCTCTTTTGTAAGATAAAACGAATGTGACATGTCAATGACTGTCAGGGTAAGGGTAAATAATATTATTTATGGAAAAAATACGGTTGAGAGGTTGGTTTTTTTGCTGGTGAGGGGTTATATATATGTATGACGAGATTTGATGACATAGAACAGCTTTTCCGAACACATTATGCTACGATGTACCGGCTTGCGATGCTGATACTGCGCGATGACAATGTGGCGGGAGACATTGTGCATGATGTCTTTGAGACATTGCTTGTTACCGGACGGTCCGACGTATCGGGCGCCTATCTGATGGCGGCGGTACGGAACAGGTGCCTGAACCATATACGCAGTCTGTCGGCTCAAGAGCGCATGAAGGCTGTGTATTCTGTCGGTGAGGAGGAAATCGCTGGAGAGGATTGGCCCGATGATGCCATTATAGCCCTGATTCAATCAACCGTCTCCAATGATCTGTCGGAGGCATGCCGGCGGGTGGTAAATTTGAGGTTCACGGAAGGACTGAGCTATCAGGATATAGCTGATACTCTTGGAATCAGCAAAGCTGCCGTGTACAAGCATCTGCGTCATGCCATAGATTTCTTACGCGAAAAACTTTCAAGAAATGGATAAAATAGACCGACTGTTTGATGCCATGGAGCATCCTGAGTATTACTCTTCCTCGGATATAGACGAAATGCTCCGAGACCCTGAGGTGAAGGAGGAGTTTGATATGCTTGACAAAATGAAATCAAGCCTTCAGGCCATGGATACCCCCGACATAGAGGATGAATGGAAGACATTCGTTGGTAATCATCATATTGAAAAAACTGCCCATCGTTTCAGGTTCACAGACCTGTTCTCCCGTAAGGCAGCGGCAAGCATCGCTGTATGCATCATGTCGCTTACAGCAATTGCCGCTATTATCGAAATCAGTGTCAATCTCCTTGGCCGGAAGGAACCGGAGACGATCACAGCAAAGATAGGGACGGAGGCCAAAGACGTCACGTTACAACCCGACAGCGTCATGACACTGGGGGAAATGGTTTCGGGTTCTCCCGAAATGGTTGTTTTCGATAATGAACCGTTTGAAAACATAATTTCCCAAATTGCGTCATATTATGGGTATGATGTGATATATGATACTGATGTATCCAAGTCGCTGCGTCTCTACTACCGTTGGGATCAGGCACTTCCAATGGAGGATATTGTGGAAAGTCTCAATAATTTTGAGCAGATGCATCTCGCGATCAAGGACAAAACCATACGGATTGACTGACCCCATGGTGCGCATATTAACAATTCTTGTGGCCTTGTTGACTGTCTTCATGGCCGATGCCGAAACCTTCTCTTACCGTTTCAACTCCACTCCACTGCCAAAGGCTTTCCAGAGTATTATGGAGGATCATCCTGATCTGGATATTAATTTCATCTATAATGAACTTGAGAACTATAGGACAAGCGTTACAGTAAAGGCAGATAATCCTTATGAGGCCATCCGGCAGGCAATAGGCTTGAATCCGGTGACGGTGGCCAAATCCAAAAATACTTATTATGTCGAGGCGCTCCAGCACGGCAAGTATGTCTATACAGGCAGGGCAGTCGGAAATGATGGTGAACCTGTAGCGGCTGCCACTGTCATGCTGCTTGTGCCCCGGGATTCCACTGTCCTGACCTACGGAATAACTGATGCCGACGGAATGTTCTCCATTCCCTGCGACCGACAGGAGGTGATTGCAAAACTTACGTGCATAGGTTATATGCCGACATACAGGAAGTCCACCTCGTTTTCATTCGGGACAATAAAAATGGATGAGCGTCCGATCCGGTTGAAGACGATGGATGTTGAGGCCGATTACGCATCTGTCTACTTGGATAAGACCGTGTATCGACCTACCCAGCGACAAAAGAATTCATCGGCGAATGCTACCGACTTGTTGCTTCAGATGTCAATCCCTCAGATCGACGTCAATCCAGTCACAAGGACTGTACAATTAGTTGGAGGAGAAGCAGTCGTGGTATTTATAGACTACGTTGAAGCTATGTCGGAAGACCTTGCATCAATGCTTGCAAAAGATGTCAGACGGGTGGAATTCATCGCTTTCCCCTCTGATCCGAGATTCAAAGGCGCTAATTATGTGCTTAATTTTGTGATGCAGAAATACGAATGGGGCGGATATACCCGTCTGGAGGCCGACAAGTGGTTCAGCGTGAATCGTACCGAGGGAAACGTTTACTCAAAGTTCGCTTACAAAAATATGACATTCGACATTTATGCTGATGAAATTTTTTTCAGTAACAATCATGGAGGATATGATATTACCGAACAATTCAGATTCACTGACCTTTATGGTAAAGGTCCACAAGATGTTCAACGTCACGAATACACAAATAAATACCGGTATCTTACCAACTCCAACGATATAACGTTCAGGGCTGTGTATAACAACGAAGCCACTCAATTAACCAACAGCCTGAATCTTGCTTTTAATAATACTCCGCATAAGGATGAGGAGGAAAAGGTGGAATATTCAGGTAATCTCTTTATGGCTGAATCCACATCGCGCTCTGTGTCATCCAAAGACTATGCTGTGAATTTTAACAATGATTTCTACCATTCTTTCAACGATGCCGCAGCCCTTAGCGCGGAAGCGACGTTTGTGTATGGTCACAATACCCTGAATTCAGATTACAGGGATTCCCGCAACCTGAATATAGTGAATGATGCTGCCGAGGACACTTACAGCGTCACTGTCGCGCCGAGGATGGAATGGACACTGGGCGATGCCCACACTCTGTCATTCTCCGGTGATGGCCGGTACAATCGCCATAAAATCGACTATCTTGGTAGCTCGCCATCCCGTCAGGTGTATGATATCCTTGTCGGAATGGTCGGTGCGGGATATGATTATGTGGCAGAAAAATTCAGAGGAGGCACTACAATTTCATGGGCTTTGGTGAACAATGACATCGCGGGATTTAAGGCAGCCAATTCGTTCCCTGTTTTTGAATTTCATGGCGTCTGCTCGCCAAATCGGAAGCAACAGCTCCAACTGCTTCTGAATTTTGGCCGGGATGTGCCCGAAGCAGTCAATAAGAGCCCGAATATTCTTCAACAGGATGCATTGATGTGGTACACAGGTACTCCTGATATAAAGGACAACAGCACTATGATGGCACGGTTCAACTACACATGGTTTCCCTCCAATCGCTGGCAATTGGGATTCAACAGTCAGTATTATCAGTCGAACGACCGCATAGCAGCCGTATATCTGCCTGTGGGGCCGGATGGTACGATGTTGAAAAAGTATATGAATTCCGGTAATTTTCAATGTGGAATGGTCGGACTGTCCGGGACGGCAAAACTGTTTGATGGCAAACTCACATTGATGGTCCGCCCGCAGTTATGGCTCCGGCGTTCCACCGGAGTATATGATTTGAAAAACACCGATTTGGTCTGTCAGGCAACAGCGACATACTATTTCAGTAATTTCAACCTTTTCGCTTACTATTGCACTCCGAACAAGTACATAGAAGAGCAAAGCGGATATGTCGAACGGACATCATCGCGATATATGCTTTCGCTTGGATGGCATCATGGTCCCTGGCTCGTAAATGGTACGACCTACAATTTCCTGCACACCAGCTGGAAATCAGGAATGATGACCCTGAACAGCAAGTACTATGACTATAAACGCCAGGAATTCGACACCGGTCTACATCAACGGTTCTCCATATCTGTAAGCTATACATTCAATTATGGCAAGAAGGTGGATATCCATGATGAAGCATCCGGCAACGGCACCGCACAAAGTGCTATCCTAAAATAATGTTTTTGTCAAGCCAATGAAAGAGACGCGTCGGTATCATCAGGTATTTTTTGCGTGAGCATCTCAGCGTGATATTCTTAGGTGGAATTTGTTTCCATAACAATCAAGGTCCTTGATAGACGGATTGTTTAGAAGTGAGTCTGCCGCGTCTTTTGTCAGGCTGTTGGCGATAATGCGTACTTTTTCTAATGACTGAACATTGACAAGTCCTGAAACATCGACAAGTTTATTACAGGTATCGCAGTCAATGTCACGTAATTTAGTCAGTCTGGAGAAATCGGGGAGAGTCGTGACCGCTCCCATCCAGATTAATTTCAATATTTCCAGATTTGACAATGTGGTGATAAAGGATATGTCTTCCAGTTTCTTAATGCTGAGAAGGGAGAGAGAACGCAAAGATGAAAAATCTTTTAGTGTATTCCAATCCACTTTGGAGGCGGTACACCAAGAGATTTCCAGTTCTTGTAACTGTAGCTGCTTTAGGAAAGACAGATCTTTTCCACCGCCTCCCCGGAGTGTCAGTTTCTTAAGGTTTGTAAGTCCGACAATACAATCAAGATTCTTTTCAACACGACCCAGATATAAAGTGTGCAGGGAGCGGTAACGCAGGAGCCAACGGCAATCGATCTTTGCTTTGCCTGATTTCATTTCAGCATCTATTGCAAGGCATTCAAGATCTATGGAAAGAGACTTTAAAAAAGAATAATCCTTACAATCAAAGATGCTAAGTTTAAGGCTTTTTAGATTTTGCAATTCCGATAAAACGGAGAAATCAGAATCCTGCCCCCACCTACAGTCTATGATCAATCTTGACACTGTCGGGATGAAGGATAGAAAACTTAGATTCCAGCCCTTATATTCTTCTCTATAGTGTCCGGCATAAACCCTGAAAATCACATCGGGTCTTTTCCGGAAAAGTTCGTTAAGAGTTGTCAAAGCCTTCTCTGATATATAATCACAAATCTGAATGGTTATAACATCGTCTTTCGGAAGAGAAACTATATCATTAATAAATGCGTCATTTATGTCAGTATCAAGTACATATTTAAGTGCTGAAAACAGATCTTGACTTTTCTGTGAAGAATTAATGACATTGATTCTATTGTGCATAAGATGAATGATTTTTTGCCGTATCTTGCTATTTTTGAACTCTACAGTTTGTCTTAGAACTCTATGTCGGAATGGTAATAGAGGGTG
>CAYZPI010000005.1:0-71072 GCA_964480085.1 uncultured Bacteroides sp. | reverse complement strand
GGCGCCCGGTGGGCTCTTACCCCACCTTTTCACCCTTACCGATGGTATCGGCGGTTATTCTCTGTCACACTTCTCCGACGTTGCCGCCGGCTCTCCTTTCGAGAGTTCGCCGCTCTGTGTTGCCCGGACTTTCCTCCGGCGGTATTGTGCCGCCGGCGACGAGCCCCCGGTCACCGAATTGTCGTTAACAATTTCCGCGTATGATTCCGCGTTTTGAATTTCTTACGAATTCCACTATCTCGTCGCGTTCAGGCGATGACGCAAGCTCTTCTTCGATCTTTTGAAGGGCGTCCGTGAAATTCAGGCCCGACAGATAGAGGTAGCGGTAAATCTCATGTATCTGGTCTATCTGGGTGTCTGAAAATTCTTTCCTGCGCAGACCTATAGAGTTGATGCCATTAAAGGATATGGGTTCATGTGCGGCTTTCACGTAGGGGGGGATATCTTTGTTTATCAATGCTCCTCCCTGTATCATGACATTCTTTCCGATATGGCAGAATTGATGCACAAGTGTGCCACCGCCTATCACGGCATAGTCGTCCACCACCACTTCGCCCCCAAGCTGCACCGCATTCGACATTATCACGTAGTTGCCTACCTCACAATCATGAGCCACATGGCAATAGGCCATTATGAGGCAGTGGCTTCCAACCACTGTCTTGCCCTTCGATGCAGTGCCTCTGTGTATGGTCACGCATTCGCGTATCACAGTGTTGTCGCCTACAATCGCCACACTGTCCTCTCCTCTGAATTTCAGGTCCTGAGGAATGCCACCTACCACCGCACCTGGAAATATTGTACAGTTTTTGCCTATGCGTGCGCCCGACATTATGGTCACATTGCTCAATATCTTTGTGCCTTCGCCTATCTCAACGTTCCCTTCAATGGTGGTGAAGGGACCTATCTCCACACTCGGATGAATCTTGGCTTCAGGACTTATGAATGCTAAAGGTTGGTTCATTTTCCGAATTTACTTGTTTTTTACAATTTGAGCCATGAATTCGCACTCGCACACTATCTTCTCTCCTACGAATGCCCTGCCTTTCATCACTGCGCAGCCTCTGCGGAGCTCAGTGAGGAACGATACATGGAATATCAGTGTGTCACCGGGTACCACTTTCTGGCGGAATTTCACATTGTCAATCTTCATGAAATAGGTCGACCATCTTTCGGGTTCTTCCACCGTACCGAGCACAAGCAGGCCGCCGGTCTGTGCCATTGCCTCTATCTGGAGTACACCGGGCATCACAGGTTCCTGCGGGAAATGCCCCTGGAAGAAAGGCTCGTTGGTGGTGACATTCTTCACGCCTACAATATAGTTGGCGCCACGCTCGATGATTTTGTCTACAAGCAGGAATGGGTACCTGTGGGGGAGATGGCGGCGGATGTCGTTGTTGTCCATCAGCGGAGCCACATTGGGATTATACACCGGTGCCTGGACATCCTGTCGGCGTATTTCCTTGCGTATCATTTTTGCAAATTTGCCGTTGATGAGGTGTCCCGGACGGGTGGCTATGATCTTGCCTTTCAGCGGGCGCCCTATCAATGCGATGTCGCCTATCACATCAAGGAGCTTGTGGCGTGCCGGCTCATTTGTGGCAATAAGGTCGAAATTGCTTATGATGCCATATTCACTTACTTTCTTGTGGTCAATCCCAACAAGGTCAGCTATATGGTCAAGTTGTTCCTGGCTCAGAGGAGAATCATATATTACGATTGCATTGTCAAGGTCGCCTCCCTTTATAAGATTGGCTTGCAGTAGCTGCTCTATCTCGCGTACGAAAACAAATGTGCGCGATGGTGCTATCTCATTGGCAAACTCACTTACATGCTCCATCGACGCATACTGATTCTGAAGTACGGGAGAGTCGAAATTGATCTTTACTTCCACCGAAAATTCATCATCAGGAAGGACCATGATTTTTGAGCCGTTGTCGCCGGCGAACTCCAGTTTGTGTTTCACTACATAGAATTCCTTGTCGGCGTTCTGCTCTTCGATTCCTACCTCTTCGATTTTCTCCACGTAGATTCTGGAGCTGCCGTCGAGAATAGGTATTTCCGGAGCGTTCACCTTAATCAGACAGTTATCTATTCCAAGGGCATAAAGGGCTGCCATTGCATGCTCTATCGTAGATACAGTCACATTGTTCTGGCTCACTACAGTGCCTCGGTTGCTCTCCACCACATTTTCTGCCACGGCATCGATAGTGGGTTGGTCAGGCAGATCCACCCGCTGTATTTTATATCCGTGATTTTCGGGTGCCGGGCAGAAGGTCGCTTCTATTTCAAGACCCGTATGGAGTCCTTTCCCTTGTACGGAAAAGCTGTCTTTTAAGGTTAGCTGTTTCATATTTTATGTCTATAATTTCCTATTATTGTTTTTTTTCTAATGCATCCACCCTTTCGAAGAGCTTGCCAAGACGTTTCAGATAGGCGCACTGGCGCGCGAAATCGCGTCCCGGAAGGGCTGGATATCCCATAAGCGTCGCTCCATCCTTTACATTGTTTGGAATCCCGCTTTGTGCTCCGATGCTTACGTTGTCACCCACAGTAATGTGTCCTGCAAAGCCCACCTGTCCTCCTATCATGCATTGACGGCCTATCTTGGTGGAGCCTGCCACGCCCACTTGCGATGCCATCACGGTGTTGTCTCCTATCTCCACATTATGGGCAACTTGTATCAGGTTGTCGAGCTTCACGCCTTTTGCAATGCGTGTGGCACCCATGGTGGCACGGTCGATGGTGGTGTTGGCTCCAACCTCCACATTGTCGGCTATTTCCACTATGCCCATCTGAGGAATCTTGTTGTACACTCCGGAGGCATCCGGAGCAAATCCGAATCCATCCGCTCCGATCACCACTCCGGCATGTATTATGCAGTGACTGCCAATCTTGCAGCCATGGTAGATCTTTGCTCCAGGATACACTATCGTCCCTTCGCCAATGCTCACATTATCGCCCACGTAGGTCTGGGGATATAGCTTAACACCTTTGCCGAGCTTCACATTCTTACCCAGGTAAGCAAACGCCCCGATGTACACCTCCTCGGGCAGCTCCACTCCTTCTGATACATACGAAGGGGTCTCCACTCCGGAGGGAAGATGAGAGGTGGCGGCTTGTACCATTTCAAGGAGCTTCGCCACTGTCTCATAAGGATTCTCCACTCTGATCAACGTAGCTTTGACGGGGTGTTCCGCAACGAAGGTATTGCTCACCAGCACTATTGATGATTGTGTGTCGTAAATAAAGTGGGTGTATTTCGGATTGGCGAGAAAGGATATCGCGCCGGGTGTACCTTCTTCGATCTTGGCAAAAGTAGATACTTCTACGTTGCCGTCTCCTTCCACCTTTCCTCCTATCAGGGATGCTATGGCATTGGCTGTAAATTTCATTGCTTTGATATGTGAAAATATTCAGTCACAAATTTTTTTGCAAATTACGGAAAAATTTTCGGCATATAAGCCTATTTTATCGGCAATTTGTAAATATACGCCTTAATATTAACATACGTTTACTTTTTATCTGTTGGTTTGTCTTTATCCAACGAAATGCCGTCTGCGTCTATCAATATCTTGTGGGCTTTGTAGAGGTGGCCTATAGCTTTCTTGAAATCGCGTTTTGAGCATGCAAAACGCTTCTGTATTTCTTCAGGTGAACTTTTGTCGGAGTAAGGAAGCCGGCCTCCATTGTTTTTCAGCTCTTCGAGAATGGTGATGCTTAAATCGTTGGTGCGTCTGTCCGCACGGTCGCCTGTCATCAGGTCGATTTTCATGTCTTCGCGTACATTCTTCACGTAGGCTTTGATCTTGTCTCCGACCCGTACATCAGCGTAAGTCTCATTTCCATATATCATCCCGTGGTGTAGGTTATCCACTATGCACCGGAAGCCTATGGGTGTCTGTTCATATACAAGTGCTTCCACTTCATCTCCTTTCCTGTAGCGAGGTATCACGTTGCCTAAGAATTTGTTGATCTTGGCCGAGGCTGCGATTCTCTGTGTGGCGTGGTCGAGATACACATACACAAGATGAATGCTGCCCTCACGCATTTCCGAGCGCTGCTCGCGGAATGGCACGAGCAGATCTTTGGCTTCGACGCCCCAGTCGAGAAAGGCGCCGACCTTATTCACCTGCACTACTTCCATGTATGCAAACTCTCCCACCATTGCCTTTGGGCGTCGGGTGGTGGCTATCAACCGGTCCTCGGAGTCAGTGTATACAAATACATCTATCTCATCTCCCGGATTAAGTTCTTCTTTTATGAATTTTGCCGGAAGAAGTATTTCCTCTTCATTTCCTCCATCTAAATAAGCTCCGAAATCCACGAGCTTTGTAACTTTCAATCTATTGATCCTTCCTATATTCATCTCATTAATTTTTCACTGTTTGCTATTAGTTGTTCACTTTTCACTTACTCCATCAGTTTTCCAGGTGCCGACAACAGATGGAACATAAGATCGTGGAAAAGTTGATGCTCGTTCTGCCGTGAACCGTTTCCTTTGCTGCGGTTGTCGAATTGGCGCAGTGCCCAGATTGCTTCTATTGTCTGATATGCATTATAAGTGCGGAGTGCAGTCTTGAATTTCTTAAGCTGCATAGGATACTTTAGACCAAGTTCTTTCATCAGACCTTGGTCACTCTTGTCGCCGGCATAGAATGCTATAAGCAGATCAGAATAAAAATTATATAGCACACCTGTGGTCACCGGTAGTGGATTCGCCTTAGGATTGTTGGAAAAATATCCCGCAATTCTGAACACTTTGGCTGCATCCTTGGCTGCCAGAGCATCGATTAATTCAAAATTATTGAAATCCTTGCTTATGCCTATATTCCTTTCGATTGAGGCAGGAGTAATTGTCGATCCGGGTCCGAGGATCAGGGCGAGCTTGTCGATTTCGTTATACAGCCGGCTTACATCCGTGCCTATATAGTCGGCGAGCATCTGCAACGACTTGCCGTCGATGTTCATGCTTTTAGTTTTTACGTACGCCTGGATAAGGTTGGGAAGTTGCCATTCTTTCAATTTCTTTGATTCGAAAATCACCCCCTTGGCTTTAGCCGCAGCCAACAGCTCTTTGCCTTTCGCCTCTTCGCCTCTGAACACGATCACCAGCACTGTAGAAGCAGAAGGGTTGTTCACATAGGCGGCAAGTTTGTTGATTTGGTCGGCTCTCGCTGCTTGCGCTTCTTTTACTATCACCACCTGCCTGTCGGCCATCATCGGAAATCTCGAACACACTTCAATCATCTCCGCAACCTGTGTCTGAGGGGCGTATAGCACATATTGGTTGAACTCTTTATCCTCCGGTGGCAGGATATTCTCAAAGTCTTTCACAAGCATATCAGTAAAATATCCTTCCTTTCCATGAAGGATATACACCGGCGAAAGATTTCCTTTCTTGATGTCTCTGCGTAGTTCGTCGAATGTTATTGCGGCTGCTGCCATGCTGCATTTTGTTGTTTTGGAAATATTTCGTAAATTTACAAAAAAATTTCTCTCACGCCAAAATAATTGTTCTTTTGAAACTCAATCTTCCAGAATTTGATATATCACTGCATCGTTCGGCCGATGGTCATCTGCAGGTGGCCGATCGGCTGAGGGGTAAGTTTGTAGCCCTTACTCCTGAAGAATGGGTGCGTCAGCATTTCGTCAATTTTCTCATCGAATATCGAGGTTTTCCTCCCGCTTTCATGGCGAATGAAGTCGGGCTTCGTCATAATGGTGTGCTCCGTAGGTGTGACACGGTGGTATATGATTCGATGGTGCATCCCATAGCTATTGTGGAGTACAAGGCTCCGACTGTCGCCGTCACAGAGAGTGTCTTCGATCAGATAGTGAGATATAATATGGTGTTGGACGTGAGATGGCTGATCGTATCCAACGGTCTCCGGCATTTTTGCTGCTTGGCAGGCCCTGAAGCCGGCTCCTACAGGTTTGTCAAGGATATCCCTTTCTATAGGCAGATAGTCGGTGCGGAATGAGCGGCTACTCTTAATCCATGATTGAAACGTGAATTACGTATTACTCATCAGTGATGAAAGTCGGTGCTCGAGTTCTGTTGATGTAAGCCTTATGTCAAGTTTTCCCTTATGTGCCATTGAGATATTGCCCGTCTCCTCCGACACGATTATCGCGGCGGCATCAGTGGCTTGCGATATTCCCAAAGCCGAGCGGTGGCGCAATCCCAACGACCGTGGAATGTTGTCATCGTGGCTCACCGGCAAAATGCACCCTGCGGCGGCTATCCGTCCTTTGGCTATGATCATCGCACCGTCGTGGAGAGGAGAGTTTTTGAAGAATATGTTTTCTATCAAGCGGTTATTGATGTTTGCATCGATGATGTCACCGGTCTTTTCATAATTCTCAAGTGGCATCTGCTGGGCTATCACTATCAAGGCTCCGGTCTTGCTCTTCGACATGCTCATGCATGCGTACACTATAGGCATCACATTGGCGCGAAGTTGTGCCACCTCGACGTTTTCTTTGTGATGGTGAAACATCGAACGTAGAAATCTCCATCTTTTCTGTGAGCCCAGATCCACAAGAAATCTCTTTATCTGATCCTGGAATAATATCACGAGCACCAAAAGTCCTATGCTCATGAACTGGTCGAGGATAGTGCCTATCAGACGCATACCGAATATCTCCGATGCGAGCACCCATACGACTATGAATGCCATCACTCCATAAAAGATATTCAGAGTGCCCGATTCTTTCATCAACTTGTACACATAGTAGAGCAGCAATGCCACAATCACTATGTCCATAGCATCTTTAAGTCCGAAATTCAACATGGCCCCAGGCTTTGGATATATTCGTGGATTTTTATTGTCTCTTTTGCCGCTTTCACATCATGAACCCTGAGGATCGACGCTCCTCCTTGCAGTGCAATTGTGTTCAGCACAGTCGTGCCGGTGAGAGCATCCTCCGGCTTTATGTCGAGTAGCCGTGTGATCATGCTTTTTCTAGACACCCCCGCAAGTATAGGCAGGTGGAAAACCTCGAACAACTTTAGATTGTCGAGCATGATGTAGTTCTGCTCAAGCGTTTTGCTGAAGCCGAATCCAGGATCGATTATCAGGTCATTAACTCCCATTAGTTGGAGCGTGGACACTTTCTTTGCTAAATCAGTGATTACATCCGTAAGGAAATCTCCGTAAACTGGTTTCTCATGTATTTCCGATAAGGAAGAGCCACGACAATGGGAAAGGATATATGGAGCTTTCATACTCACTACAGTCTCCATCATCCTTTCGTCCAATAATGTTCCTGAGATATCATTAATGATATCGGCTCCCATCTCGCTCACTGCTTTCTCTGCCACGCTGGCCCTGAATGTGTCCACCGACACCACAATCTCCGGAGCCTCCTTTCGGAGTGCTTCCATGCATGTGGATAGTCGGCGTAACTCCTCTTCTTCGGTAATCTCTTCACAACCGGGTCGGGTAGAGAAAGCGCCTGCATCTATCATGTCGGTTTCATCCTCCATCATCCTTGCCACCCTGCGCCGGATTTCATCGGCGTTCTTATTCTGCGATCCGGCGTAGAATGAGTCGGGAGTGACATTAAGAATACCCATCACCGCAGGATGATGGTATTCTATGAGTTTTCCTTTGATATTCAGGGAGAATGGACGCACAGGAATGGGGAGTTTGTCAGCGGTTGGCGCGTTTGCGTTCCAGCTCGTCAAGTATTATTTTCCTTAGACGGATATGATGGGGGGTCACCTCCACGTATTCGTCCTCTTTTATGTATTCAAGGGCTTCTTCTAGGCTGAACACTACAGGCGGGACGATTCTGGCTTTGTCGTCTGCTCCGGAGGCGCGCATATTGGTCAATTTCTTCGACTTTGTCACATTTACGACTATGTCGTTGTCCTTTGCGTTCTCGCCAACCACCTGTCCTGCGTACACCTCTTCCTGAGGGAAGATGAAGAACTTACCACGGTCCTGCAGCTTGTCGATTGCGTAGGCGTAAGCCGTTCCGGCCTCAAGGGCTATGAGCGAGCCGTTGGTGCGTCTTTCTATCTCGCCCTTCCATGGCTGATACTCGTGGAAGCGGTGTGCCATGATGGCTTCGCCTGCCGATGCAGTGAGGATATTGTTCCTTAGTCCGATGATGCCGCGTGACGGTATCAGGAATTCCATGTGCACTCGGTTGTCGTTTTGTGCCGTCATGGATATCATCTCGCCTTTGCGGCGGGTAATCATGTCGATTATCTTCGATGAATATTCTTCTGTGGTGTTGATAGTCAGCAGTTCGACCGGCTCGCACTTCACCCCGTCTATTTCCTTGATGATCACCTGAGGTTGTCCAACCTGCAACTCATATCCTTCGCGACGCATGGTCTCGATGAGTATCGACAGGTGCAACACTCCGCGCCCGCTCACTTTCCAGGAATCTTCGTTTTCTCCTCTCTCCACTCTCAGTGCCAGGTTGCGGTCAAGCTCACGCTCAAGTCGTTCAGCTATGTGGCGGGAGGTCACATATTTACCATCCCGGCCGAAGAATGGGCTGTCGTTGATGGTGAATGTCATCGACATCGTGGGTTCGTCAATGGATATGCGAGGTAAAGCTTCCGGATTGTGTACATCGGCTACCGTATCGCCAATCTCGAAACCTTCGATACCTATCAGGGCGCAGATATCGCCGCTGCTCACACTCTCCACCTTCTTGCGTCCCATGCCTTCGAAAGTGTGCAGCTCTTTGATCTTTTGCTTCGACACAGTGCCGTCTTTTTTGCATAGGGCTATCTCCATGCCTTCCTTGATCGTGCCTCTGTGCACTCGTCCTATGGCTATTCTGCCCACATAGCTCGAATAGTCAAGTGAGGTGATCAGCATCTGTGCGTCGCCTTCCATCACTTCCGGCTCCGGTATGTATTCAATAATGGCATCGAGCACAGGTAGGATGGTGTCCGTGGGCTGCTGCCAGTCGGTACTCATCCATCCCTGCTTGGCAGAACCGAATATCGTCGGGAAATCAAGCTGGTCTTCCGTAGCGTCAAGATTGAACATGAGGTCAAACACCATCTCCTGCACCTCATCGGGGCGGCAGTTGGGCTTATCCACCTTGTTGATTACGACAACCGGTTTCAGTCCCATCTCCAACGCTTTCTGAAGCACGAAACGGGTCTGCGGCATAGGTCCCTCGAACGCATCCACAAGCAGGAGACAGCCGTCGGCCATATTTAGCACACGTTCCACCTCGCCACCAAAGTCAGCGTGTCCGGGCGTGTCGATTATGTTAATCTTATATCCTTTGTAATCGATGGAGACATTCTTCGAAAGTATTGTGATGCCTCTTTCTCTTTCGAGGTCATTGTTGTCGAGTATCAGCTGGCCGGCGTTCTGGTTTTCTCTGAATAAATGTCCTGCCAACAGCATTTTGTCGACCAGGGTCGTCTTGCCGTGATCGACGTGTGCAATTATGGCTACGTTTCTTATCTTCTGCATACCTGTTGGATTTTCTCTTTTCTGACCGCAAAATTACTAAAAAACCGCAACTTTGACAAATCTCTATTCTTAAAAAAGTGCTACTATCGCAACATTGACTGGTTCAGCAAGCGATTAGCCGATTTTTATCCGGGAAAGAAAAGTCCCGGGAACCTGTTTTTTGATTCTCCGGGACTTTTTTTACTGAGGATGCCTGATTATTTATTGGAGATCATTTTTATTCGATCTTCTGTTCCATCGCTGTAAGTCACAACCTTGATTACAACTCCCGGTGTAGAGCCGCGAAGCATTCTACCTTGAAGGTCATAGCATTTCTCTGATACGATTTTCCTGCCTCCTTCAATATCCGCTACACCTGTCGTGCCTTCCGTGATAAGGTCGCTGTAGATTTCTTCTCCGTTCTCATTTATGTACACACTCCGTATTCCAACGCTGCCTATTTCTTCAGCTATCAGGTACACCGTATGGTCAGTGCCATAAACGTAAAAGTCATAATCGTCATCATAGGCATAGGGGATACGGGTTGATTCATAGTATTCCCAGTCTTCATCCATAAGTGAGAACGTCTGTAATTCGCCATCTACGTACACCTCGTAATAGAGGTTCTTTTCCATCAGCAGATTGCCGTCGACATCGGTGTTCGGCAACTGGAACCAGATGGAGTTTCCCCAGTCAGAAAAGTTTATCATGAGGTCGTAGGGAGCGGCTGGAGGCGCGGATGGATTGCGCTGCTGATGCTTCACTGTCACCTGGTCATAGGCATAAAGGGGATAGAGCTTGTCGGCCGCGGAATTAATCACATAGCCACGTTCTGTGGTGAGAGTCTTGTTCTCTTTGTCGTAAGCGAATATCGCACTTTCAGCGAGGGATGACTTGAGCACCTCGTAGCCTTCCTCGTCTTCCTCTACAGTGAAGTCTGCTCCGCAGAAATAGCTGTAATAGAGAATCTCCATGTCTGCTCCAAGATATTGGCCAGAGGGGAACTCCACTTTGCCTTCATTGATTTTGCCTTTTATCCACGCATCTGGCAGACTCCGGTCCATGCCATTTATGTAGAAATCCTCGCCATCTATCGCCACTTCTACAAAAGCATTGTCATATTGATCCTTCCATACCCAGTTTTCTGTTGACAATCCTTCGGGAAGTTCGGTCAAGGAAGCTGTATTGGGGCTCATTGTGATGTCCCGGTCGCCGAAACCTTTCCATACCCAAACTGCATTGCCTGTCACATTTTCATCCGGGGTGTGCACGCACACTCCCAGCAGGAGTTCCGGATCTGCTGCGACAAGACTTCCGTCCTCGGTAATGTCGAATACATATCTCAAGTCGTCAGTCGCTACGAAAGTCCCTCTGCCCGATTCATCAACTATCTTCTCCATGGGCACAAGATACACCATCAGATCCTCATCCGTGTCGTAGTCGTATTCCATGTAGATGGGCTGAATCCCCTCTATCACTATGGTATTGTCAACACGCATGGCCTTGATCCAGGTGTCAACAGGATATTCTGATGCCATGTGGCTAAGATAAACTTCTCCATCCTCTGTTTCCACCATTTGCACCACGGATCCGATTACCTGTCCGTGTGTGGCATCGAATGCTTGGGTCACGAATCCGTCGCATGAACGGCTGAGCCAGGTCACTTCTCCTTCCGGTGCATACCATATCACCTCATCGGAAACCTCTTCGCTGATATGCGTCACCGGACTTTTAAGCATGGAGCAGAATCTGGGAGACGCCCCCTGCATAAGCAGTCCGCCCATGGCGGCAGTTACAAAAAGAGTAAATTTTTTCATAAGCATAAGTTGTATTAGAAATTGAATTGAAAATTTATCAGTTATTAAGTGTGACGCTGAAAGCTAATGATCACACTTGTATTGCAGGAAACTAATGGACAGCAAATCGTGATTCATAAATAGTATGCGGCGCGTATCAGTACACTCTGAAATTATATCCGATGGTTGCCGATACTGTCATGTTGCGCGATGCCCCGAACGTATCGGCTTTAGAAGCTGAGAAGATGTTGCCGAGACCGTAGTAATATCTCAGTTCGATGTACACCGAGTGTCGGGGACGCACATAATATTCGCATCCCACTCCAGCGCATATTCCATAGTCGAACTTGTTCTTCACTTCCTTGGTCAGCTGCTCTATGTTGCGCGGATCCGTTGGCCAGTCGGGGTCGCCATAGGGATTGTTCACATCGAAATTGGCAGAGCTACTTTCTCCGATCATATATGCGAATTCAGGTCCAATATTGAAGAAACATTTGCATCGTGGCGGTCCGAAATACACGTGGGTCATCACCGGCATGGATATGTAGTGGAGTTTGCGGCTGTATTTTAGAGGGGATGTCTCGAAATCTTCTTTCCATCCACGCTGGGTGTAGTTCAATTCCGCAAGTATGCCTACAAGCTTTTCTTCCGCATACCGCGCCGATACCCCGAATGTTGTTCCGGGAAGCCATTTCTGAAGAATCTGGGGGGAGAACGTCACGCGCGATGCATCCATTCCTCCGTGCACTCCAACAGATATGTGAGGCACATAATGGTCTTCTGCTTCTGCCTGTAGTGCTGCCGCCGCGATGGCTGTCGTTATGAGTGCTGTCCTTAATCCTTTCATGTCGTATGGTGGTTAGCAGATATCATATCACTCTGGTGTACGTTCCGTTGCCCGGAAGAAATTCTATGATGTACAATGAATCGTTGATCATGCCACCGCCAGGCTGCTGCACAAAACGAAACGTCGACTGCTTCCCTACGTGCGATCCCATAGTTCGCTCTGAGGTGTTTTCCGGCCAGCCATTTCCGAGCATTTTCAGCAGAGCGTTGCCTGCATCGTAGCCGAGTGTCCCCTGCGAGGGAAACACTTCGATCTGCTGAGACCCATACCATTGTCTGAATTTGGCGTTCATATCAGATTCTTCTGAATCTGTGGGCTGGTAATTGAAGCGTGAGTATATCACGGCTCCTATCCGGTGAAGCTCATCTTCCGACGAGCCTCGCAGAGCCACCCAATCGGGATACCCGAATAGCTTAATCCTCTCAGGATAGGGGTCCGACTCTATTTTGGCAGCGATGGCATCCGATACCTTGTCGAACACCTCCTGGGAGCCGCTTTTGGGTATCAGGATGTATTTCTTGTCAGGATCCAATGATTCCAGGTCGCTTTCTCTCAAAACATCTGCAAATGTAAGTTCCCTCACACTTACTCCTTTGTTTCTGTATTGATTCTTGAGCTCGTTGGTGAATCCCGACTTTTCGTCTTTTCCTCCGGCCAGATCGAGTATTACGGGCGTATATCCCGGATAGAAGGTGGTCAGTGCCTGGATTGCTTTGTCGTACATAAGTTTCTGACTGATGTTGCATTGAACCACGTTGGAGTAGGTCTGATAGCCTTCATCCTTGATGCTGAGTACATTCAGCACCATGATGCCATTATCGTCGCAGAATCTTTCTATCTCCTCAGTCTGGTGCTCATCATCCGGTGGAATCACCACTTTCACTCCTTCATCAGCGAGGGACTGTAAGGTGTTATGGATTGGTGTCGACTCATCCGAGGTGTCCACTGCATATATCCTCAGGTCATAGTTGATGCTTGTGTCGTTGTCTTTCGTCGCAAGTAAGAAGCCTTTGTAGAAATCAGTGGCAAGAAGCGCCTGACGCGACACTTCACCTTGCGAAAGCTCGAAGGGGAGCATCAAAGCCACTGAAGCTTCCCTTGCTTTAGAATGGCCGCTTCTTTCCGCAGGGCTGACTCTGTACACGATGCTGTCCACCGTAGAGATATTGACATGCATGGTGGAGTAGGGTGCATCTTCTGTCAGGCGTATTATTTCTCCTTCCGCTATCCTGTCGCCGTCGACAAGCGGATTCAGTGCGAGGAGAGTTGTTTCATCTACCCCTGTCTTGGCTGCCACGCTTTTGAAAGTGTCGCCGAATCTCGCTATGTACCTGTCCGTACCCATGTCTTTGGGGCTCTCGTAAGAATAGGTATAGGTCTTTGCTGCCTCATATTTTTGCAAAGACGTGTTGATGTCATGTTGAAATTCTTCGTTTTCCGGAAAATCTGTAATGACGTTCGGATTCTCGTCGGTAGATGGAGTTGTCACCACAGGTTCGCTGCCGGTTGGTGAATTGAGGTCTGCTGCTTCAGGTATTCTTATAGTGTGTCCGGTTTTCAATCCGGTTTTCACTTCCGGATTGAATCTTAAGATATCATCTGCCGCAATATTGTATTTGTGGGAGAGTCCCCAAAGAGTTTCGCCACGTTGCACGGTGTGATTGAAGAATGCCGATGCCTTAGTCGGCGTCAGCAGACCGGCTGCCATGACGGCAAGGCTTATTGCTCTGTTCTTTGCTTTCATCTACATTGTTTTTTAATCGAACACACCTTCCATGCTTTCCTCCACGGTATCGTTGTCAGTAGGATATCCACTGTTCGATGGTATGTATAGGTCATTGCCTTCGCATAGGTCGATTCCTGCGGGGAACACGAATCTGTCGCTCTGTCTGTAATTGAGGCTCTTGTCGCCGTACACCTTGGTCATGAATTTTCCAAATACGGGCAATGCGGCTGCGGCGCCTTGTCCATTGGCCATGGAGGAGAAATGGATGTCGCGCTCATCTCCGCCTACCCAGGTGCCTGCCACTATCGTGGGGGTGAAGCCCATGAACCATCCGTCGGAGTTGTCATTCGTTGTTCCGGTCTTTCCTCCCATCTGCGCGGTAAGGCCGAACGGACTTCTGCGCAGACGGCTGCCCGTACCTCCGTCAACCACGTTGAGAAGTACTGATAGGATCTTATAGTACCCTGATTTGGAAAGTACCTCTGTCATGTTGGGTGTGAAGGTGTCGATTATGTTTCCATTGTTGTCGGCTATTGCAGATACGAATATCGGGTCAACTTTCATTCCCGAATTTGCGAAGGCTGAATATGCGGTCACCATCTCTTTCAGGGATATTTCGCATGGACCGAGACACAGGGAGTTCACTGCCGGAAGATTGCTGGTAATTCCGAGCGTGTGCATGAACGACACCAGTCTCTGTGGCTTGAGCTCGTCGATCAGACGGGCAGATACGAAATTGTTTGAGTTGGTCAGTGCCCATCGAAGGTCCACCATCGAGCCTCCTCTTCCTCCGTCGGCCCCTCGGGGCGACCACGTGTTGCCCCAGGCATCGCGAAGCACGGGTGGTGAGTTCAGGAATTGCGTGCATGGTGTCATTCCTTCTTCCATAGCCAGTGTGTAAAGGAATGGTTTGATGGTCGATCCAACCTGTCGCTTGCCGGTCGATACCATGTCGTATTGGAAATATTTGAAGTTTGGACCGCCGACATAAGCTTTGACATACCCGTTCCGCGGATCCATTGCCATGAAGCCCGCGCGGAGATAATGTTTAGTATAGATTATCGAGTCCCTTGGTGTCATGGTTGTGTCCACCTCGCCTCTGTAGGTGAAGAGGGTCATGTCGTATTTGGTGTTGAAAATCTTTTCAATCTCTTCTTTCGACAGGCCATTCTCTTTAGCACGCAAATATCTTTCGCTGTTGCGCCAGGCATTGCGTAGCTGCTTTTCACGTTGCTCCTTAGTGACTCCTACGTATGGTGCGGTCGACGAATTGCGCTTCTCGTAGAAAAATCTTCTCTGCAGATCCGAAAGATGCTCATGCACTGCCTGTTCAGCATATTTCTGCATCCTGGAGTCTACTGTGGTGTATATTTTCAGTCCGTCATTGTAGATGTCGTACTTGCTTCCGTCCGGCTTAGGATTCTTTTCTACCCATCCGTAAAGCGGATTGGTCGCCCATTGTACTGAGTCGTCTATGAATTTTTGCTTGTCCCACGATGGGTATTTCGATTTGTCCGGTTTTTTCGCCAGAAGATAGCGGCGTAGTTCTTCGCGGAAATAGGGGGCGATGCCTTGCTTGTGGTCTACAGGGTGATAGTCAAGGGTAAGAGGCAGCTGAGTCAGCGAGTCGAGTTCAGCTTTGGTCAGCTTGTCGTTCTTGTACATCATCTCAAGCACGGTGTTGCGCCTGTCGCGAGTCCTTTCCGGATGACGGCGGGGATTGAAATATGCCGGGTTTTTCACCATTCCAACAAGTGTAGCAGCCTCTTCAACGGTGAGGTCGCGCGGGTCTTTACCGAAATACACGTGAGAGGCCGACTTTATTCCCACTGCATTGTATAGGAAATCGAACTGATTGAGGTACATTTTCAGTATCTCCTCCTTTGAATATTCCCTCTCAAGCTTCACTGCAATCATCCACTCGATTGGTTTCTGCACCGCTCTTGACCATAATCCCTTGCTTTCTGGAGAATAGAGCTGTTTGGCAAGCTGCTGTGTCAATGTAGAACCTCCGCCGGCATTCTTATTCTGCATCATCAGGGTTTTCACAAGCACACGCCCGAGCGCCCGCGAGTCAATGCCCGAATGTTCAAGAAATCTGGAGTCTTCTGTAGCTATAAGGGCATCTACCACATGCTGGGAAATTTCCGAGTAATCGGCGTAGACACGGTTACCGGTATTTTTGAAATACCTGCCCATTTCCTTTCCATCAGCCGTGTAGATTATTGAGGCAAATTTATCCTGAGGATTCTTTAATTCGGAAATCGGTGGCATGTATCCGATCACTCCATTGTAGATCAACACTATCAATAGAATGCTGAATATGATGATACCTCCAAATATTTTCCACATCAGCCCGACAATCTTACGTTGTCTCGGAGTCCCCGGAGCTCCGGCTGATGGTGTGGATTTATGCTTTTTATTCTTTTTATCTGTCATAAGTTAAGCGTACATTGTAAAGTACAAAGTTAAGAATTATTCTCCAATATCACTCAATCCCTTATGTTTTTTTTGCAATTACGTTGTATATATGTTAACTATGATATTTGTTCGTTTATGTCTTTTCCGGGGTTGGGTAGAAAAAAAAGACAGACTGTTTTATCGTCAGTCTGTCTTTAGGGCCAACCGGCCCTGCGTACAATGATCTCCTTTTTTTCTCTTTGATTTGACCTTGATAAGCAACGGTCAATTTTTTTTCTTTGTCAGATTGATATTTCATCATCATTCATTTCTGACTTGACCACATCGTCATAATATGCCGCATAATGCTCAAAGTACCATTTTACGGCTTTTTTCAACTGTTGAAACATAGTACTCAAATTTTAGTTATACATTTATCTTTATTTCTCATCAGTAATTTGTAGTAATAACATCACAACATCGAGAAATGTTCAAAAATTATGTTATAAAACATGTTTTCGCGATAATTGGGTTATTCATGTTTATCTCCGTATGATTACAAGTTGAAAATTCCGGTTCCTATTCCGTATAATTTTGAATTTTTAATATCCTCTCCATTGAGAGAGTCAGCTTTTTTCCGTAAATTTGCATTTTCGCTAATCTGATCCGACCTATGTTAAGAATAGTCAGAATTATTATTTCGTTGCTAAGCATCGTAGCTGTAACGCTTCTTTTTGTAGATTTCACGGGAACTGCAGCAAGCCTCTGGCCTTGGATGGCGAAGATACAGCTTGTTCCGGCTGTCCTTTCTGCCAATATCCTTGCGGTAGCTGTGATTCTTCTCGCCACTTTCCTTTTTGGAAGAATCTACTGCTCTTTGGTGTGTCCACTCGGGATATTTCAGGACGTTGTTATCTGGGCGAGAGGACTGATAGGCAATAAACGTAAGCGCAAGCTGCGTTTTAAGTTTAAGCCTGCGCGCACAAGGACCCGGCTCATCATCTTCACAGGGTTTGTCGCACTCCTCATAGTCGGTCTCTTCCAATTGCTTTCAGCTTCCATCGCAGGTCTCATAGAGCCATATAGTGCATACGGACGCATCGCATTCCAGATTTTCGCTCCCATCTATGATGGTATCAACAATCTGCTTGCGGCCTGGTCGGAAAGCCGGGTGGACGACTATACTTTCTATCGTGTGTCGGCGATTATCTCAATTCCTCTGTTGACGGTAGCAATACTCACTCTCATCATGGTGGTGGGCTTTGCGTGGACCTCGGGTAGGGACTATTGCAATACCATTTGCCCCGTTGGCACGTTTCTCGGTCTTATCTCTCGTCATGCTCTCATCAGGCCTGTGATCAACACCGACCTCTGTGTGAACTGTGGGAAATGCGGTCGCCGTTGCAAGTCGAGTTGTATCGATGTCAAGAACCATGCTATTGATTATAGTCGTTGTGTAATGTGCATGGATTGTATCGACATGTGTAGCGAAGGAGCAATATCCCTCGGAACCAAGACTAAATGCATTTCAACTGGAAATGCCTGCCCACCTGATTCAGGCCGCCGCAATTTCATTGCCGGTGCGGGATTTGTCGTTGGTTCTGTGGCTATGCAAGCTATGGCAAAGGAGGCCGACGGAGGTCTTACTGCCTTGAAGGATAAGAAATCTCCTGTGCGCCTTACCCGTGTGGTGCCTCCCGGCGCTGGGAGCTTTGGAAATATGGATAAATTCTGCACTGGTTGCCAACTTTGTGTGCAGGCCTGTCCAAGTCACATCATTCGACCCACTGTCGAACTCGAACATTTCATGCATCCCCGGCTTGATTTCACGGATGGCTTCTGTTCCACTGATTGCACAAGGTGTTCCAACGTATGTCCTGCAGGTTCTCTCAAGCCTCTGTCGGTGGAAGAGAAGAGCTCGGTGAAGATTGGTACCGCAGTGGTTGACTACGAAGCCTGTCTCTCTGCGAATGGCTCAAGGTGTGGCAACTGCTCTTCGCACTGCCCCTCCGGTGCAATCCAGATGGTGAGAAAGGATGGGGATGAAAGCGCTCCGCTCATTCCAGTGGTCAACGACTCAATCTGCATTGGCTGTGGAGCATGCGAATATTATTGTCCTGTAGGCACTGTTGCTTCGATGGAGCAGGCTTCTTCAGCAATTCATGTCGAGGGACTTGACCGTCACAGAATAATCTAACGGCGTCTGACTATGAAACAAGATAAAGGAAAATTATCTGATATAAGCCGGCGCAGCTTCCTGCGTTTTCTTGGTGCCGGCGCATTTCTCGGGGCTGCCTCAGCTTGTGGCGTAAATACGGAAGAGAAGCAAACGTCTCCTGTTTCAAACAAGAAAACGGGTGAGATGACCCGCAGGGTAAATCACAACACGGGCGATTCAGTCTCAGTCTTGGGATATGGCATGATGCGTCTGCCGATGATCGAATCCGGCTCTGATGAGGCTAAAGTGCAGGTAATCGACCAGGATGAGGTCAATCGTCTCGTCGATTATGCGATAGTCCATGGAGTGAACTATTTCGACACTGCACCGGTATATTGTCAAGGCAAGTCGGAGGAGTCCACCGGTATTGCTCTCAGCCGTCATCCTCGCGATTCCTATTATATCGCCACCAAGTTGTCGAATTTTTCTCCCGAGTCGCAGTCGAGGGAAAATTCCATGGCGATGTTCGAAAATTCTTTAAAGAATCTCCAGACCGACTATGTAGACTATTTGCTGCTTCATGCAATTGGCGGTGGTGGCATGGCCGCATTCAATGCCAGATTTATGGATAATGGCATGCTTGATTGGCTTGTAGAACAGAAGGAAGCCGGACGGATCCGTAATCTTGGTTTTTCTTTTCATGGAGATGTGGAGGTGTTCGACACCATGATGCAGTGGATGGATGAAGGCAAAGTGCATTGGGATTTCGTGCAGATTCAGCTCAATTACATCGACTGGAATCGCGATAAGAGTGCTGCAGCCCGCAATACAGATGCAGAATATCTCTACAACGAACTTGCAAAGCGCAATATCCCGTCGGTGATAATGGAGCCGCTTCTTGGCGGCCGTCTTGCCAATGTGCCTGATGCAATAGTGGGGAAGATGAAAAGTATGCGTCCGTCGGATTCCGTGGCATCTTGGGCTTTCCGGTTTGCCGGTACTCCTGAGAAGGTGCTCACTGTCCTCTCTGGCATGACGTATATGGATCACTTGCAGGACAATATTGCAACTTATTCGCCACTCGAACCAATTACTCCGGAGGAGGATGAATTCCTTAAGAGCACGGCAACTCGCTATCTTGCAGCCGACCTTATTCCTTGTACTGATTGTAAATACTGTATGCCGTGTCCTTACGGGCTTGACATTCCGGCAGTGTTCGCGCATTATAATAAATGTGTCAACGACGACAATGTGCCTTGGGATCGCAAGGATCCGCGTTACGCTGAGGCACGCCGCGCATTTCTTGTAGGTTACGACCGTTCTGTGCCTAAGATGCGACAGGCTTCCAGATGTATAGGATGCCGCGAATGTGAGAGCCACTGTCCTCAGGAGATCAAAATAAGTCGCCGCATGCGCGAGATAGACGACTACACCACGCGCCTCCGCCACGACAAAGTATAAGAAAGCTGCCGGCCATTATGACCGGCTGCTATGTTAGTTGATTCTCCACTATGTTCAGCGATTTTGTCGCTGAGATTAAGTTCAGTTCTTGAATACGAGCTCTTCGCCATCCACATCAATGATGATGGGTTTATACTTGTCAACCTTCTGAGCCAAGATATCCTTTGACAGACGGTTGAGCACCATTCTGTGGATTACCCTCTTCACGGGACGTGCGCCAAATTCCGGATCGTAGCCTTCCTCGGCAAGATAGTGGAGGGCGGCGGGTGTCACTTCGAGTGTCACTCCATTGGTGGAAAGCATCTTCTTTATACCCTTGACCTGCAGACCCACAATTTCTTCGATTTCCTTCTCGTTCAGCGGGGTGAACATTATGGTCTCGTCGATACGGTTGAGGAACTCAGGACGGATTGTCTGCTTGAGCATCTCAAGCACTTCTTCCTTAGTCTTTTCGATCGTCTCCAGTCGGTTGTCGTTTGTCATCTTCGAGAAATTCTCCCTTATCACCTGTGAACCCATGTTGGATGTCATGATGATGATGGTGTTCTTGAAGTTTACGTTGCGGCCCTTGTTGTCGGTAAGACGTCCGTCATCAAGCACCTGCAGCAGGATGTTGAACACATCGGGATGAGCCTTCTCGATCTCATCGAAGAGAACCACAGAGTAGGGCTTGCGTCTTACTGCCTCAGTGAGCTGTCCGCCCTCCTCGTAGCCTACATATCCCGGAGGTGCTCCTACGAGGCGGCTCACGGAGTGTTTCTCCTGATATTCGCTCATGTCAATACGGGTCATCATGTTCTCGTCGTCGAACAGGTATTCAGCCAACGCCTTGGCAAGCTCTGTCTTACCGACACCCGTTGTTCCGAGGAATATGAAAGAACCGATAGGACGTTTCGGGTCGTTAAGACCTGCGCGAGAACGGCGCACTGCATCAGCGATTGCAGCGATTGCGTCTTCCTGTCCCACCACGCGGTTGTGCAACTCTTCCTCAAGATGTAGCAATTTCTCCTTCTCGCTCTGAACCATCTTGCTCACGGGAATTCCGGTCCAGTGCGACACCACATCGGCGATGTCATCTGCGTCAACCTCCTCCTTGATGAGAGCCTTGTCGCCCTGCATCATCTTCAGTTGCTCTTCGATGTTCTTGTTCTCCGACTCTTTCTGCTGCACCTTGGAATATCTGATTTCTGCCACCTTGGCATAGTCACCTTCGCGTTCTGCCTTCTCAGCTTCGAAATTCAGTTGTTCGATGTCGATCTTATTCTGCTGAATGCGGTCGATGAGTTCCTTTTCGGCTTTCCACTTTGCTGTGTATTCCTTCTCTTCCTCGCGCATCTCGGAGATTTCCTTTTCGATAGTCTTCACTTTCTCCTTGTCGCCCTCGCGCTTGATTGCCTCACGCTCGATTTCCTTTTGGGCGATGCGGCGCGTGATGTCATCGAGAGCCTGAGGTACGGAATCAATCTCAAGTTTCAGCTTCGATGCGGCCTCATCTATTAGGTCGATGGCCTTGTCGGGAAGGAAACGGTCGGTGATGTAGCGCTCGGAGAGCTGTACGGCTGCCACGACTGCCTCGTCGCGGATACGCACCTTGTGGTGGTTCTCATATCTTTCCTTGAGGCCACGAAGAATGGCTATGGCGCTTAATTCATCCGGCTCGTTCACCATCACCTTCTGGAATCGACGCTCCAAGGCCTTGTCCTTTTCGAAATATTTCTGATACTCGTCGAGCGTGGTCGCACCGATGCTGCGCAACTCTCCTCGGGCAAGGGCGGGTTTCAGGATATTTGCTGCATCCATGGCTCCCTCTCCTTTGCCTGCGCCCACGAGGGTATGGATCTCATCGATGAAAAGTATGATCTCGCCATCGCTTTGGGTCACTTCGTTCACGATGGCTTTCAGTCGTTCCTCGAACTCTCCTTTATATTTCGCACCTGCCACCAGGGCACCCATATCAAGCGAGAATATCTGCTTTGTGCGTAGGTTTTCCGGCACGTCACCACGAATTATTCGCTGTGCGAGACCTTCTGCTATCGCAGTCTTTCCTGTGCCCGGTTCGCCTATCAGCATAGGATTGTTTTTAGTACGCCGGCTCAGGATCTGGAGCACACGCCTGATCTCTTCGTCTCGTCCGATCACCGGGTCAAGTTTGCCTGACCGTGCACGCTCGTTGAGGTTCACGGCGTATTTAGAGAGTGCGTTATATGTCTCCTCTGCTCCTTGGTCAGTGGCCTTTTTGCCCTTGCGAAGTTCGTTTACGGCTGCCTCAAGCTCATTCTTCGTGAGCCCGGCGTTCTTCAATATTGTTGAAGCCGGCGAATTGATTTCGAATATCGCCATGAGCAGTGCTTCGAGAGTCACATACTCGTCGCTGTTTTTCTTTGCTATGTCGAGTGCCTTCTGCAGAACATCATTAGATGTGCGGCTCAGATAGGGCTCGCCTCCCGACACTTTAGGCAGGGCTGCAATCTCTTTGTCGATCTGACCTGAAATCTGTGGAGTTGAAGCTCCTATTTTCTGGAAGATGAATTTCACTATCGACTCACCTTCCTCCACCACTGCCTTAAGCAGATGCACAGGTTCGATAGCCTGTTGTCCGGCACCGCGGGTAATCTCCACGGCCTTCTGGATAGCTTCCTGCGACTTGATGGTAAAATTGTTGAAATTCATATATCTTGAAATTTTAGTTTTGTTATTGTATTTTGATGATTTCCTCTCTTGTGTTAAGTTAATTTTATTCTTTCATTAACTTTAACAAACAATCATCAATAATGGTTTGCTAAAATCATTGCATTTAGCTAACTTTGTATTTGCAAATCCTATGCCAATCTAAAATGAAAAGAATTTTTTTAACATTTATAACATTTCTGTCTCTTTGGCTTTCCGTTGCCTCCTCGGCCCAGAATGCCGCCACTCTGTTTCCGTATCCTACTGCTCCGGATGACATCCCCTCTCTTGCTGGGAAATGTAATTATCTGGTCTACAATTTCTGGGATCGGTGTAATATCAAGGAATCGTTTTCTTCACTCAATCGTCTTAATGATGCTTTCGGTATGTGGGCAAGCTTCATGCCTTATGCTTCTGCCGACACTGTGCATCTTGCCATTGATAATTATTTAAATAAGGTGGAGAAGGTTGCGCCTAAGAGCCTGTCCGAAGTTGGAAAGATGGCCCGCAACTGGTTTCACTGCGATACTGCTAAATATTATTCCGACGAACTTTATATGCAGTTCTGTGAAGCTATCTCCAAAGCAAAGAAAGTGCCAAATGCGGAAAGAGCAATCTATGCCGCTGACTATAAGGTGTTGTCCAGTAGTAGTGTAGGACAGGTTGTGCCGGCTTTCACATTTATTCAGCCCGACGGAACTAAATCCGATTTTGGCAAGGTGATCGCTTCGCGCATTGTTTTGTTCATCAACGATCCCGACTGCTTTGATTGTACATTGGCTAAGGCACGTCTTTCGGCAGACAATAATACCAATAGCCTGATTGATGCAGGACTGGTTAAGGTGGTGAGCATTTTCCCCGGCGAGCCTACAGCAGAGTGGAAAGCCGAGGTAGAGAAATATCCCTCTAACTGGATTATAGGAGCTTGTGAGAATATCGACGAGTATTTTAATCTAGATACAATGCCGGCTATCTATTGGCTCGATGGGCGTCATAAGGTAGTCGGGAAGGAAGTGCCAATCGATAATCTGATATTTATACTCCAGCAGATTAATTCACAGCAGAACTCATGAGAATTGCCGCGCTGATATCCGGTGGTGTCGACAGCGCAGTGGCTGTCCACCAGCTTCTTGAACAGGGACACGACCTTCACCTTTTCTACATCCGCATAGGTCTTGATACCGACGAGGGAGACTGTTCCGCCGAAGAGGACATTGAGATGTGTACCTATATAGCACGCCGCTATAATCTGCCTTTCGATGTGGTGTCGCTCCATCAGGAGTATTGGGACAATGTGATGGAATATGCCTTACGCACGGTTCGCGAGGGGCGTACGCCTAATCCTGACATCATGTGCAATAAGATGATAAAGTTTGGGTTCTTTGAGCAGCGTTGGGGCAGAGAGTTCGATATGACGGCCACAGGCCATTATGCCACCACTTCCATTATTGATGGAAAGGTATGGCTCTCTACCGCTGTAGATAAGGTCAAGGACCAGACCGATTTTCTTGCTCAGATTTCATACGAACAGCTAAGACATGTCATTTTCCCAATAGGTGATATGCCAAAGGCTGAGGTACGTCGTATAGCCTTGGAGTCTAATATGCCTAATGCCAAGCGTAAGGATTCCCAGGGAATCTGTTTTCTTGGGAAAATAAACTACAACGATTTCCTTCGGCGCCATCTCGGCGAACGACCAGGTCCGATAGTGGAGATTGAGACAGGAAGGAAGATCGGCGAGCATCGCGGATTCTGGTTCCATACCATCGGTCAGCGCAAGGGGCTGGGGTTGAGCGGCGGCCCATGGTTCGTGGTGAAAAAGAATGTCCACGACAATGTGATATATGTATCCCGAGGCTATGACACAGAAAAGCAGTATGGACGGATAATCAACCTCAGTGAGATGCATTTCATCACCGAAAATCCATGGCCAGATGGATGTGACAACGTAGAGATTACTTTCAAGAACCGGCACATGCCCGAATTCATTCCTGCCAATTTGTCATGTGTGGGTGACAGGGAGTATCGGATCGATTCCCTCCGTGATGTGCAGGGTATCGCTCCTGGACAGTTCGCGGTCATCTACGACCGTCAGTCTCACATCTGCTACGGTTCCGGCGTAATCACCTTATAATGGCACAAAATTAAATCAAAAGGTTTGTTGAAGGTGAAACAAAAAAGCCAATAACCAAAATCCTCTCAAAATGAATGATCGAGTAAAATTATATGTTATGGGTATATCCTACGCTCCTCTGCAATCCGGTGCTTATGCACTGATTCTTGCAGAGGAAGATGGACCTTACCGCATCCCAATTGTCATCGGGGCCTCAGAGGCTCAAGCTATTGCTGTAAGTATAGAGAGAATTGTCACTCCGCGTCCCCTCACTCATGATCTGTTCTGTACATTGTCACATGCTTTCAATATTGAGCTTGTAGAGGTATTCATATATAAGTTCGAAATGGGTATATTCTATTCCGAACTCCTTTTCACCGATGGAGAGAAGGAGGTTAGGATTGAATCGCGGGCTTCTGATGCCATTGCTATTGCGATTCGCACTGGTTCGCCGATTTATACCACTGATGAAATACTTCATCTCACCGGTACCATACTCACCACTGAAGATACAGATGGGGAAGGAGCCGACACGTCTTCGGAATCCGAAAGCTCAAGTGAAACGTCCGATCCCCTCTCTGACACTTACCTTAATTCTCTCTCCGATGAAGAACTCCGGCAGAAACTCGACAACTACATAAGCGAGGAGAATTATGAGGCTGCCGCTAAAATCAACGAGATAATAAAAAAACGCGACAAATGAAGAATATTAAGTTGAGACTGATCGTGATGAACTTCCTGGAATTTGCAGTCTGGGGAGCATATCTCACAAGTATGAGTAATTATCTTGGCAGGGCCGGGATGGGTCATCTCGTGGCATGGTTCTATGCTATCCAGGGCATCGTGTCGCTTATTATGCCGGCCGTCGTAGGGATCATTGCCGACAAATATGTGCAGCCACAGCGTATGCTCGGTTTCTGTCATTTAATGGCCGGTCTGTTCATGTGTTCCCTGTGGTACATGGGGCAGTTGTCAGCTGCTCCCGATCCGACGGTATTCATCACTCTCTACACCATTTCACTCGCATTTTTCATGCCTACAATTGCATTGTCCAACACTGTCGCATTCCGTGTGCTTAATGAAAGGGGAATGGACACCGTCAAGGATTTCCCTCCTATACGTGTGTTCGGTACCGTTGGTTTCATCGCCACAATGTGGTTCGTCAATTGCGCATACGTCTCCGATGGATCTTTCGGACTGGAAATTTCTGGTTTCGACCGTTTCCAGTACACCCATTGGCAGTTCTTTGTTTCGGGTGTGCTTAGTTTCATTTTGTTCCTGTACTGTTTCACGATGCCGGAGTGTCGTCTGGTAAGGACCGGAAAATCCACCTCGATTGTTGATTCTCTGGGGCTTCGGGCCTTCACGCTCTTTAAGTATCCGAATATTGCCGTATTCTTCATCTTCTCCATGCTTTTGGGCATGTGCCTGCAGGTGACAAATGGTTACGCAGGACCATATATTACAAGTTTCCTTGCCAATCATGAGTTTGCCGACTCTTTCGGAGCTCGAAATGCCACGTTGCTTACTTCGATTTCTCAAATGTCGGAAGCGCTATGTATCCTGATGATTCCATTCTTCCTCAAGCGCTTCGGAATCAAAATCGTGATGTTCATATCCTTCATGGCCTGGACTGTGCGTTTCGGTTTCTTCGGCCTTGGGAATCCTGGCGACGGCCTCTGGTTGTTTATTGTGTCGATGATTGTCTACGGGGTGGCTTTCGATTTCTTCAATGTATCGGGAGCTTTATTCATTGAGAAGGAAACTGATAAATCCATCCAGGCCTCGGCCCAAGGATTGTTCATGCTCATGACAAATGGGCTTGGTGCCACCATCGGCACACTTGCAGCAGGTGCCATAATCGACCATTTCTGTTCTTGGCAGGGCGATCATCTCGTAGGCAACTGGCGCGCGGCTTGGTACATTTTCGCGGGATTCGCATTTGTGGTCGGTATGCTGTTCCTTGTTTGTTTTCGCACGGGTAAGGACAAAGTTTCTGTATCCGAATCTGAGGCTGCCGATATTGACGGAAGTAGTCCGGAAGGTTTCGTCAATTAGGCCTCCTGAAAAAGTATTATCATTATGTTCTATTCCCCCGAAATAGAAATCAATCCAATTCTACCCGAGAGTGATTCACAGCATTGTGTCCGCGTGCTCCGCTACGGGGTGGGCGATGTAATCGACATTGTTGATGGCAAAGGCTTTTTCTACAAATGTCGCATCATCGACTCTCATCCCAAGCGCACAATGGTCGAGATAATTGATAAAGTGGCTGCCCCGCTGCCGTGGTGTCAGGATATCACCATTGCCGTTGCGCCTACCAAGCACATCGACCGTATGGAGTGGCTTGTAGAAAAGCTTGTGGAGATTGGTGTCAACCGTATCATACCTCTCAAATGTCGTTTCTCCGAACGTAAGGAAATCAAGGTTGAGCGACTACAGAAAATTGCCGTTTCTGCCATGAAGCAATCCCTGAAATCAGTTCTCCCGGAGATTACTTCCATGATGCCTTTCGACAAAGCCTTAAGCCTTATTTCCGATGAACAGCGTTTCATTGCCTATTGTTCCGACGAATTCCCGAAGTGGTTACTCTCTGCTGAATACCATCCACGTTCCAGTGCCGCTATCCTGATAGGACCCGAAGGCGATTTCTCCTCGGATGAAATACGTACGGCAGTAGACTGCGGTTATCGTCCCGTCACCCTTGGAGACACCCGTCTACGCACCGAAACAGCCGCCCTATATTCTTGCGCCACTTTCCACATCGCCGACGAATTGAAATAGACAATATCAGTCCCCCTGAGGAATAGGCTCCCGCAAATGGTCGCGGGGGCCTATGCTTTTCTTTCTCTTCTTCTTTTTGGTGATGTTCCTTTTTTTTGATTGAGTCTTACCAGTCGGCTGCTCCAGGCTATCTGCCGCTATAGTTCCGTTTACGCTGTCAATCTGAAAATCGGTCGCCGGAATTGATATTTCCGGCGACTGTTTGTCAATAAATACAACGCATGCCCACACGATAATTGCGATAGCAAGCAGCAGCATGGACACACGCTCTGCGGTGAACATGTTATTCTTTTTCGTTGACACTACGGTAGCATATCGCGGGTTGGACATCCATGCAGCCCCAAGGGAATTGCCACTTTTTTAAGCCTATTGAGTTCATACACCGGTCGCTCCATTTCGGTGGGGAAGGGTAACCCGTTGATCTCCTGAAAGTACAACAGGCATGCGTCTTTCCACCATTGTGCATCGTGGGTCTGAATCTTCAGTTTGTCACGTACAGCCTTATATCTTTCTTCATCTATATAGCCACCTACGTTATCCCATACTTTCTGGAATTCACGTGCCTGCTCCACACCGTCGCTATAGTGCTTGCACAATTCCTCCCACACGGTATTACCTCCTTCAAGTCGGTCGTTCCATCCCTTGCGGTTGAACCATAGCAGATATTCCTCCGGACAGTTCGTCTCGTATAATTCATAGAGTGGGGAAGCATATTGTCCTGTAGCACCGGAGCCTGTTGCCACTGTCCTGTCGAATCCAATGGAGTCGGCTGTGGCCTTGTGGTAATATGAAGGTGTCCAATCCACGCGTATACCCTCGGGATAATACCATGGTTCCGGTCCATAATGATGGTTTCCGGCAAAGAGATGATGCAGACCCATTGGCATCATGTAGTTGACGCAAGCTTCGCGCGAATTGATCATTACTTGTCTCACGGGCTCAGTGAACCGCCCGTCGGTTGTGAATGTCTGTCCAAGCCATTCGTCGGCTATCTTTTCAGCACTCAGGTCAGGGTCCCATGCAAGGCGTCCGAATGCGTACCAGTTGGATTGTGCAAAGTCGTGACCGCACCAGTTGACATCGTCGCCGATGTTTGCCACTCCCGCTATTGCGGATATTCCATGATGAGGCGTCACGGTTACGGCTGCCACCGTTCCTTCTCCGCGATGGGTATCAGTGTCTAAGCATTCTTTGAATAGGGGGGCTAAGTAAACCAAGTGGTTCGAAGCGCCTAAGTATTCCTGTGTGATCTGGAACTCCACCATCTGCTGGGTGCGGGGCATCGCACCGAAAAGGGGACTGATGGGCTCGCGTGGCTGGAAATCCACCGGTCCGTTCTTTATCTGAATAATTACATTGTCCCTGAACTGGCCGTCGAGCGGCGTGAACTCCTCGAAAGCCTGCTTTGCGCGGTCAGGGCTCGATGGATTGTAGACGAATGCCCTCCACATCACCACGCCGCCGTGGGGTGCGATGGCGTCGGCAAGCATGTTGGCACCCTCCGAGTGGCTGCGCCCATAGTCGCCTGGACCCGGTTCACCCTCGCTGTTAGCTTTCACCAGGAATCCGCCGAAATCGGGTATCAGCTCATATATCTCGTTGATCTTGTCTCGCCACCATTTCTGCACATCCGGGTCGAGAGGATCAGCTGTCGGCAGACCGCCTATAGCTTTCGGGGATGCGAAGTTGATCGACATGTATGTACGTATGCCGTAGGGTCGGAACGTGTCGGCGAGTGCCTTTACTTTCTTTAGAGTCTCGCTGTCGAGCATCATCGGTTTTGCATTCACATTGTTAATAACCGATGCATTGATGCCCACCGAAGCGCATGCGCGTGCGTACTGTTCATATCTGTCGTTTGTCACCTCAGGAAGGCTATTCCAGTCCCATAGGGAGTTTCCTGCATATCCACGCTCCACGCTGCCGTCGGGATTGTCCCAATGGTTGAGAGCCCTTATCATGTATGCGGGAGATTCTTCTATCTTCAGATTGTAGATATTCTCTCCAAGTGCCTTTCTTCTAAGCAGATCGTAGGTGCCATAGAGTATGCCCTGTGCAGAGGGCGACTGGATTGTGATATGTCCGTCGTATGAGGTCAGTGAATATGCATCGCTGTAGCCTTTACGACGTTTGTTCACCACCACCGACACATCTCCCGTCAGTCCCATGCTATCGAGCTCCTTTCGTACTATCTTCATGGTGGGATTCTCTGCCTTTATGCCGGTAAAGGAAATCTTCACTGGAGCATTCTGTTCCTTCGGGCTGTTTGTGAACCATAGTCCGCTTCCATCAGCACCGTAAGTGCCGAAAGCAGTCATCGCCGAAATTATTAATGGTAATATTTTCTTCATGATTCTTAGATTAGATTTCTATCGCTCATAATTTTTCAATGTGCAAATTTACAAATTTAGCTTCGCTCAAAAAAATCTATCTTCTTATATTTTCTGCAAAATCCTCATTAGAACGTTAAATTGTCGTTACCTTCTCCGCCATTCTCCCCCAAAATGAATATCGAGCCCTATTGTTTCTGTGCTTAAGCTTTAGCCTCGCGAAGTTCCATATTTTTCATAGAGAGCTCTGTCAGGCCATAGGTACGATCGAAAAAATAATTCAGAGGCTTTGCTTAATCTCTCAAAATGTTCGATATTCACGTTTTTTTGTAGCAATTTGTAGCAAAAAGTAAAAATTATATTAAAATATTTGATAAATTGAGAAATTATCTTTTACTTTGCACCGTCTTTTCTGACAAACCGAACAAAATGTTAAACTCAAATAAGTAAAATTAAGCTTATGAAAAAAATCTACGCTCTATTAGCAGGAGCCATGATTGCTTCCGGTGTCTCCGCCGCTAATTTGGAGAAGGCTCCGAGACTTTCGATGGAGAATGCCAAGGTCGTTGGTAAACTCGACGGCACAGCCTTGAAAAAAGTTGCTGATAAAAAGGAAGTATTGTCTCGCGCAGATGAGTCTGAAGCTCCTGCGTTGTCAGGTGATTACATGATCTGCTATACAAACTATAGCAAAACATACGGTAACACCACTCGCATGTCCCCCAGCAATGTTCTTGCTCCCACGGGTAACGAGGGAGAATACAAGTTCGAGACATTCATCTTCTCTGATGTGTCGATGACAGGAAATCTTCACTACGAGCCAGAATTTTGGACAGATGAAAGTGGAAAACTCGTTGGTGAATGGGTGCTCTCTATTCCCGTGGGTGAGACTTCAGAACCTCTCTTCTATGAAGATCTCTCTGATTACTCAAGGTACGGGTTCACCAACAACGAGCCTATATATTTCTATTTCGCCGGAATTGATGGTAGCGATATTGGATATTATACCAACGACACTTATGACTTTGTTGTAAGGGACGGATGGTTGATCTCTCCTTACGTAGACGGTGTAGGTTTCGCTATGGCTTCGCGTTTTATCCCCAATGTAGGAGGTATTACTTTTGGTGCGGCCTATATTGATCTTTTCACTGCACTTCCTAATGCCCATGGTACAGCTGTTGAAGAGTCAGCCGATGAATATGGCAACCCCGTTTCCGAGGCTATTGAATTCCCTATGTACACAGAGACATATGAGGAAGATGGACTGCTGTTCTGGTTCGTGAAAGGTTTCTGTGGTTGGCCGGGTGCTGTCATGTTCGTTCTGAGTCAGGAAGATGCCATGGCGTACACTGAGAATATGCCCCTCACAGTCATTCAGGATACTGAGTTGTTCATGATACAGAACGATGAATCGACAGAGGTTTATCTGGATGTCACTCCAGAAAATGAAGGAAACACTGTCCTTTCCACCGAACTTATCGGTCTGCAGGACACCGATGGTGGTCTTTGGGTAATTTACAGCGATGTCAATGTCACTCTCGACTACAATGTCTGGACAGGCGAAGGAAATGCAGGTGTGAAGAATCCTACAGTTGAGGATGTAAATGCCCCCACAGTCTACTACAACATGCAGGGTATGCAGATAACCAACCCCACTGCCGGTCAGCTCTACATCGTAAAGAAAGGTGACAAGGTTTCAAAACAGATCATCAAATAAGATTGATTCAATCAGCAAAAAAAGCATCCCGTTCGGGATGCTTTTTTTTGCTGTGCACCGCTATAGCCGTCCGTGGTCGTTGTAGGAGTAGTATGAATGTGAGGTGACGATCAGATGATCATTCACCCTTATATCTACCATTTTTGCAGCCTCTACAATGCGCCTTGTCAGTCTGTCGTCCTCCGGGCTGGGCATTAGGGTACCTGATGGGTGATTATGGAAAAGTATCATGCTTGAGGCCAACGATTCAATCGCCGACTTCAAAATTAGTTTTATATCCACAGTGGTGGCCGCAATGCCTCCTTGTGAAATACGTACCTCGCGTATCACGTGAGCTCCTCTGTCGATAAGCATTATCCAGAATTCTTCATGCTGGATCCGTTCGAAATGATGCCGCATGAGGTCGTAGGCTATCTCAGAAGTCACCACTTTCACTTCATCAGCTATCAAGGCATCTTTGGCGGCGCGTGCCCCGAGATGAAGTGCGGCAAGCAAAGTTATGGCTTTAACCTTACCTATACCCTTGTAGGTGTCGCACATCTCCTTTACCGTCATCTTTGTCACTCTCGACAAGTGTCCGCCTTTTGAATCGAGTATTTCGTTGCATAGTTGCACCACCGATTTCCCTTTTATTCCGGTGGAGAAAATTATTGCCATCAGCTCGGCATCAGTTAGGGAGTCGATACCATGCCTTATCGCTTTCTCGCGCGGACGATCATCTTCGGCAAGGTCGCGTATCAGTTTTGTCTCGTTATTGTTGATGTTTTCCATGGCATCGAGTCTTATTTCCCCTTTCTGAGGGCTATCTCTTCTTCCACATTTCTACCTCGTCGGAGTATTATCTTCATGAAGAATGCCTTGATGAATCCGGTACCATAGCCCGACAGCTGTATGACGCTTGCCGGTAATGCTAAAGCAGCTATCTTGAATGACTTGGTGAATATAAGAGCGCAGATGAAGATTGCCGCAAAATAGACAATAAGAGGCAATAGCCACCACCACGATACGATTATTCCTAATAGGATCAGCACTATGCTGCCAATCACAAAAGCAGCCGGAAGCAGATGCACCACTTTCAGCGAGTCGGGATAGAGCAATTTTAGTGTTACTCTCGACATTCCGAACACGTAAACTTGCCGGAAGAATTTCTTGAAATCCACCCTGCGCTTGTGCCATACTTTGGCGTCCGGTATCAGGCCTATGGTGAACCCTGCCAGACGGATACGTGTGCTCATATCGATGTCTTCGGAGAACATCTCCCTGAAGCCACCCACCGCATCATACACTTTCCGTGAAAATCCCATGTTGAATGTGCGCGGTACGAATTTCTCAAGCTTTATTTTTCCGCCACGGATCCCTCCGGTGGTGAGGAACGAGGTCATCGAGTAATTGATGGCCTTCTGCACGTCCGTGAACGAATCATGGGCGGCATCCGGGCCACCGAAGCAGTCGATAGGTTTCTCTTTCAATGCCTTCGTCAACGTGGCGAAATAACCGGGGGGTATCACGCAGTCGGAGTCAAAGAATATGAAATATTCTCCCTCAGCGCGCTCCATCCCGTAATTGCGGGCTATCGAGCGACCTTCATTCTCCTTATAATAATATTTTACATTTAGCCTGTCGGCGTATTCTTCCACGGCTTCCTTGCAAGGTGCCGACGATCCGTCCTCCACGATTATCACCTCGAAATCTTTCTCCGTGGACTTCAGAAGGCTGTCCAAGAGATCCCTTACCTCGTCGATGCGGTTATACACCGGTATGATTATTGAATATTTCATCAGCTCATCCTTGATTTATAGTCGGCATAGGTGTATTGGCGAAGATACTCACATTCGCCATCGCTCCGGCATAGCACTATCGCCGGATGCTGTATGCCATTGAACATCGTTGTCTTTACCGTAGTATAATGGTTCATGTCCTCAAGGGTGAGTTTGTCGCCTTCTCTAAGCTGGCGATCGAACCACCACGGACCCGCGAAATCACCGCTCAGACAGGAATTGCCTCCAAGCCTGTAGGAATATGCTCCGGGTGTACCGTCCGCCACGCTCTCAGTGATTGCAGGTCGGTAGGGCATCTCCAATGTGTCTGGCATGTGGCATGCGAACGACACATCCACAATCGCTGTGCTCACTCCATCGTTGGTCACCACGTCTACTACGCTTGTCATCAGGTCGCCTGTTCGCCATGTGAATGCACTTCCCGGCTCGAGGATCACCTCCAGATTGGGGTATTTTGTTCGGAATTCCTGTATGAGTTTGATAAGGTGATCGATATCGTAGCCTTCGCGGGTCATAAGGTGTCCTCCTCCGAAATTCACCCATTTCAGTTTTGGCAACAGGTGGCCGAATTGTAACTCGAAAGCATCAAGCACCTTCTCCAGGTCGTAGGATGTGGATTCGCACAAGGCATGGAAATGGAGCCCCTCGATGCCTTCGGGCAACTCTGCTCCTATGTCTTCAGCACCCACGCCGAACCGGCTTCCCGGCAAAGCAGGATTGTAGATATCTGTCTCTATCACTGAACATTTTGGATTGACCCTGAGCCCGGGTGACACTCCTGGATATTCCTTTACCTTTACTGCGAATCTTTTCCACTGGTCCAATGAGTTGAATGTGATGTGTGTGCTGCCTCGCAAGTACTCATCTATAGTGGCTTTAGTATAGGTCGGGCAGTAGGAATGGGCGTCACTACCTAAGTATTCCAGTCCCAACCGCAGTTCGTTTAGCGAACTTGCAGTAAATGCCGTGCAGTATTCCCTCACTATCGGGAATGTGCGCCACAGGGCATTGGCTTTGAATGCCATGATAATCTTCGCCCCGCTTTTTTCCGCCACTTTCTTTATGAGGCTGAGATTCTTGCGGAGTTTGTCTTCGTACACCACATAGAAGGGCGTCGGGATATCTTCAAGTTTCATTCCGGTATCTTTATCTTAGCGTATTTTATCATGATTGTCTTGATGTCTACGTTGTCGAACTTCACCCTTATGCGTGCGTCTGACATTGATGTGTCGATGTCCACAATTGTGCCTCGTCCGTAGGTGAGATGTTCTATGGTCATTCCTTCTGAAAGTTCATCCAACGTGTGCACCCTGTAGTCGCCGGCATTTTGTGAGATAGGTCCTGATAGCGTTTTCAATGGATTGCTGTGCGGGGTCGCAGTTCTGTTGGTTGTACCCGTTGATTTCAGGGTGTGGATCTTGGGTATGCCTGAACCTGGAGTGTGGAAGGATTCACGGAAACGCGATGCGCCTTCTCCGCGGTCGTTTTCCATGTCGCTGCCGAGCATATAGTGCATGAACTGTCCGTCGATGTCCTTGAGAAATCTCGATGGACGGGTGAACACAGTCTGGCCGTTGCGGAATCGGCTTTGTGCATAACTCATCATGCAGAATCTCTTGGCGCGGGTGATTGCCACATACAGCAGTCGCCTTTCTTCTTCTATTCCCTTGGCCGAGTCCATGCTCATCAAAGCCGGCAAGAGTTCTTCTTCCACTCCCACGATAAACACATTGCCGAATTCCAGACCTTTGGAGGCATGGATTGTCATTAGAGTCACTCGTGGAGTGGTTATTCCATCGTTTTCGTCCTGGTCTGTGGCAAGAGATACATCCGATAGGAAATTTGTCATGAAGATGCTTTCGTCATTTCCTTCTTCGTATCTTGTACTTACAAATTGCTGCACACCGCTGATAAGCTCCTGCAGGTTCTCCTGTTTTGAGATGCTTTCCGGTGTTCGGTCCGAGATGAGTATGCTCAGCAGCCCTGTGTCGGAAATTATCTGGCGGGCTACAGTCAGGGCGTCGTTGCCGTCGTCATTAAGCTTTATGAATTTATTTATCAGGTCGGCGAAAGCATCGAGTTTGTTGCGGGTGCCTTTGTTGATGTCAGCTCCGTAGCGGTCGATGTCAGTTATCACATCCCATATACTCACATTGTGCTCAATCGCCGAACGGGTGAGTTTTTTTACCGTAGTCTCGCCGATGCCTCGTGCAGGATAGTTGATGATGCGTCGTAGCGCCTCATCGTCGCTTGGGTTGACAGACATGCGGAAATAGGCTATGGCGTCCTTGACCTCCTTACGTTGGTAGAACGACATGCCTCCGTAGATTCTGTACGGTATGTTTCTGCGCCTTAATGCCTCTTCTATGGCGCGAGACTGTGCATTCGTTCGGTACAGCACTGCGAATTCATCATAAGCATCGCCCGAGCTCATCTGGCGCTGTGATATTCTGTTGGCAAGAATATGGGCTTCCTCATAGTCGCTGTAGCATTTCACCACTTCTATCTTGTCGCCTATGTCATTGCGCGAGAACACTTGTTTGCGTATCTGTTCCTTATTCTTGTCTATTAGTGTGTTGGCAGCGTTGATGATATTCTGTGTCGAGCGGTAGTTCTGTTCCAGTTTATAGATCTGCAGACCTTTGTAAGCTTTTTTCAGATTCAGGATATTGGCGATATTGGCGCCACGGAATGAATATATGCTCTGGGCGTCATCGCCCACCACGCACAGGTTCTGACTGTTACCGCACAGCTGTGATATTATGGCATGCTGAGCGTAGTTGGTGTCCTGATATTCGTCCACAAGCACGTAGCGGAAAAATTCCTGATAGTGGTGCAGGATTTCCGGATTGTCCTCGAAGAGTCGGAAGGTGTAGTAGAGGATATCATCGAAATCCATCGCATCAGCCACATGGCAGCGGTTCATGTAGGCAGAATACACTTCGTAGAGCCTGTAGCGCCGAGCTGCCCGGTCTGCCTCGCGGATGTCGGGGTCGTTGGCATATTCTGTTGGCCCGATCAGTGCATTCTTGGCCGATGATATCATGTTCATCACTGTCGACACTTTGTAAACCTTGTCGTCAAGATCCATATCCTTGAGTATGGTCTTTATCAAGGATTTTGTATTATCTGTGTCATAGATGGTGAAGTTTGGCTTGAATCCCACTCTTTCTGCATTTATATGCAAGATCTTGAGGAATATTGAATGGAAGGTGCCCATCCATAGTTTCGATGCCGTGGATTCTCCTACAAGTCCCTGTATGCGTTCGCGCATCTCCTTAGCCGCCTTGTTGGTGAAAGTCAGGGCAAGTATGCGCCATGGCTCGTAGCCATGACCCAGTAGGTGCACTATCTTGTAGGTGAGCACACGTGTCTTGCCGGATCCTGCACCGGCTATCACCAGCTGAGGCCCGTCACAGTATTCCACGGCATCACGCTGCTGGGGGTTGAGCTTAGATAAATATTCTTCCATTTACCAGAATTTGTTGTTCTCAGCTGAATATTCAAATCCATTTTTTGCCATGGTCTCCACCAGGTCGTCTTTGTCGATATGCAAGTCATTGCACAATTCGTCGAGGGTGGGGTAGTCGTCTCTGAGCTTGGTATTGATGTAGCTCAGCAATATGGCGGGATCTTTAGGTAGTTCCATAATATCTGTGGTATGAATCTGCAATTTAACGTTGTAGCATTTCTGATATCTCCTCGATAAAAGTTTCTTCAGGCATATCCCACGGAAACCAGTGGATGGGGAAGCCGCGACGCTCCATTCCCCTGAACCATGTCATCTGGCGCTTGGCGAACTGGTGAATGGCGATTTCAAGTCGTCCGGTCATTTCTTCAAGCGTCAATTCTCCTAAAAGGTACTGGGTCACGAATTTGTATTCAAGTCCGTAATAAATAAGGTCGTCAGGTTGTATGCCGGCGTCGAGCAGACCCTTCACCTCTTCAATCATGCCTTCGTCGAGTCTGGCCCGCAGGCGCCGGGAGATTCGTCGACGTCGGTCGTCACGCGAGATGTCTATTCCCACTACTATGGCATTCTCTACCGGATGTGGTTTTGTCGATAAGGCTTCCTCGGGATGCGACTCATAGTACTCGGCTATCTCAATAGCCCTGATGGCGCGTTTGCAGGTGTCCACATCTGTGGTATTGTGAAGCGCTTTTTTTCTGGAAAGGATGGCAGTAAGTTCATCGAGCGTTTTCCCTTCGAGTTCTTGCCTTAGCTGGTCGTTGGCAGGAACTTCAGGCAAGGAGAGTCCTTTCAGCACTGACTCCACATACAGGCCGGTGCCTCCGCATAATATCGGAAGATGTCCACGTGCCAAGATACCATCGCGCGCGGCCGTGTATTCGCGAAGATATTCATAGAGATTATATTTGTACCCCGCCGGGACTATGTCGATAAGATGGTAGGGCACATCGCCATATTCTTTGAGGTCCTTGCCCGTGCCAATATCCATCCCCCGGTAAATCTGACGGGAATCAGCACTGATCACCTCGCCTTTGAATGCCCGAGCAGCGCTCACAGCGCGTGCTGTCTTGCCCGATGCCGTAGGCCCGGTGATCACTAAGATTCTTTCTTGTCCCATCTGTTGTCTATGCCGTTGATATATCTTCGCCAGAGTTTGCGGAGCTGATAGAACGGTTTGTCCTGATTGTTCTGTGCCACACTCATCCAATGCATGTCCTCATAGTCAACATCCCATTTGTGGAAATCGCGCAGTCTGAATGTCGGACGGTAATTCTTTATGGGGTAAAGACGCTTGCCTTCGCGGTCGTATGTCTTCCATGCCATTGTTATGGTGAACACCCTATAGAGCTCCATGGCGAAAGGCCGGGCGATGTTGCCGTTTTTGAGCATCTGGTTCACCTCGCGAAGGTGGAACCACATTCCTCCCATATCGTTGACATTCCCTGCCTCATCATCGATGAAAGCTGCATAGTGGAACACGTTCTGTCGTTTCTCCCCGCTCACGAATAGTTTTCTCACAGTGAAGTCATCTATGTCAGAAAGCGAGCGGAAGGTAGTGGATGCCAAGTGCTCCGACATTGTCTCATTGTAGGGCATAATTTTTTCAGCCGGGGTGTCCCAATAGCCGGCATTGGCGCCATCGATCAGTATGTCCTTCAGCAGCAACTGGTCTTTCCACACCACCATGTACCGCAGGCGTGTGGATTGGTCCTCTGCCTCATGTGACATCTTTAGGGAAATCTCGAAATCGAGTGATGCATATCTCAGTCCGATGTACACCACGGCTATCATGTAGAGGGTTGCCGGCAGGATGTAGATGAAGAATGTGTCGGGTGTGTAGTGGGTGGTGGCGTATTCTTTGGAATAGTGGAAAAAGTAGTACACATAAATCACCACGCAGATGGTGAGTGACATGTAGAAGGCCAGTCGAAGCTGGAATTTGCCTTCGTGGTGAAGTACATTTCGCCGTATGGATTCCTTGACCGAAAAGCCGGCCATCGTGCGGCATGCTCCGCAGTAGGCGGGATTCCCACGACGCAGTAATGCTACGCCGTAGAACAGTGTCGCCACCGGATACACGATGAATGCCGCATGAAAGGGATATTCCTGATACGAAAATTCCTCGAATCTTATTGTTATGAAATTGGTGTTGAGAAAATTTGCGAGCAACATGATGATTCCGCTTGTGAACAGGGTGTACACGGTGAAATGTGTCATCATCGAGCAGTTCATGGATGTAGTACGCAGGTTGTAGTTGCCGTAGGCCAGGATGCCTCCGATGAGAATGAAGCCTATGTATGGCATTATCACATGGCTTGCCCAGTAGCCAGCCACCACCTGTAATGTCAGTGCTCCATAACACACTATCCATATCTTTACTATATGCGACAGCACGTCTCTATAGCTTACTTTCTTTTCCACGTATTCTTACTTTCTGAGTGTTTTGTTGAAATAGTCCATCATTTTAGCATACACCACCGCACGTGCATTACATCCGTTGATGCTGTGGTTCATGTTCGGGAACACGAACATATCGCACAACCCTCCTTGGCTCTGGATGGTGGATACATATTGCAATGTGTTCACAGGGTGAACATTGTCATCTGATGTTCCGTACATCAATAGCACCGGACACACAAGCTTGCCCGTGCGGGCGATAGCCGACGATTGGTCATAGCCGTCAGAGTTTTGCTGAGGTGTGAGCATGTAACGTTCGGTGTAGATCGAATCGTAAAATCTCCAATCGGTAACGGGAGCTATTGACACTGCTGCAGCGTAGGGTGCGCCTGTCTGTGAAGCTGCCATAAGGGCCTCATATCCTCCATAGCTCCAGCCATAGATGCCTATGCGCTTGCTGTCGACCCACGGTAGCGAGGCAGCGTAACGGGCGGCATTCACCTGGTCGATTGTCTCGTAATGACCAAGGTTGCGGTACACTACATCCATGAATTCATGACCGCGTCCGCCAGTCCCCCTGCCATCAACACAGATCACTCCGTAGCCTTGCATCACAAAGTACTGTTCCCAGTCCACACCCCAGCGATTGAGCACTTGTTGCGATCCCGGTCCACTGTACTGCGACATAATCACAGGACATTTGTTGGATGCCGATGCTCCTGCCGGTTTTATCATGTAGCCATTTAGGGTCACACCATCGGATGTCATGGTGAAAAATTCCTTCACCGGGAGATCCTTGTATTTCGATGCCACTGCTGAGTTGTCGAGCACCGTGCGCACCTTTTTGCCGGATGCCGTGGTGATGGTGTACACCGGAGGAGTGGTCACATCGCTGTGGCTCATCATCGCCATAGTCTTGTCCGGCGAGAAATTGGCGTTGTTGCTGCCGCTTGTGGCTGAAATGGCTGTGGTCAACCCCTTGGCATCAATACGGTACACCACTCTGTCCATCGGAGTGGGATGGGCGGCCTGATAATATAAGTTGCCGTAGTCATCATAGCCGTAACATTCAGTCACATCAAAGTCCCCTTTGGTGAGTGTCTTCTGTAGGGTGCCGTTATAGGAATATTTGTAAAGGTGGTTGTAACCGGATTTCCCGGACATCACTATAAAGTAATCATTACCATATATGATGTTGTCGTAACTCATTTCTTCCACCCATGCTTTGGTTTTGTCGGTGTAGATGGATTTGGCCACGGTAGAACGTGGGTTCACACTATATATCTCAAAATGGTTCTGGTCGCGGTTGAGTGTCGACACCATAAGGCGGTCGGCAGTAGGTCCGAAAGCAATGCGGGGTATGTACTCAATTTTCGGGTCGGGCAACGTCAGTGGCGTCACCTTGCGGTTTTCTACATCGTAGGCATGAAGGCTAACTTTCGAATTAGGGGCTCCTGCCACAGGATATTTGTATGAATAAGCCCCGGGATATAGGGCATACTGCTTTTGCGGATGACATGTCCCTTCATATATGGGCAATGTGTAGGTGGGCACCTCGCTCTCGTCGTAACGCAGGAAGCAGAGCTGAAGGTTATCGGGCGACCACACCATTGATCTACTGGTGGTGAATTCTTCCTCGTACACCCAGTCGGGCACGCCGTTGAGCACTTTGTTCACCTCTCCGTCTTTTGTGACTGCCACCTGGGAATTGTAGTCGACTTTCTTTATGTAGATGTTATTGTCCGGAGCTACGAATGCCACCATCCGTCCGTCATCTGTCATAAGTGGTGCCCGCTGGCGTTGGAATTCTGTCGACAGGGGTTGCATCAACCGAGTACGCACCTCGTAAATGTAGTAGCTTGCTGTGAACGAACGTCTGTAGATAGGCTCCGAATCCCGGTAAACAAGTATGTACCTTCCGTTGGCGCACACTTCGAATCCTTCGATATCATCGACCTCCGTCTCTCTCGTGCGGCCTGTATCGAATACTGTCTCTATCTTATCTCCGCTCTTTATGTCGTATCTGTCTATTGTCTTGCCATCGGCGGAAAGCATGAAATAGCCGTTCCCGTCAGAGGCGTAGGCGAATCCCGGAGGTGTTGCGGCACGGTTCTGCGGATACACATAAGGTGCTATGTCGGTGCTTAAGCTGTTGTTGGCAGCCATGAGCGTCGGTATGGCGAATGTAACTGCTATGATTGATATGACGGTGGTCTTGTTCATCTTTTTCTCTTTTGTGGTCTATAGTGCATCAGTGTCGATTGAAAGATCCTCACTGCTCAGAGGGGTCTGGTTCTTGTTCCGGAGCTGTTCTATCGTGTGCTGCATTGCCTGTTCCTGTTTGGCATGGTTGCTGAGATTCGATTGCATCGCCGTACGCAGGTCCTCGTTTTCTTTATGTGCTTTTGTGAGGTCTTCCTTCAGTACATCTATTTTTCCCTGAAGTTTGCTCTTCACATCCTCAAACAGATCCATCTGTCCTGCGAGGGTCTCGTATTCTTCAACTATTTCCTCGAAATCGGCCAGACGGGCTTCCCTCTCTTCAATTATCAGGTTGAGGTCGGCTATCCGCGCGTCCTTCACTGCTATTATTTCGTTGAGCTCGGCAGTATTCTTCTCTGAATTCTTTACTGTCTGCTGCAATTCAGCGGTGCGTTTCTGCAAGTCATTTATCATCACATCGCTCATGCCACTCTTCATCTTGGAAGCATCGATTGATTCTTTCAGGTCGGAGTTGACGGTTTGCAGTTGAGTTTTTTCATTTTCAAGATTTGCTATCTTATCCTTTAGCTGGCCAATCTCGCACTGCAGTTTTTCTACTTCAGCAGAGGCAGCCTCCGGCGACACCGATGCTCTGAGCATCTCGAGCTCCTGACGCATGCTCTCCATGTCCGTTTCATACACCTGCAGTACTTTCATCTTATTGATCATGCTGCGATTCTCAATCTCGTATTGCTCTTTTTCGGCCTCGAGTTTGAGCACGGTTTCTTCCAGCACACGCACACGGTCGGTCAGGGCACGGCGTTGGTTTTCACTGCTGAGCCTCTGTTCGTTCACCTCGTTGCGTTTTGTCTCAAGATCCGCTGCACGCTGCTTCAGTGTTTCCATCTGTCGGTTGAGCTCATCACGGTCGTTCTGCCACAATGCCATGCATTTAGCTTGTGCTCTTGAGTCAAGTTCTACGAGATATCTCTTAACCGACTGGTCAAGTGCGTCAAAGAGATATTTCTTTTGTTTCTCTACGTTCACCGATGCAGATAGATATCCCGGTAGTGAAGCGTTGGTCACCTCTACCACTTTGTCGAATATCTTCATCATCATTTCTTCCGGTATTTCTATCGGTTCGTCAGGATCTATGCACGGAGGGTTGGTCGGCAGCTGTTCAATTACTACAGGTGGATCATCAACCGGCTGGTCGCTGCCAATGCCAAACCAAATTTTTAGCTTGCTTGTGAATGACATTATCTGTTTCGGTAGGTTTCGTTAATGTTCGTCTTGTTTAGTCTCTTGCTGCGGAGTTTTGGACTCTGCAACCACCCCAATGCCCTTCTTGCCGTTGATGGCAATGTCAAGAGGATGGGGGAATTTCACAATCCTAACTCTTTCCGACTCATATTCAGCCGGTAAAGAATTGAGATAGTCGATGTTGTACACGCCGTCGGATATCGTGGGATTTATTGTGAAATATCCTACGCCGAATGAGGTGAGGTTCTGGAAGAAATGTGTTCCCTGGCTCGGCTCTATACGGTAATTGCTCAGCGATGCCTCCACTATCAGGCGTGCGGCGGAGATTGCCGGCCATTTCACCGGTATGCCCAGTGCCGGGTCGCTCGATCCCCAGCGGCCAGGACCGATGAGTATGTAGTTGACCCCTGCGTTGAGGAATTGCTTGTTGATCTTTTCGATTTCTTCCGCTACCCTCACATTATTCATTGAGTTGAATGCCTCTGGTCGCACATACACTATTGTGTCGACATTCTCGATGTTTCCGTGTCCGAGTGCCGTATAGCTTTTCAGCAGGGCGTCTTCATCCGGAATTTCAATTATGTCGTCATCCACCATGTCTTTTTTGTCTATGATGGGGCGTATCTGCAGCCAGTAGAGATGGCCTTTCATTCCGTCTTCGCGCCCGGGCTGATTGATTGTGCCGGCAAACTCTATCTCCACGGGGCGGCACATTTCATTCTGCCCGAGATTGAGCATATAGTCAACGGCCTTGGCGAGGGGATATGAGTTGTCGCGGAGTATATTGTTGAAGGTCACCACCCGCCGTCCTTTTCCCGTCTCATAATCGAAGAGCATATCGTTTGCAGGATCGTAGGTCGACACCATGTGGCGCAGGGCTCCGGTGTCGGCGAAATCCTGTATGCGTTTTTTTGAAATGTTGAATCCGTCATCCACACTGAACGGTTTTGCCTCGGCTTTCATGTCGATTGCGTACATGCGTGTCTGGGTGTCTTTCAGAGCCAGGTCGAGTGTGGATGTCTGCAGCACGTTGGCCGGATGTGAGGGCGAGAAACGTAGGCTCCTGCCTCCATCCACAATATATTTACCCAGACCAACAGCCACCTGCGCAACGCCTTCCTCCGCCTTCTCATCGTTGATAGGGTAATAGTTGAGCGAGCGTCCGACTCCTGAGAACGATGGAAAGAAATAGTCGCCGTGATATTCGCCTACCACTTCCTGAAGGATCACCGCCATTTTCTCTTGGTCGATCACATTGGATGTGGCTGTCATATAGGTCTTCGAAGCCTCGAAGAATACAGAAGCATACACAGATTTTATTGCCGCTGTCACCTGTTCGAGTGTTGCTTCCGGTGTGTCGCCCTTGATCACCATATATGTCGAGTAGATACCTGCGAAAGGTTGGTAGTGGGAGTCTTCGAGAAGGCTGGAGCTTCTCACTGCTATGGGACCCTCAACCACATTGCGGAGTGCCATGAGATCGCCCCTGACAATCTCCGGCAGTCGCGCTTTCAGAAACGCATCGAGAATTTCCTGGTCGGACGCGTTGCTGAGCGCTATGGGATATAGGTTGTTGGTGCTCATGAACTCATCGAAGATGTCGGTACATAGCACGATGGTGCGGGGTATACTGATGGTGACACCGTCGAAATTGTCACATTCGGGATGGCGTTTTATTATTGAGTCGATGAATGCCAGGCCTCGGGCCTTGCCTCCCATTGAGCCTTGGCCGATGCGGGCGAAATTGGAATAACGGTCGAATCGATCACGTTGGAATTCTGCCACCACTCCCCGGTTCTTCATCCTGCGATATTTCACTATAAGGTCGAATATCAGCCGTTTGTTGCTGGGGATATCTGCCACGCTGTGTGTCCGGTGCTGCTTAAGGATCTCTGCTATCGGGAACATTGCGCGTGAATAGAGCCATCGGGATATATCATTATGCTTGGCGTGATAGAAGAGTGACTCGTCCGGTATCTCGAAAACGTGTCTTTGCAGATCGTTGAGATTATGAATGCGCATTATCTCAACCCCTGTCTCAGGATTGCGGATTATGAAATCGCCGAATCCGAAATTATCGGTGATGGCTTTTCCCAGGTCCACCGGCAGTTTCTTGGAGTTCTTATCAAGAAATATGCCGTTGAATTCGTCGACATACTGTGCGTTCTCCGTCTCCGACGATTCAATGATGATGGGCAGGAAAGGATCGCTCTCGCGGATGTATCTGGCCAGTTTCAGTCCGGCCGTCTTGTCCTTCTTCCCGTCGTGCATGAACGATACGTCGCTTATCACCCCTAACATGTTGTTCTTGTATTTGTTGTATAGGGATTCAGCCTCCTCATAGTCGCGTGCCAGGATTACCTTTGGGCGCCCACGCATCCTCAGCATGCGCTCATGGGCGTTCAGTGCCTCAGTCGAGAATGTCTTCGACTGGTTGAGAAGAAATTTATATAGGTGAGGGAGCACTGACGAGTAGAACCTCACAGAGTCCTCCACAAGGAGTATTGTCTGTACACCTATGTCAAGAATGTCTTCATCGGCATTCTGTTTGTCCTCAAGCAATTTTATTATTGCAAGGAGAAGATCCATGTTGCCGAGCCAACTGAACACAAAGTCGATTTTCGACATGTCCTGATCGGCAAGTCTGCGTGACACTTCTTTGGAGAAGGGCGTGAGCACCACGAAAGGCACCGAAGGGTGCTCTTCTTTTATCAAGGCGGCTCCGTCGAATGTTTCTGAGATGTCCACTCCCGGCATGGCTATGATCAGGTCGAATTTCTTGTCACGCATTATGTCAAGTGCCTCTCTCACAGTCGACGCTTTGGTCACACGAGGGGGCAGACTCAGATTCAACGCCATGTATTCGAAGAATAGCTGCTCTTCCACTCTGCCGTCCTCTTCCATCATAAACGCATCGTAGGGCGAAGCTATCAGCAGCACATTAAGAATGCGCTTCTGCATGAGTTTCTGAAAGGAGGTGTCCTTCAGATATAGCTGGCTGAGGGCTGTCTGGTCCATTTTTTTGTGATTAGTCCATGATGGTTACGATGATCGGATTCTCAAGTTCTTCACGCCATTGGGGCAGGTAGCCGAACCAGCTTTCGCTGTCTTCGAATCCGAATTTCTCTTTTTTCGATGTGAACATGGTGTGGTAGGTAAGTGTCTTCTGCCCCGGAGCCTTCACGACATACATGAAATCGTCGGGTGTGTCGGCCTGTCCTGTAACGAATCGCTTGGGCACGCATGTGGCTATGCCGATTGTCTCTTTTGCGTATTTCACCGTATCATTCACCGGCCAGTGAGTACCCCATGATGCAACCAGACCTTCGCCGTCACGCCAGCTGAGGGTCTTGTCTCCTTTCACACGCTCTACTCCTGTGCTGAATTCCTGCTCTCCAAGCTCGCGGTCGAATTCCACGTCGATCTGCAGGTCGCGGTGGCCGGCGAAAAGGGTATAGCGGTTGAGCATGTCTATCTTTCCGCCGGAATAATCCCAGTCGTCCACTTCTACCTCCACTATAGTCCGCACTGGTCCTGCGGCTACAAGGCGTTCCGTCCGGCTCTTCACCGGCTCTATATGGGTCGCTTCCTTGCCGTTCCATCCTTTGAATGCTCCGATGCCGCAGCTGTTGCCGGCCAAAAGAACATCATCGCCGAATCCACGCGCCAGCTGTTCGTCGTTTGGGTAGAATAGACATTCCTCCAGCTCAAGACCCTTGTTGAATTTCCCGTATGGGTCGAGTGTCTGTTTTTGGTTGAAATATACCCGGTAGCCCACAAGCTCTGATTCGAACATCGGTCCATGACCCATCACCATATTGTAGAAATCCTGATGTCCGGGCACCGTCACTTCAGTAATATCCGCGTATTGCCCTTTTTTCGGACTCCGTAGCATGAATCCTCCCCATACCCTTGGGGCGTACGCTGCCTGTACTTTCTCGTCTGAAAGCTCGATGTCGGCTATAAGGTTGCTTTTGGCTGGAATGTCCACCACAAAGGCCATTTCGTCGGCAATGCCGTCGCCGTTAAGGTCGTCAAGCTGGCTTGGTATTTCCTTGCCGTCGATGGTCACTACGCAACTGGTTGCATTAAGTCCTGGAGCCATCTGCTCCAGGTTGAGCACTATAGGAGCATCCACTCGTGATTTTCCAAGAGGATTTTCCATCTTGATTACATGGTTGGCAGTCAGTGCGTAAGCCGGAAGCGACACCATGCCTGATATGATGATTATGACGGGTAATTTCATTGTCTTGTATTTGAATCTACAAAATTAGCAAAAAAGTATCAATTACAACATAAAAATTTTCATATTTTTATTTTACCATATTTTTATGTAACTTTGCACTTGGAATTAACTGAAGATAAATGATTGAACGTATAGTCATAATAGATAAGGTGGATCCTGTGACTTTCTATGGGGTCAATAACACCAATATGCACCTGATTAAGAATCTTTTTCCAAAGCTTCGCATTGCTGCCCGCGGCACAGTGATAAAGGTCATTGGCGAAGATGCCGAGACTGAGGCTTTCGAAAAAGTAATGAAGGAGCTCGAAGCTCATGCAGAAAAATATAATAAACTCACTGAAGAAGCTATCCTCGATATCGTACATGGCGAGGCTCCTAAAGAACTCAAGCGGGATGATGTGATAATCTATGGCGTTAACGGCAAGCCTATCATCGGACGCACCCCGAACCAACAGAAGATGGTGGAGCTCGTGAACGAGTACGACCTCACTTTTGCTCTTGGCCCAGCCGGCACAGGCAAGACCTACATTGCAATCGCCTTAGCTGTCAGAATGCTCAAGAATCGTCAGATCAAGAAGATAATACTCTCTCGTCCTGCTGTAGAGGCCGGAGAGAAACTTGGATTCCTTCCCGGTGACATGAAGGATAAGATTGATCCGTATCTGCAGCCCCTTTACGACGCACTTGAGGATATGATTCCATCTGTCAAACTCAAGGAATACATGGAATCGAAGGTGATTCAGATAGCTCCACTGGCCTTCATGCGTGGACGTACACTCAACGATGCTGTAATTGTGCTCGACGAAGCCCAAAACACCACGACCCATCAGATCAAGATGTTCCTTACACGTCTTGGCATGAACGGAAAGATGATCATCACCGGCGACATTACACAGATCGACCTTCCGCGTTCCATGGGTTCCGGACTTGTGCAGGCACTTAAAGTGCTTAGGGACGTGAAAGGAATAGGCAAGGTTGAATTCGGCAAGAAGGATATTATTCGTCATGCCCTCGTTCAGAAGATTGTTGAGGCCTATGAAAAGTTCGAGGATCGCGATCTGAACGGCTCTTTAAGTGAAGCTCGTGCCGATAATGGCAGGCACAATCCCGATGAAGCTAATGCAGAAATGTAAATATTTGATATTATATAGACATGCAAAAGACTCTTACCAACACTGATTTCAATTTTCCGAAACAGGTGAGCGTGTACCACGGCAAGGTACGCGACGTGTATGATATCAACGATGATATCCTCGTGATGGTCGCTACCGACCGTATCTCGGCTTTCGACGTGATTCTCCCCGAAGGCATACCCTATAAAGGACAGGTGCTCAATCAGATCGCTGCAAAGTTCCTTGACGCTACAGCACATCTGGTGCCTAACTGGAAAATTGCTTGTCCCGATCCTATGGTCACCGTAGGATACAAGTGCGAGGGCTTCAGGGTGGAGATGATAATACGTGGTTATCTCACTGGTAGCGCTTGGCGCGAATATCAGGCAGGTTGCCGCGAAATCTGTGGTGTGAAGCTCCCCGAAGGAATGAAGGAGAATGAAAAGTTCCCGCAGCCTATCATCACACCCACCACTAAGGCAGACGAAGGACACGACGAGAATATCTCGCGCGAGGAGATCATAGCCCGTGGCATTGTGAGCGAGGCCGACTATGAGGTGATGGAGAAATATACCCGTATGCTTTTCGAGGAAGGTACGAAGATCGCTGCCGAGAAGGGACTTATCCTTGTCGATACAAAATATGAATTCGGCAAACGTGATGGCAAGGTGATTCTCATTGATGAGATTCACACCCCCGACTCCTCGAGATATTTCTATGCCGACACATATCAGCAACTTTTCGAGGAAGGTAAGCCCCAGCGCCAGCTGTCGAAGGAATTTGTGCGGCAGTGGCTCATCGATCATGGTTTCATGGGCAAAGCCGGACAGACTGTACCCGAGATGACTCCGGAATTCATTGAGAGTGTCTCCGACAGATATATCGAGCTGTATGAGCATATCACCGGTGAGAAGTTTGTAAAGGCTCCCGAGGATAATATTGCCGACCGCATAGCCACCAACGTGCTCGATTGCCTCAATTCTCTGGAAGCTTGATATGGACGTTAAAGCCGAAAGGGTAAATCCATATCAGGGCGATCAGCGTGAGAAAACTCAGCAGGTGAGGGTGATGTTCGACAACATCGCCCCCGCCTATGATTTTATGAACCGTGCCATGACATTCGGCATCGATAAGCTGTGGCGTCGCAAGGCTGTGAAACTTATCGGGAAAGAGCGTCCTGCTGAAATTCTTGACGTAGCATCCGGCACAGGCGATCTGGCAATTCTCCTTGCACGCAAGATTCCTTCGGCTTCCATTCTGGGTGTGGATATTTCGGAAGGTATGCTGGAACTCGGCACAAGAAAAGTGACGGAGGCCGGCTTATCCTCCCGAGTGTCTTTTTCCGTGGCCGACTGCCTGCATCTTCCACTTGAGGATAATCGCTTCGATTGTGTATCCGTGGCTTATGGAGTGCGCAATTTCCAGAATCTCCTTGCTGGATACAAGGAAATGTACAGGGTGTTGCGACCGGGCGGAATGTTGTGCGTCATTGAGCTCTCTACCCCTGATTCTCCTTTGGTGCGTCCGTTCTACCGTTTCTACACCAAGTGTATCATTCCGGCGGTAGGACGTCTGGTCTCCAGGGATGTCAGGGCCTACTCTTATCTTCCCGAGAGCATAGCCGCCGTGCCGAAAGGTGAAAGTATGCTCAACCTTGTCAAGGAGGCTGGATTCCGTGATGCATGTTATCGCCCGCTCACTTTCGGTGTATGCACAATCTATACGGCTTATAAATAAGTCTTGACCTTCACTATTCACAGAAGCCTGCCTTCACGTTTTTCTAACTTTTCAACTATCTTATAGAGATGATCACGAGAAAGAAATTAATCATACCTTTGCTTTCGTCGTTTATTCCTTATCTGGTATTTTCAGCTTCCCGACAGTCTGACTTGCCTCAGATTCCTGAAGTTCCGGATTTTATTTTAGCTGATTCCATTCCCGCTGACTCTGTCGTTCTTCCGCGTTTTGAGTCAGTCACCGACTCGTTGCTTTTCACGGTCACCGATGTAGATACGCTGATGAGTACGGCTCCACTGCCAGCTTCATTCTTCATCATTCCGCAAGTGTTCGACACCTTTGTTTATCCCGACTATAACCGGCAGGTGTTCGAAGCCGATTATTCCGGAAGCGAAGCCTTGAGATGGATTGAGGATCTGGTATCCATTAATCGTCGTAAACGTATCTATCGCCAGTATATGGCTGTCCACTCTCCTGAGGCAGTTGAATATAATGTGCGTACGCTTCCGGAACCACCGGCAGAGGTGGTTCTCACCATCAATCCCAAAGATTACACGCTCGAAAGCGTGATGTCGAAATCGTCTGAAGTGCTCGATAATTCAAATATCACCGGTCCGGAAATCAAGAAAAAGCATTGGTTGAAAACCTTCCGTGCATCGCTTCAATTTTCTCAAGCCTATATCTCGCCCAACTGGTACCAGGGTGGCAACAATAATCTCAACGGTATTCTCGACATTGTATATAATGTGAAGCTCAACGAGAAATTCCATCCCAACTACTTGTTTGAGACAAACATAAGTTATAAACTCGGTCTCAACAGCGCTCCCGACGATCCTTACCGCGATTATACCATTTCTGAGGATATCTTCCAGGCCACAGCCACTCTGGGTATAAAGGCTATTAATAAATGGTACTACTCTCTGAATGCGAATTTCAAGACTCAGTTGCTCAACTCCTATAACAAAGGGACAAATGATCTTCGCTCCGCTCTCTTGGCTCCGGGTGAACTCAATGTCGGTATAGGTATGACTTACGGTACATCCAACAAGAAGGGCACTTGCAAGTTTGATGCCACCATCAACCCGCTTTCCTATAACCTGATGATGTGTTACAATGATCATCTTAACGTCACTGCTTTCAATATCGAGGAGGGACACAAGACCTCTAACAAAATTGGTTCGAGTGCGGAATTAAAGCTTGCATGGAAGATTGCACATAATATCTCGCTCAACTCGCGTCTGTTCACTTTCAGCGACTATTCCCGCTGGTACGCTGACCTTGAGAACACCATGATTTTCGAAATCAACAAGTATCTAACCACTCAGATTTACGCTCATCTGAGATACGATACCAATACTCCGTATGTAGATCCTGACTGGCATAAGTTGCAGATCAAGGAGATATTCTCGCTTGGCATCACCTATAAGTTCAGCACTATCTGATGTTGAGAGGTTTATCAGGTATATTGATGTGTCTCATCCCTCTCTTGTCCTTCGCGGCAGAGTGGGATGAGGCGTATTTGGAGGCACTCTTCGCTGACCGTCTTCTCGATCCAATCGAAGGAGTATGGCAATTTCCTGCCGATGGAGCCTCATTGGTAATAGTGAAGGAAAGTTCCACCACCTACGATATCTTTCTACTTGATTCACCTCGTCTTGATGTCAAGCCGGGGACTCTCATCGGTTCGGCCGTCACCACTCCGAAGAGAAATTATTATGACGGAGAGCTTAAGCCCCGGCATCTTGGTGACAAGACAAAACTCGGCACCCAGTCGGTGACTTTCACCGTCAACGATGGTGGTACCCTCTCAATCCGTCCTTATTCCGACGGATATAAAATTTCACTACGACGGTGGTTCAACTATTTCTTCAAGATCAGTATTTCTCGCGACAACAGCCGACCTAAGGATCTCGACGGTGCCCGCAGGGTATATCCTTTCCGTCTTTCTGATAATTTTCCCTTATGCTTATGAGACTCCTCCTCGTATGTGCAATATCTTTGAGTATTGCAATGGTTGCAATGCCTCAGAAAACCACACGCGGCAAACTGAGACTCCGTGAAGATGTCATGATTCATCACATGGAGAAGGTCAATGATACAATAGTGCCGGCGAACGGAGAGATAGGTCTGTATGGGTATGAGAAGGCTCAACAGTCGGCTACTGAGAGTTTCTTCCTCACCAATAACACCGGACGTGAGATTGTCTCGATCGCTGTGTCGATATCCTATTTCAATATGCGCGGAGAGAAACTGCATTCGCGTACTGAAGAGGTGAAGTGCGATATTCCACCTTCAGAAACCCGCAAGATCGACCTTAAGTCATGGGATCGACAGAGGCTCTGGTATTATTTCGGTTCTCATGCAAGACACACTGATTTCAGCAATCCCTACGATATCCGTTTCCATATTGACTTCGTCGTATCTCCAGCAATGTGAGACGCAATAAAACAGCCCGCTTTTTTTGCGGGCTGTTCCTTTTCTATTCATTTACCTTGCCTTGATAGCTGTTGTAGTGCACCTTCTCAGGTTTCCATTTGTCCTTGGGCTTCTGGTCCATCGCCGGGAAGCCTATGGGCACCACTGCAAGAGGCACTATGCTGTCGGGCAACATAAGCGCCTTCTGCACGCCTGCCACTCGTTCCGAGATGGGATAGACTCCTGTCCACACAGCTCCAAGGCCTAAGGCATGTGCTGCCAACAGTAGGTTCTCTGTTGCTGCCGAGACATCCTGTACCCAGTAAGTCTCGCCTTCGCCTTCTATTGCCTCGGTAAGGTCACCGCAGGTCACAATGGCCAGGGGAGCGTGTTCGAGCATCTTGGCGTATGGCAGGTATTGTGCCAGGGAGTCTATTGCCTCACGTTTGTCAAGCACGACAAACTGCCACGGCTGTTTATTGACGGCGGTGGGTGCGGACATAGCCGCTTTCAGCAATATCTCCACTGTATCAGGTGATATTTTCCGTGTGGCATCGTACTGTCGTATGCTCGTACGTGTCATGATATTCTCTATGCCTTTGTTGCCATCATTGTTGACGGCTATTTCCTTATGATCATTGTTGCAACTCATCATTGTAATACTTGTTAAAGTTAGAAAGGCAGCTAAGATTTTTTTCATGTCGGATTATCTTTTGTATTGGTTATTTTAAATAGTCACTTGCAGGTGGGACCACAGGCAGTCGGGTATCAGACGCCACAGTTTGTCGATGAAGCTCCATCTCAGGTCGATTGTGGCCACCCGCTTTCCGCGTAATATGGCTTTTTCAATCAACGGGGCGGCATAGTCCACAGCCATTGTCAGGGGATAGGCTTTGTCGGGATCGAGCAGGTCGGTGCGTATGAATCCTGGACGTATGTCTGTTATGCCCACATTCACATGCTGTATATGCGCCAGTTGGTCGATGGCTTGCAGATAGTTCTGCTGGTAGCGCTTGGAGGCGCTGTAAGTGGGTGCAAGTCCGAGTCCTTTTGTCCCGGCAATTGAAGTTATTGCCGCGATCCGGCCTTTGTGTACATTGGCGGTATTCTTGAAATAGACGTAAGCCGCATTGATGATGCGTGTGAATCCTTTCACATTCACCTCCAGGATGCGTTCGTCTATACCGGGTTGGAGTTCAGGATTGGCAAATCCCACGCCTGAAGCGAGCAAAAGTATGTCCATGCCTCCGTTCTTGTGGATTAGGTCGTAAAATTGCTCCGCAGCATTTCCGGCTGTCACATCTATCGTACCATACACCATCGTGTCCTGATGTCTGTCAGCTATCTCCTTGAGCTTATCCTCACGTCTGGCACCGATGGCGACGTTCCAGCCCGACCGCGCAAAGTCCTCGGCGACTTTCTTGCCGATGCCTGAACTGGCTCCTATGATTACTATCCTGTTCATCTCATTTCTATTTTATGTCATTCTGATATATCCACCGGTTGAGCTTGCTCCTGTTGCGATGAGCTTGAGGTTATACCTGGTTCATAAGGGTCATCCGTAATAGGGGTGGGGAGCAGTATCTCCGGATTGTTAGGATTAACGGCTGGAATCACTTTTTTGTTCAACGGCAGAGTGTAATAGATTGTGATTGATCCTGAAATTGCCTGTCCGCGAGCACCGAAGCCTGGGATGTACCATGGTGAGCCATACTTTTGCTTGCTCTCATGCAGCACTGTGTGGTATCTAAATGTCCAACCGGCCGATATAGGCCCCCATAGATTCACCTTCAGTCCCATTACGAATTCTGCCCAGCCTACGGTGCTTCGCTGTGAGGGTATTTCCGGACGGGCCGTCTCTTCCCAGTAGGGCGAGTATATGGTGATGTCGTCAATTGAATACGAAAAGTTGGAGATACCATATCGTAAGCCTGCGAAATATTGGTAGGCTGTCGTGGAATTGTACAAGAAATTATAATCTGCTCCGAATCTGAAATAAACGCTCAATGGCGATATATATGTGAAATTGTTGTCGGCAGGAGTGTTGTTGGCCAGACCAAGGCCAGTCTCGAATACAGGCTTGTAGCGGTTGTGAAGACTCAGGGATGCTGAGAAATCAATGAGTCCGTAGTGTTGCCCAAATACGCGCATCACCGGATTCCACAGATCCACGCCCACTGTCGCCGATTCCATGAGCGGATATTTCATAGGTTCTCTTTTCTTTATACGCAATGTAGTGGTGTCGCGCCATTCCTTGCCGGTCACCGTGTCAATGTATATCACATTTCCATTCTCGTCATGATAATGCTTCATTGTGGCCCGCATGCGCGCATTTATACGTGCTGTATCGCCTTCAAACTCATTTATTGGCTGGGTGGCTGTCTGAGGGGTGTTCACGGGTGTTACCCTGCGCTGGGCATGCGCCGGAATGCCAAACATGAACAGGACTGCGAGCAAGGCAATCCACTGTACGCCATGTGGAATATATTTTTTCAGATAATTAGCTTTCATCTGTGGTCTGGGTTCGGAAATAGATCCTTATTTGCTCGGTATCGATATTGGTGATGAGCGAGTCAACAAGAATAATGGAGTCGATCAGATTTGTGGTATGGCGCATCTCGGTGATGTGGTAACGGTAGATTACACCACATTCCTCCGAGGCAAAATATGGCGACGATTCGTAATCGAACGATATGGTATCCGATAGAGTCCCTCCTGCCAGATATTTCCATTTATAACCGAACTCCCAGGTGGTATTGTTCATTGTCGATCTCATGGGCAGAGATATAGAGCTTATCGCGCTGCCAATCGTGTTGATCGGCAGGTTACCTTCCACCCCCACGCCTGTGATGCTTACGGAGTCGAGGCTTATCTGGCGGTCGTCGGAATTGTAGAACCCTGCTTTCGGTATCGAACTTCGGTTTTCAAGACAGCCCGTACTGTTGCACCCCATGAATAAGGGCAGAAGAATTCCTAAAAGTGTTCCTGTTATGATATGTCGGGAGTATTTCATGAAAATTGGAATTAATCAGTATCTGCAGCCAAAATCCTGACACCTTATGCCTCAAATATTCTCTTTAATCTCGTACTTGTTGCGGTTGGGCGACGTACGGACTATCATCTCGCCTATGAATCCTGCAAGAAACAGTTGAGACCCGAGAAGCATCATAGTAAGCGAAATATAGAAATAGGGCGAATCCGTCACTAAGATATAGCTGTGGCCGCTGTACATGTTGTACAGCTTCAGGGCTCCGACAATCACTACGGCTACAAAGCCGATAAGAAACATAAGTGTGCCGAGCAGTCCGAAGAAATGCATCGGTTTCTTCCCGAATTTGCCTGTGAACCATAAGGTGGCCAAGTCAAGATAGCCGTTGACAAAGCGGTCAAGCCCGAATTTAGTCTTGCCATATTTTCTTGCCTGATGATGCACCACCTTCTCTCCTATCTTATTGAAACCCGCAAGTTTGGCGAGATAGGGTATATACCGGTGCATGTCGGCTCCCAGCTCTATGTGCTTCACTACCTCATTTCGGTAGGCTTTCAATCCGCAGTTGAAGTCATGTAGATTCTTTATTCCTGACACTTTTCTTGCCGTGGCATTGAAAAGCTTTGTAGGGATGGTTTTCGACAAAGGATCGTAGCGCTTTTTCTTGTATCCCGACACCAAATCGTAACCGTCTTCCTTCACCATTCTGTATAGTTCCGGTATCTCATCGGGGCTGTCCTGAAGATCGGCGTCCATAGTGATCACAACATCGCCCTGTGCCATGGCGAAACCACAGTTGAGCGCTGGCGATTTTCCGTAGTTGCGTCTGAACGAGAATCCTTTGACCGCCGGGTTTTTCTCCTGAAGCCCGTGGATCACTTTCCATGACCCATCGGTCGACCCGTCGTCACAGTAGATGATTTCGTATGTGAAATTGTTGGCGGTCATCACTCTTTCAATCCATTGCTGAAGTTCGGGCAGCGATTCTTCTTCGTTGTACAACGGTATTACTACAGATATGTCCATCAGTCGTTATTGAATTAGTTTTTTTTGTTTCTAATAGGAATAGCCCGCACTATTAGTGCAAGCACCATCGAAAGTATCGATCCGAAGAAGCCGCAGGTCCATATCATCGTGAATGCGTACTGGATGGGTGAGGGGAGAAGATGCTGTTGCTTGATGGTGGTAAGCATTTCAGTGAGTTGGTTTGCCTGAGGATTGTTCATGGAGCTGTACGCTTCGATGAGTGAGTCGAGAAGGTCGATCAAGAATGTCGGATTAAGATATTTCAGATATACATATATCACCAACGCCAATATCAGGCTTCCGCACAGGAATGTCAGAATTCCGTGTAGCCATATTGCCGAGAATGTGCTGAAACCTCCCGACTCCCGGTAGCCTTTCCTGAGAATGGCGTAAGTCACCACGGGAATGCATATCAACATCAGGGCGCCGAAAATCATCAGCATTGGATTGGTCATCCCTATGCTCTGAAGCAGGAACATCACCGACAGGTAGACACCCATCTTCAGACCGTCATTTGCCCCGCAGGAATAGATTGATCGTGGATTGTTCATTGGTTTATCTCGGTTTTCAACTGCAAAATTACTAATTCTTTGTCAATTATTCAAACCTGTCACTGCTATTCTTCCGCCCGGAAGTGTAGCGATTATTTCATCCATCTCAAGCTGGAAAAGAATATCGCTCAGTTTTGAATACGATTTGTTCAACTTCACGCATATTTCATTTACCGTCATGTCAGGGTTATCACTTACAAAATCAATTATCTGCTGTTCTTCTTCAGTCAATGCCCGGAAAAGTACAGGTTGATCCTGAGTCATGACGGCTTCATCTTTCCAGCCCATCTGTTCTATCAGGTCATCGGCATTTTGTATTAGCATCGCTGTATGGTTGGATATCAGCATGTTGGTTCCACGGCTGTATCGGTCATTCACTCTGCCGGGTACGGCGAACACTTCGCGATTGTATTGCATGGCAATTCGTGCCGTAGACATTGATCCTCCTTTGAAATCTGATTCCACCACCACTACACAGTCGCAGAGACCGGCTACGATGCGGTTGCGTGCCAGAAAGTTGCTGCGGTGTATTCGCGCCGATGTTGGGTATTCAGTAATCAATGCGCCTCCCGACGATGTCATCTTTGCGGCCACCGACCTGTGGTCTGCCGGGTATATGGTGTTAAGTGCGTGGGCAAGCACACCTATTGTGGGTATTCCTTCTTCAAGGGCCGCCCTGTGTGCCGCCACATCTATTCCGTAAGCCAGACCGCTGACTATCACTGGCCTTTCGAGTTTTGCAGCTAAGTCTTTTACAAGCTGTTTTGTGAAATCCGCTCCATAGCGCGTGGCATGCCTTGTTCCTACTATGCCTATCATGTATCTGTTGTCGGGGTCGCAGCTACCCAATTTGTATAGCATGGTAGGTGCATCTTCACAATTTGAGAGCCGGTCGGGGTAAGAGTCCGTGTCAAGGAAGAGGGGATCGATATGATTATTTCTCACAAAAGCCGCCTCTTTTTCTGCCTCGTCGAGCAGCGACTTACGATAGGTGTCGTCAAACAGATCGGATGTTATGCCCGTCAGGTTTGTTAACTCAGCTTTTGTCATTGTGAAGAAATCCGGCAATGCACCGATACGCTCCATAAGTTGGCGTAGAGTGGCGGCATGTACTCCCTTGGCTTTGCTGACTGCAATTTGTAGAAGAAGACTGTCGTTGTAGTCGGGCATATCTTAGTATGTTAGATAGTCAGAGAATGCTTCTGCCAATTCCTCTCCTCGGGTAAGCTTGCCGTCCTTGAGGCATGCGAGACTCACTTTTGCTTTCGTGACCATCTCGCCGTCAAGTGTGTAAATATCCTGTTCAAAGACGTAAAGTGGACCTTTACGTCGGATGTTGAGACAGCTCAGCATCTCGTCGCTCAGCCCAAGTGATCGCTTATATTCAATCTCAATTTTTGTCACCACCGGAGATAATCCGTCAGCTTGCATTTGCCGGAAAGTGTATCCGGCCATCTTGCAGAATTCATGGCGTGTGTGCTCCATATAGTGCAGATACTCGGCGTTGTTCACTATTCCCTCGGCATCCACTTCATAGTCGCGCACTTGTAGCCGCAGTTGGTAGGTGTATTCTGTGATATTTGCCATTTGTCATAATTTTTTAACTTGTAAAGGTAGCAATTGATAAGCATAATGCAAAACTTTTTTCTGTTTTTTTGATATGCATGCGAAATTTTGAGTAATTTTGTAGTTCAAATCAATTATCGAAATAATGAATTTTTTCAATCGTTTGTTTATATTATTTTTGTGTGGGCTCGCCGCCGCATCGTTTAGTTCGCAGGCTTGCACTTCAATGCTCGTTTCGGCCAAGGCATCCGGAACGGGACGCCCTTTGATGTGGAAACATCGTGATACTGGTACGGAACACAATTTTATTGACAAGGTGCCGGCTCGTGGTGGAAAATTGGGTTATGTTGCTTTGTTCAACGGCGGTGATGCCAACCTGCGTGAGGCATGGATGGGTATGAATGATGCCGGTTTTGCCATCATGAACACGGCTTCTTATAATCTTGCTCCCGACACCGCCCGTATCAAGGATCGCGAAGGACTGATTATGAGTGCGGCACTCGTCGCATGCCGTTCCGTTGATGATTTTGAGAAGATCCTTAAGGCTCTGCCTCATCCCATAGGAATACAAGCCAATTTCGGAGTGATGGATGCCGATGGCAATCTTGCATATTTTGAGGCGAATGACAATTCCTACACTCGATTCAATGTAGATGATACCGAAGAAGGTTTCCTTATCCGTACCAATTATTCGGTCAGTGGTGAGGAAGGTGGAGGATATGGTTATATTCGCGAACTCAATCTTCGGCATGTGCTTGCCAACGAAATGGCCTCCGGGACACTCCGTCCTGAGAGTTTCACTGAGAAGGCTTCAAGGTCGTTCTATAATGTTTTGCTTGGCAAGGATTTTGCTGCCAGTGATGATGAATGGGTGGTCGATCAAGATTTTATTCCAAGGGGCATATCCACGGCATCCATTGTTATCGAAGGTGTAAACCCTGGTCAGTCTCCGCAGGATATGATCATGTGGACTGTACTTGGCTACCCTCCATGTTCTTTCATGGTACCGGTCACTCTCAATGTTCTCCCCGAGGATTTACGTCCGACTCTTGCCGGCTACCGCAGTCCGTTCAACAATCAGATCCTGGATCTTAAGCGTAAGGCATTTCCTCTTGTTAAGGGTAATGGTAAGCACTATATTAATATGAAGGCTCTGCGTACCATTATTGCTGCTTGCAGGCAAAAGAGCCTTGACAATTATGCAAAGGTCTATCAGTCCCGCAAGAACTCCTCAAAGTAGGCTTTAATTGACAGATCGTAAACATTTTGTTTTTTTTGCACATTTCATAATTTATCCTTGCTATGTCTCCTGCTGTAACTACAGTTATAATGCTCTTGGTGTCTAATGTGTTCATGACTCTTGCATGGTATGGCCATCTGCGTCTGCAGACTGCCGGAATCTCGTCCAACTGGCCGCTGTGGGTGGTGATCCTTTTCTCCTGGGGGATCGCACTTTGTGAATACAGTTTTATGGTTCCTGCCAACCGTATCGGCTTCGACGGCAATGGAGGCCCTTATTCCCTTGTGCAGCTCAAGGTGATTCAGGAGGCTGTGTCGCTGATAGTGTTCACAATTGTGGCTATGTGCTTGTTCCAGGGCATTTCTCTTCGTTGGAATCATTATGCGGCCTTCGCTTTGCTCATCCTTGCCGTATATTTGGTGTTCATGGATCCGAAATGAATCTACCCGATTTGTGTTTGTAAGTTTTTTTTCTTAAATTTGTGCTTCATTCAGCTGTCGGTTGATTCTTTTTATTCATTATAACAGTCAGTACCTATGCAGAAAGGTTTCTTAGATAAAATATTGGACTTTTACCGAAAACGCTTTGTCCTGTCTAATTGTATACTGATGGTCATTGTTGCCATATTTATTGGCTTTCTGGCCATGTATTTCCTTGATATCTGGACGAGTCATGGAAGCACAGCTGTTGTGCCGGAAGTAAGGAACAAGTCTTTCGATGAAGCCACCGCTCTGCTTGAGAATTACGGTCTTGAATATGAGATAGCCGACTCTGTCTACGACACCTCCGTTGAGCCCGGAACAGTTAAGGAGGTGTGGCCTCATCCGGGTTCTACAGTAAAGTCCGGAAGGATGGTCTATCTCACTGTCAATTCTTTCCAGCCGCAGCAGCTCACCGTCACCATGCCTCTTACCGGAGTGTCATCGCGTCAGGCTATAACTTACCTTGAATCACTCAACATCAAGAATATCCGCATTGTCTATGTCCCCTCCAATTTTCCCGATCTCGTAGAGGGCGCTTCCTACAAAGGAAAGGCGATCCAGCCGGGCATGAAGATTCCTGTCAACGCCAATGTGGTGCTTGAGGTAGGCACTGTCACCTCGCCGACTGTGGTAGAAGATGATGTATTTGATGATTCGGAAAGCGCTATTTCCGACAGTGAAAATTCTTCGCAATCGTCGGAAGAAGAGATTATGGAGGAAATTATCAAAGGCCAGCCGGCACAGACACCTGATGTCGATCCTGATGTTTTTGACTGATAAAGTATGATGGATTCTATTGATTTGTTTCCCGGGTCAGATGCTTTCGAGGATTTCAACCCTGATGCCGGTATTATGGCAGAACCTGTCATCGTAACTGCTGATGGGGTGGAGCTATACGAGCATTTCCATTTCGTTGCAGATAAAGGTCAGGAATTGCTCCGCATAGACAAGTTTCTTACTACCCGAATCCCCCGCACATCACGCAACCGTATCCAGCAGGCGGCTGAGGCCGGATGTATTCTCGTCAATGATACACCAGTAAAGTCCAACTATCGGGTAAAACCTCTTGATGATATCAAGATTGTGATGGACCGTCCGCGATACGACTTTGAGGTTGTCGCGGAAGATATTCCTCTTGATATCGTGTACGAAGACAAAGATGTGCTTGTCGTCAACAAGCCCGCGGGATTGGTGGTCCATCCCGGTCATGGCAACTATTCCGGTACGCTTGTCAATGCTCTTGCATGGCATTTCAAGGATAATCCTGATTATGATGTCACCGACCCCCGTATGGGTCTGGTGCATCGTATCGATAAGGATACAAGCGGACTCCTTGTAGTGGCGAAGACTCCATACGCCAAGACTAACCTTGGGAAGCAATTTTTCGAAAAGACTACCCGCAGGGAATATGTAGCGGTGGTATGGGGCGTGCCCGATCCTACAATGGGAAGAATCGAAGGGAATATTGGACGTTCAACGCGCGATCGCTTGCAGATGGCTGTCTATCCTCCCGACAGCGAGCTGGGGAAGCATGCTGTAACACATTACGAGGTTATTGAGAATTTTGGATATGTGTCGGTTGTGAAATGTGTCCTTGAGACAGGTCGCACCCACCAGATCCGCGTCCACATGAAGCATATCGGTCATCCTTTGTTCAATGACGGACGCTATGGAGGTGACAAAATCTTGCGCGGAATGCGCACGGCTGCTTATGCGCGTTTCATCGAAAATTGCTTTGAGTTGTGTCCGCGTCAGGCCCTGCATGCCCGTACTCTTGGCTTTGTTCATCCCGAGACGAAACAGGAGATGTTCTTCATTTCTGAAATTCCGACTGACATGACAGCCCTAATGGAGAAATTCCGCAACTACAATAAATAAATTAATCAGTAATATAATCATGAGAAAAATATACCCCCTTCTCCTTGCCGGTCTGCTTTTAGCCGGGAATGTAAATTGCACACGCGCTCAGCAGCAGTCGCAATGGGCGGGCAAGAATGTAGCATACCTTGGTGATTCGATGACAGATCCAAATAATTCCTCTGCAGATGTGAAATATTGGAATGTCCTTGAGGATGAGATGGGCATGAAGCCGTATGTCTTTGCACGCAGTGGCTTCGAATGGAAACGTCTGCTCTCTAAAGCCAAGGAAATGCACGAAAGTGTAGGTGACAAAATCGATGCTGTCATTATTTGGTGTGGAACCAACGATTTCAACCACAATGTACCTCTCGGGGAGTTCTTCTCCGAGAAGCTCGACTCTGTCAACCATAACGGGGTGATGAAGCTCCGTAAGCACCGTACTCTTGAAATGAATGACTCTACTTTCGCCGGTACGATCAATCAGGTGATGTCTTTCCTCAAAGAAAATTATGCCGACCGTCAGGTTATAATCATGACCCCGATTCATCGGGGATATGCCCATTTCAGCGAGAAAAATGTTCAGCCGGATGAGAATTATGCTAATGATCTCGGTCTTTACATCGAGGACTATGTGCAGATGCTCCGCCAGGCTGCCGATGTGTGGGCAGTCCCTCTTATTGATATGTATTCTCTCAGTGGTATTTATCCCAATTATGACAGCAATATCCGGTACATTTCAAAAAAAGACACCGATCGTCTGCATCCTAACAACGAGGGACACCGGCGTATAGCCCGTACCGTGGAATCCCAGCTTATGGCTCTCCCTGTCAAATTCGATTGATCGTTCTCAATATGAAAAAATATAAGATTCTTTTTGTGTGTCTTGGCAATATCTGCCGTTCTCCTGCTGCCGAAGGCATTTTCAAGGATGTTGTCGAGAAGGCAGGACTGTCCGGACGATTCGAAATCGATTCGGCTGGCACAGGCAGGTATCACATCGGTGATCTTCCCGACAGCCGTATGCGCCGTCAGGCTTCAAGACGTGGCATAACGCTCGACCATCGCTGCCGGCAGGTATGCGCTGACGATTTCGAACGCTTCGATATGATAATCGGCATGGACGATAATAACGTTAGTAATCTCCGACGCATGGCCCCTTCTGTTGATGCTCAGGATAAGATTCATCGTATGGCTGAGTTTATCGATCGTTCCCGTTTTGCCTACGACCATGTGCCTGATCCGTATTACGAGGGAACAGAAGGCTTCGAGCTTGTCCTCGACCTCCTCGAAAATTCTTGCTCCCGTCTCCTTGAATCCTTAATAGGAAAACGGCAATGAGTCGCAGGACAAAAATTCTCGCCATTTCATTGTCGTTTTCTTTCGTAGCACTTTCTCAGATAGATACACATAGTCTCGTCGCGAAAGCTAAGCGTGGGGATGCTAAGAGTCAGTATGCTCTTGCTGTGATGTGTGAGAATGATGCACAGAATGCCCCGGATTGGAATGAGGCGGCTTGGTGGTATCGACATGCGGCCGAACAAGGTGATGTGGATGCCCAGCGACGTTTGGCGTGGTGCTACGAGAATGGCAAGGGTGTCAGTACCGATTTCGACAAGGCTCTGTTATGGTATATTAAGGCTGCCGAGCATGGCGATAGTTTATCCCAATATCAGTTGGGTAGGGTGTATCGTGATGTATCTCAGGATTATGAAAGGGCTTTCTCCTGGTTCTTCCGTTCTTCCGAGAGTGGCTTTGCGCCGGCAGTCAATGCTGTTGGAGAATGTTATCGCGAAGGTTTTGGAGTGCCGCAGAATCATTTCTCAGCTGTCGGCTGGTTCCGTAAGGCTGCCGAGATGAATAATCCTGAAGCCAATTATAATCTTGGTAGGGCATATCAGTACGGATTTGGTGTGGATGAGAACGTAAACTCGGCACATGCGTATTATCAGGAGGCCATGAGGCTCGGGCATCCTGGGGCAGCTTCAGCTCTTGATAGGATGAGTTTCCGGATTGTGGGTCAGGTCAAGGGCTTGGTTCCGGGTGATACGTTGCGTTTCGAACGGATACCTCTCGACGGGGTGTTCCATATCGGACGGCCTTCCGGATTCAATGTCGTTGTAAAGGAGCGAGATAGGTTTGAATACGATGGCGTGCAGAATCACGCTCAATTGTATAGGATGGTATATGCTCCCATATCGGAAAGTTCAGGAAGATTCACGTCGGATGGTCTTAAGATATTGGTGGAGAATGGCGAGTATGGTATAAGCGGAACGGTGGACGACATATGTTTTGCCGCCATCAGTGGTGGTGCTTATGATGATCAGCTTGTCAGCAGTGCGCGGTCATTATCGTCTGATTTGTCCCGGCGTGAGTACTCAATTCTTAAAGATGCCGAAAAAGCACAGAGGAAAGGTGATTCTAAGAAAGTCAGTATGCTCGAATCGGCTCTGAATGATCTAATCAGTGCCAACTCTGTTTTGCGGGACTCAGTTCGTTGCAATATCGAGAAATTTAAGGTTCTGAACCCGTCATCGACGTTTACGATTGTAGATTATCTTGAGAATTTCAGTCTTTACACAATTGATGATTTACGTGAGGCCTACAATTTGATGGATTCGGTTGCTGTCGACAGTTACTATGGCAAAATGTTCATCGACAATATCATGAAAGCTGAGAATGTGGGTGTTGGACAAAAAATGCCGTTTTTTGCCCTGATTTCTTCATGGCATAAGCCTGTAAGTCTGAATAATCTTTTAGGAAAGCATTCTCTAATTTATTTTTGGGATACCGGAATGGCTTCCAGAAAGATTGATGCCGATATGGTGCGCCTGGCGGAGCAATATTCCGGTTGTCTTGAAGTTGTGGGAATCACCCCTTCTGAAAAGCCGCTTGAAAAATTGCGTAGTGAAAATAAGTACAGCAGCATGCTTCGTCACAAGTGGAATGATTGCGAGTTCATTGAGTCCAACAGGGCGTCGATTGAACTGATGGCACTTGGAGATGCGCCGTATTTTATTCTTTTGTCGCCTGACGGAGAAATCGTGGACCGCGGTGGTGAGTCTGTCATAGCGTCTCTCCCTTCTTTGCTCTCACAATGCGAATAGTGTGCTCTTTTCTGTTGTCAATAACTTTTTTTCATGCGATAGGCTTTTTTATGAATGGAAAATTTTCTAAATTTGCACATGCTACTTAAACTGTCGCACACATCAGATGTCAAAAAAGACAGATGGTTCGGTTTACCGCTGTCCATTTTTTTACGTCTTACACTAAAGAAAAATATCAAAAAATCATCTTATATGAAAAAAACATTCTTGCTTTCTGCCACACTTTTCGTGGTCATGGTACTTTCCTCTTTTTCGGTCTGTGCCCAGAATGCCGTGAAATGGTCGGCTTCCGTGAAAATGAATTCCAAGACTGAAGGTGTCATAACTATAGTCGGAAATATCGACAAGGGCTGGCACGTGTATGGATTCAATCAGGATCCGGATGGCCCGGTATCCACTGAAATCAAGCGTTCCGCTCCTGCTTCGGTGAAATTCAATGGCAATCTTACTTATGCTCCGAAACTAATCAGCAATATAGACGATATGTTCGGAGTAAAGGTGACATATTGGGAGAACAAAGTTACATTCACTCAGAAATTTAAACTCGACAAAGGTCTGAAATCTGCGCCTGTGGCCACTTTCTCCATCACTTACATGGCTTGCAACGATGAAAGCTGCCAGCCTCCGAAGACCGAAGATATAAAAGTCACACTTCAATAAGCCGATGCTTCGATGAAGAAATCTGTTCTTTCTTTGCTGTTCCTGCTGTCGGCTATCCTGGCTTTTGCCGCGCCGGCTCCGCAGAATGTGGTATGGACTTCAGAGGTCGAGACTGTTTCTCCCACAGAGGGCGTTATCCATTGGACCGCTGAAATCGCTGATGGATGGCATATCTACGGCTCCGAAATGCCCGTGATTGCCGATATGGCCACTTATCCTACCACGATCACTGTAAATTTGGTAAATGGACTGATCCTTGACGGTAGCGTCACTCCGTCAGTTCCTCAGAAATCTCATTATGATGAGATGATGTCCCTTGAGCTCCCTTGGTGGGAGGGTAAGGTTATGTTCTCGCAGAAGTTCCATCTTGATGGAGTCAAAGGTGTCAACATCTCAGGAACTATCAGCTATATGGCGTGCAACGCCACTGCCTGCACTCCTCCCACTGAAGAGGAGTTTTCCCTGATGTTCGGCGATGCATCCCATGCTGCTGCCGCAGTACAGGTTTCCCCGGCAGAGCAAAATGTTGCTTCCCGTCCGGTTGCTATTGCCGAAAGCTCCCTGTGGGATCCCGTTGATGAGGATTTGAATTCATCGGTTGTCCCCGACACGAAGAACTCATCCATCTGGTCCATATTTTTCCTCAGTTTCCTCGGTGGTCTGCTTGCGCTACTCACGCCGTGTGTCTGGCCAATGATTCCAATGACAGTGAGCTTTTTCCTCAAGTCTACAAAAAACCGTAGCAAGGCCATAGCCAACGCCGTCACCTACGGTGTCAGCATAGTTGTCATATTCCTTGTGCTTGGTCTGGCGATTACGGCTATTTTTGGTGCGAGCAAGCTCAATGAGCTGTCCACCTCAGCAGTGTTCAATCTCATTTTCTTTGCTCTGCTCGTTGTTTTTGCGATATCTTTCTTTGGTGCGTTCGACATCAAGCTCCCCTCGAAATGGTCGAATGCCATCGACAGCAAGGCAGAGTCCACCTCCGGCGTGCTGAGCATTTTCTTCATGGCCTTCACACTGGTGCTTGTTTCGTTTTCTTGCACAGGTCCTATAATTGGTACGCTTCTTGTCGAGGCCGCCTCCGAAGGTAATATCGTGGGTCCGGCCGTCGGTATGGGTGGTTTCTCTTTAGGCCTTGCCATCCCGTTCGCTCTTTTCGCCATTTTCCCGTCGTTCCTGCAGTCCATGCCTAAGTCTGGAGGATGGCTCAACTCGGTAAAGGTAGTCCTCGGATTCATTGAGCTTATCCTTTCGCTCAAGTTCCTGTCCGTAGCCGACCTCGCTTACGGATGGCGTTTGCTCGACCGCGAGGTGTTTGTGGCCATCTGGATTGTGCTGTTCATCCTCCTCGGGATGTATCTTCTTGGTAAACTCCGCTTCTCCCATGATAGCCCGTCGCAGCACTCGTCGGTACTCGGATTCTTCCTTGCCGTGATTTCTTTCTCTTTTGCCGTATATCTTATCCCGGGCCTTTGGGGCGCGCCGCTGAAATCCATCAGTGCTTTTGCCCCTCCTTTGGCTACACAGGATTTTAACCTTTATGGAGGAGATTATGAGGAGTTCGATGATTATGACGAAGGCATGGCTTTCGCAAAGCAGGCAGGCAAGCCGGTGTTCGTCGATTTCACGGGCTATGGCTGTGTCAATTGCCGAAAGATGGAGATGGCTGTGTTCGATACCCCTGAGGTGCGGTCTATCCTCGAAAGCGATTTTGTGATTATCCGCCTGTATGTCGATGAGAAAAAACCGCTTCCTCAACCCATCACAGTCACTGAGAACGATAAAGATGTTACGCTGAAGACTTACGGTGACAAGTGGAGCTATCTCCAGCGCCACAAGTTCAACATCAACTCCCAGCCCTACTACGTGCTTCTCAACGATAAAGGGCAGCCCCTCGTTCCGCCACGCGACTACAACGAGAGCGTTCCGGAGTTTGTAGAATGGCTCAATCAGGGAATCGCAAATTACAAATAATAACAATGAGATGGAAAGCCCCGGCTTTCCATCTTTTTATACCATATCTATATGCACACCCGTAATGAAAAGACTGAGGCCCTCGGCCGGGTGCTCGACACCCTCGACATCCTGCGTGTGAAATGCCCCTGGGATGCAAAGCAGACCAACGAATCCTTACGTCCCAACACCATTGAGGAGACTTACGAGCTTGCCCAGGCTCTGCTCGATGACGACAATAAGAATATCTGTAAGGAGCTTGGCGATGTCCTCCTCCACATATTCTTCTATTCTAAGATAGGAGAGGAGAAGGGCAGCTTCGATATCGCCGATGTGGCAGATGCCCTCAACAATAAGCTGATTTTCCGTCATCCCCATGTGTTTGGCACCACTCATGTCGATGATGCTCATCAGGTGGAACAGAACTGGGAGCAGATCAAGCTCAAGGAGAAGGATGGCAACCGCTCGGTGCTCGATGGTGTGCCGCAGGCTCTCCCCTCGTTGGTAAAGGCGTTCAGGATTCAGGAAAAGGCTGCAAATGCCGGTTTTGACTGGGAGCAGCCTCACGATGTGTGGGAGAAAGTGGGCGAGGAGTACCGTGAGGTGCAGGAAGAGATCGACCGGCATGATTCCGGACGTATCGAGGAGGAGTTCGGCGACCTGCTGTTCGCCCTCATCAATGCTGCGCGCCTTTACAAGGTTAATCCGGAGAATGCTCTCGAACGCGCCAATCGTAAATTTATACGCCGTTTCAATTATATCGAATCGCAAGCCAGGGAATCAGGCCGGAATATCAAGGATCTCACGTTGGATCAGATGGAGGCTTTATGGCAGGATGCTAAATCCAAAGGACTTTGATACTTTGCATTACAGAGAAACCGAGTGTCGCCAAGGATATCGCCTCTATCCTTGGCACTTCAATCCGTCGCGACGGATATTATGAAGGTGAGCCGGGATGTCCATACAAAGTGACCTGGACATTCGGACACCTTTGTTGTCTCAAGGAACCTGACGACTATACTCCCTATTGGAAGCACTGGTCGCTTGGTGCTCTTCCCATGATTCCTCCTAAATTCGGAATCAAGATTATTCCTGAGAAATCGATCGAACGTCAGTTCAAGGTCATAGAATCCCTGATCGCGGAGGCGCAGGAAGTTGTCAACTGCGGTGATGCCGGACAGGAAGGTGAGCTTATACAGCGTTGGGTTATGCAGAAGGCGGGAATCAAGTGCCCGGTTAAGCGTCTGTGGATTTCTTCGCTTACCGATGAATCGATACGCGAAGGTTTTGCCGCTCTCCGTCCGGAATCCGATTTCAACAACCTCTACTATGCCGGTCTGTCCCGCGCTATCGGCGACTGGATTCTGGGCATGAACGCCACACGTCTCTATTCCTTGAAATATTCTTCTCCCGGCCATGTGTTGTCGGTTGGCAGGGTGCAGACGCCTACGCTGGCATTGATCGTTCAGCGTCATTTTGAGATCCAGAATTTCAAGCCACAGGATTATTGGGAGCTGCGCACAAATTATCGTGAAGTAACATTCAGCGCTTCCGGAAAGAAATACAAGAGTGAGGAAGATGTCAATAAAGTGATCGAACGCATTGCCGGCTATCCTTTTATTGTCACTGATGTAGCCGAAAAAAAAGGTAGGGAGGCTCCGCCACATTTATTTGATCTCACTTCGCTTCAGGTGGAGTGCAACAAGAAATGGGGATGGTCGGCCGACGAGTCGCTGCGTCTTATCCAGTCGCTCTACGAGAAGAAGGTCACTACATATCCGCGCGTCGACACCACTTACCTCAGCGAGGATATCTATCCCAAGGTTCCGGTAATTCTCCGCGCAATGACTCCATACGCGCCACTCACCGCACCGGTGCTCGCAGGGAAAATTCCAAAGAGCAAGAAGGTGTTCGACAACGCCAAGGTCACCGACCACCACGCAATCATTCCAACCGGTGAGTCGCCAACGGTTCTTGTTGGTGATGAGCGCAAGATGTATCATCTGATAGCCCTCAGGTTTATCGCTGCTTTCTATCCCGACTGCACTTTCACAACCACTACAGTGAATGGCAAGGCCGAAGATGTGGGCTTTAAAGTCACCGGGAAGGTCATCAACAATCCCGGATGGCGAGTGCTATATGCATCGGACAATAATATGGATAAATCTGATTCTTCCAATGCTGAGGACACCGACAGGATCCTTCCGCCATTTGTGAAAGGTGAGACAGGACCGCATGCTCCATTTTCGGCGAAGAAGACCACCCAGCCGCCTAAATACTACACTGAGGGTACCCTCCTCCGCGCGATGGAAACCGCCGGAAAGACAGTCGACGACGAGACTCTGCGCGAGGCTATGAAAGAGAACGGCATAGGTCGTCCTTCTACGCGGGCAGCTATCATTGAGACGCTCTTCAAACGCCGCTATATCTACCGCCAGCGAAAAAGCATAATGGCATCGCAAGCTGGTATCGACCTAATAGGAACGATCCACGACGAGCTGCTCAAAAGCGCCAAGCTTACAGGTATCTGGGAAAACAAGCTCCGTCGTATCGAGAGAGGTCAATACTCGGCCGCGGAGTTTATCGACGAGCTCAAGGTGATGATTAATGAGATAGTGCTCAACGTTCTCAGGGACCAATCCCACCGCCACATTAATGTAGAGGAGGAAAAACCCGTTAAGAAGAAGAAATAACACTGAGGATCCGCGATTATTCGCGGCCGTTTTTATCTATAGTCGAGGGATTACTCTCAATGTAACTGTTCAGCTATTTATAAAAAATAATGTTAAATAGGTATAAAAATTTGCGTATTCAAAATTAAAATTCTAATTTTGTAGTTACTTACAAAAAATACCGGGGCTGATTGGCTTTGACAGCGTGTAGAAGCGGTATGTAAGCGTGCAGAGCGATGATGGCTGTGCTCTATAATATCCGACATCAAAATTTTAAATGGCGAAAACAATTACGCTCTCGCTGCCTAACCGAAGTATAGTAAGTTAGCTTTATCCCCGCAACAGTTGCGGAGGACGAGACATCACCCGGTTGTCCTGGTCCCGAGACTAATCGACAAGGTGGTGCAGCTAAATCGGGAATAGGAAAAGCCCTTCCTCGTGGCTTCTCTGAAATTTTAGAGGATAAGGTTATGGTTGGACGTCCCGACCTGCCATAGCTCGAAAACCAAGCGGTGACTACGCACGTAGAAAGCATATTGATTCCGCGTTTGGACGAGGGTTCAATCCCCTCCAGCTCCACAATAAAGCTTGATAATCAAGTAATTAAGCAAATAACGCCCAGTTTTACACCCAATTTAGGGAGTAAGATTGGGTGTTATGCTTATGGAATTAATGGGAAAAAAGGGAATATAAATTTTTTCTTCCTGTTATCATTATGCAATGTTACTATCCTGTCTAAATCCATACTAAGACTTTTGAGAATTAGATCCATTCGTTCCGCCGGAGCATGGTATACCAAATCCATAATTCCGGCTTCGACATCATGAACAGAAGGTAAAGAGTTATTGAAAGCAACCACAAACAAGGATTCTTTACAGGTAATGCTCTTCCCGGAGAGAACCCCGGTATAT